>NZ_PYUQ02000006.1:0-41620 GCF_003030865.2 Halomonas sp. SL1 | reverse complement strand
CACCGCCGCCGCCGGAACCACCGCCGCCGCCGCCGCCACCATTACCGCCGCCGTCACCGCCGCCGCCATTACCGCCGCCGTCACCCCCGCCACCATTACCGCCATCGCCGCCGCCATCGTTACCATTCGTTGGTGTGGTGGGTGCGCCAGTGGGCGTGGTGGGCACAGTCGGCGCGGGAATGACCTCCTCGCTCGGCACGGCGGCAATCAGGGGCAGGAAGGTGCCGTCGCATCCGTCCAGCAGCCCACCGCCGCAGCCACCACCGCCGCCCCCGGCGGCCGGCGCCGGCAGGTCCTCGAGCAACGCGTCAATCTCGGCATCGGTCAGGCTCCCCGACCCGGCCGGCTCGGTCAGTTGATCGTTGGCGACCCTCGCCATCTCGTCTTCCGAGAGCGTGCTGCCCCCGGAACCCTCGACTCCCGACTGCGCCTGTACGCCGGCGGCTGACAGACAGCCCACGGCGACGACCAGGGCAGCCAACTTGAACCCTTGCATCTCGCCCTCCCCCGCCGCCGGCCCTCGCCGTCGACGCGACATAACGCCATACAACATTTTGTTACACGCAAGCTAAGCATCGTCACAGAACGCAGGCTTCACCATCGGAAGGGCCGCTGATTATCGCGACGAGGGAATCAGGCAAACGGCTGCCTGGCAGACGGCAGGAAACTCGTACCGGGGTGACAGGGCGATCACGCTCCCCTGGGACCACGCCTAGACGGTCCGGGAGTAGCGCACCTTGTCGCCGTCCAGGTAGGCATCGAAGACCATGGCCAGGTTGCGCAACATCAGACGGCCGGCCGGGCGCACCTCGAGGCGGCGCTCGCCCAGCGTGATCAGGCCATCGTCACGCATCGGCGCCAGGGCCTTCAGGGCATCGTCGAAGTGGCCGGCGAAGTCGATGCCGTGACGCGCCTCGATGGCATCGACGTCCACGCGACCATGGCACATCAGGGCGTGGATGACGTCGCGGCGCAGGCGATCCTCGTCGTCGAGCCGGTAGCCGCGCAGCACCGGCAGCCGCCCGGCCTCGAGGCGCTCGCGATAGGCGGCGATCTCCTTGACGTTCTGGCTGTAGCCGTCTCCGACCTCGCCGATGGCGCTGACGCCAAGCCCGATCAGATCGCAGTCGGCGTGGGTGGAGTAGCCCTGGAAGTTGCGCTGCAGGGTACCTTCGCGCTGGGCCCGGACCAGTTCGTCGTCGGGCAGCGCGAAGTGGTCCATGCCGATGTAGACGTAGCCGGCGTCGGTCAGGCGATGGATGGTCAGCTCCAGTAGCTCGAGCTTGCGCTCGGGCGGCGGCATGTCCTCGTCGCGGATCAGCCGCTGGGCCTTGAAGCGCTCGGGCAGATGGGCATAGCTGTAGGTGGCGATGCGATCCGGCCGCAGGGCGACGATCTTGTCCAGGGTGGCCGCGAAGCTGGCCACGGTCTGGCGTGGCAGGCCGTAGATCAGATCGACGCTCACCGAGTGGAAGCCGGCGTCCCGGGCGGCCGTCATCAAGGCGGCCACCTCGGCCTCGCCCTGGACGCGGTTGACCGCCGCCTGCACCTCGGGGTCGAAGTCCTGAACGCCGAAGCTCAGGCGATTGAAGCCCAGCGCACGCAGCTCATGCAGCTGCGACGGGGTGACGGTACGCGGGTCGACCTCCAGGGAAAACTCCCGGGCCTCGGGGGGCGCGAAGCGAAAGCCCGCCGCCAGGGCCTCCATCAGCTCACCGAGCTGGGCAGTGTTCAGATAGGTCGGCGTGCCGCCACCCAGGTGCAGCTGGGCAAGCGTGCGCTCACTATCGAAGAGTTCGGCCTGGAGACCGATCTCGCGCTTCAGCAGGGCGAGATACTCGGCCGCCCGCTCGCGGCGATGGGTGACGATCTTGTGGCAAGCGCAGTAATAGCAGAGGCTTTCGCAGAAGGGGACGTGCACGTAGGCCGACAGCGGCTTGGGCGCGGCGACGCGATGGCTCTGGGCGGCCTGGGCCCGATAATCGTCCTCGGCGAAGGCGGCATGGAACTGCGGCGCCGTGGGATAGGAGGTATAGCGCGGCCCGGGGCGGTCGTACTTCTCGACGAGGGGGCGGATGAACGGCTGTGGCTGGGGCATGATCGGACCTCCATGAACGCTGCCCATATTATGCCAGCCCGCCCGCGGCCCCACGGGTACCACCCGGCGCCGGCTTGATGCCGGTCAATTCACCGCCGCCGATCGCGGCGAAACGCCGCGGCGACGCGACGTGCCGGGAGCCCGCCCTCGCCGTGATAGAATGAAGACCGCTTCCCGCCGCGTCCGGAGACCCCATGCGCCTGACCCGATTCACCGACTACTCGCTACGCGTGCTGATCTATCTGGCCGTGAAGGGACAGGACGAGGAGCGCGCGACCATCTCGGAGATCGCCGAGCGCTTCGCCATCTCGCGCAACCATCTGATGAAGGTGGTGCAGGAGCTCAATCGGCTCGGCTACCTGACCGCCACCCGCGGCAAGCACGGCGGCCTGCGGCTGAAGCGGGCGCCCGCCGAGATCTCGCTGGGCGGGCTGGTGCGCGACACCGAGCCCGACCTCGGCCTGGTGGAATGCTTCCGCGACGGCAACGCCTGCACCATCACCCCCGCCTGCCGGCTGAAGCCGATCCTCGGCGAGGCCCTGGCGGCCTTCCTGTCGGTGCTCGACCGCTACACCCTCGCCGATCTGCTGGGCCAGCAGCGCGCCGAGCTGGTCCAGCTGCTGAATATCGAGGACGCCTCACAGGCCTCGTAAGGCCGACAGCTTCGACACCGCGTGCTAGTCTCCCGACGCCACGGTCATGGATGCCCGCATGTTCTCCTCACGCCCCTTCCTCTCTTGCCTGATGCCTCTCTCGCTAAGCGCGCTGATGGGCATGACCCTCGCCGCCCCGGCAGCAGCCGAAACCTTCAACGTCGACGACGCCCGGGCCCACGGCGACTGGCACTCGCTGGTGCTGCGGCTGGGGAACGAACGCCACGTGCGCGCCATCGAGCAGCACAGCTATAGCGACAGCGTGTTCAGCGTCAACGCCACGCCGGACGCCTGCGATCGCCCCTGGCTCGAGCTGCGCGTCGAGCTCGACGAGGTCCAGGCCGAGACCGGCACCGTCAACCGGGTGCCGGTGGACCTGCTGATCGATGAGGGCTGGGTCCACCAGGGCCGGGCCGAGTTCATCACCGAGCGCGGCAACAGCGGCTTCTACGCGCGCCTGGTGCTGCCCGACACCGACGAGGTGCTCGACGAGATGCGCGGCGGCGAGACGCTGCGCCTGCGCCTCCATCGCGCCGAGGACGACCACTGGTTCCTGGTCTTCAGCCTGGACGGCGCCGACGCGGCGCTGACCCGCATGGAGACGCTCTGCCGCGCAGGCTGAGCCCTCGCCGTTATTCTCCCGCCCAACGCAGGACGCCCCCGCCGCAAAGCGGCGAGGGCGTCCTGCATGAACCGCGGGGCGATCAGCTGCGGATCAGGTGATCGAAGGCGCCCAGGGCGGCCTTGGAGCCCTCGCCCATGGCGATGACGATCTGCTTGTAGGGCACGGTGGTGACGTCGCCGGCGGCGAAGATGCCGGGCACCGAGGTCATGCCGCGCTCGTCGACCACGATCTCGCCGCGCTCGGAGAGCTCGATGGGCGAGTCCTTCAGCCACTCGGTGTTGGGTACCAGACCGATCTGCACGAAGACGCCCTCGAGGGCCAGCTCGCGCAGTTCCCCGGAGGCGCGCTCCTCGTAGGTCAGGCCGGTGACGCGGTTGCCGTCGCCGTTGACCTCGGTGGTGCGCGCGCCCTTGATCACTTCGACGTTGGGCAGGCTGGCGAGCTTCTTCTGCAGCACCTCGTCGGCGCGCAGTTCGTCCATGAACTCGATCAGCGTGACCTCGCCGACGATGCCGGCCAGGTCGATGGCCGCCTCGACGCCGGAGTTGCCGCCGCCGATCACCGCCACGCGCTTGCCCTTGAACAGCGGGCCGTCGCAGTGCGGGCAGTAGGCCACGCCCTTGTTGCGGTACTCGGCCTCGCCCGGCACGTTCATCTCGCGCCAGCGGGCGCCGGTGGCCAGCACCAGGGTCTTGCTCCGGAGGCGGGCGCCGGATTCGAAGCGCACCTCGTGCTCGCCGCCGGCCTCGCCCGGCACCAGCGCTACGGCACGCTGCAGGTTCATGATGTCGACGTCGTATTCCTTGACGTGCTCCTCCAGTGCCGCGGCGAGCCTGGGCCCTTCGGTGTGCGGCACCGAGATCAGGTTCTCGATCGACAGGGTGTCCAGCACCTGGCCGCCGAAGCGCTCGGCGGCCACGCCGGTGCGGATGCCCTTGCGCGCCGCGTAGACCGCCGCCGCGGCGCCGGCCGGGCCGCCGCCGATCATCAGGGTATCGAAGGCGTCCTTCTCGCTGAGCCTGGCGGCCTCGCGCTCGGCGGCGCCGGTGTCGACCCTGGCCAGGATCTGCTCGAGGCTCATGCGGCCCTGGTCGAAGGGCTCGCCATTGACGAACACGCTCGGCACCGACATCACCTCGCGGGCCTCGACCTCGTCGCGGAACAGGGCGCCGTCGATGGCGTCGTGGGAGATGCGCGGGTTGAGGATCGCCATCAGGTTCAGCGCCTGGACCACGTCCGGGCAGTTCTGGCAGGACAGCGAGAAGTAGGTCTCGAAGTGCAGGTCGGCGTCGAGGGAGCGGATCTGCTCGATGACCGCGTCGCTGGCCCTGGGCGGATGACCGCCCACCTGCAGCAGCGCCAGCACCAGGGAGGTGAACTCGTGGCCCATGGGGATGCCGGCGAACACCACGCCGGTGGGCTCGCCGCCGCGATGCAGGGCGAAGGACGGCGCGCGCCGGTCGTGGCCCTCGGTGGACAGGGTGATCTGGTCGCTGAGCCCGGCGATCTCGTCGAGCAGGGCGTGGAGCTCCCTGGACTTGTCGCCATCATCCAGGGTGGCGACCAGCTCGAAGGGGTGGGTGACCTTGCCGAGATAGGCTTTCAGCTGTTGCTTCAGAGAGTCGTCCAGCATAACGGCAGTAATCCTTGTGATGAGTGACTCGAAGGACTTCCCCGTACGGGTCGCGATGGACTCGCACCCGGAAGCCATGTCGGCAGAATCGGAATCAGGCCCCGCCGGGACGTCGCCCCGATCTCGCTTGCGCGACTGGCTGGGCGATCGAGGCGCAGCGCCTCGGCGGGGTAACGGGGGCGGGAGCCTTCGACTCCCGCTGAAGATCGGCGATCCGTCAGGGATGCGCGAATCGGCAGTCAGTTAGATCTTGCCGACCAGATCCAGCGACGGCGCCAGCGTCTCCTCGCCTTCTTTCCACTTGGCCGGGCAGACCTCGTTGGGGTTGGCACGGACGTACTGGGCGGCCTTGACCTTGCGCAGCAGTTCCTCGGCGTTGCGGCCGATGTTGCCGGCGTTGAGCTCGATGATCTGGATCCGGCCGTCCGGGTCGACCACGAAGGTGCCGCGGTCGGCGACGCCCTCTTCCTCGATCAGCACCTCGAAGTTGCGCGACACGACATGGGTCGGGTCGGCCAGCATCGGATACTGGAGCTTGCCGATGGTCTCGGAGCTGTCGTGCCAGGCCTTGTGGGTGAAGTGGGTGTCGGTGGAGACGCCGTAGATCTCGACGCCCAGCTCCCGGAACTCCTCGTACTTGTCGGCCAGGTCGCCCAGCTCGGTGGGACAGACGAAGGTGAAGTCGGCCGGGTAGAAGAAGAACACGCTCCACTGGCCCTTGAGGCTCTCGTCGCTGACCTCGATGAAGTCGCCGTTGTGATAGGCGGTGGCGTTGAACGGCTTGATTTCGGTGTTGAGCAGGGACATGGCGTTGCGATCCTCGTTGCGTTGGGTGATGGGTGAAGACGCAAACGAGCATAACCGCGCCCCATTGATAGCTAAAATTGAACACAATGATGATTCTGATAGCCAAAGAACATGACTAAGCATCGGCACGGGTCAAGTCCTGCCTCGAGCGGCCGATAACCCGGGCAATGTACGGCGCCTCGTCCCGAGGGCCGCGCTCCCCGGAGGCAGGATGCAGCCACCCGACTCCCCCGACATGGCGCCCGCCGGCGACGGCCTGGAGGGCGTCGCCCGCCTGGCCCGCGAGCTCCTCGCGGTGCCGATGGCGCTGCTGGCCCGCGTCGACCGCGAGGGCACGCCCCGGACGCTGGCCGTCGCCGGCGCGCCCTCCCCGGCGGCGCTGGCGTTCTGTGCCCGGGTGCTGGACGCAGCGACGCCGCTGGCGGACGAGACGGCGGGGGGCCTCGCCGCTCACCCCCTGTGCCCCGACGGCGCGACGCCGACCGGTGCGCTGTGCGTGGCCGGCGTCCTCGACGCCCGGGGACGCCGCCGCCTGGCCCTGCTGGCGAGCCAGGCCGAGGCCCTGCTGCGCGCCCGCGAGCAGGCGCAACGCCTGGAGCGCTCCACGCGGCGCCTGGAGGCGATCCTGCGGGAATCGGCGACCGGCATCCTGCGCATCGACGGCGACGGCATCGTGCTGGACGCCAACCCCTATGCCCTGCTGCTGCTGGGCTATGCCCGCGAGGAGCTGCTCGGCCACAACGTCAATCGGCTGATGCCGGAGGCCGTGGCCCGGGAGCACGACGGCTACCTGCGGCGCTTCCTGGCCGGCGGGACGCCGCGGATCATCGGCCAGGGGCGGGAGGTCGAGGCACGCCACCGCGACGGCCACCCGGTGCCGGTCCACCTGGCGGTCAGCGCCCTGCGCGACGAGGCGGGCCGCATCGACGAGTTCATCGGCATCCTCACCGACCTCAGCGAGATCCGCGCCGCCCGCGAGGCGGCGCTGCGCGAGCGGCAGCTGCTCCGAGCGGTGCTCGACGGCAGCCACGACCCCATCTATGCCCGCAGCGGCGACGGCCGCTACCTGGCGATCAACCAGGCCTTCGACTCGCTGATGAAGCGGCCCGACGACAGCGACGCCCTGACCCGCCTCGACCCCCGGGCCCGCGACGCGATCGACGCCGCCGAGCGCCGGGTGGTGGCCGAGGGCCGGCCCCAGTGCCTGGGGCTGTCGCTGCGCCCCGGGCGCCATCACGACCTGACCCTGGCGCCGCTGCGCGAGGCCGACGGCCGCATCGACGGGGTGGTGGGGGTCGCCCACGACAACACCCAGACCCGGCGCCAGGCCGCCCTGCTGCGGGTGCTCCACCAGGGCATCACCGACTACCAGGCGCTGATGTCCGGCCACCGGCTGTGGACCTTCCTGATGGAAGCCCTGCGCGAGCTCACCGAGAGCGACTATGCGCTGATCGGCGAGGTCATCGAGCAGGCCGGGGCCCCGGCGCTGAAGATCCACGCCATCACCGACCTGTCCTGGAGCGAGGAGTCGCGCTGCCTGATGGAGCGGCTGCGCAGCGGCGACATGATGCTGACCTCCCCCGACACCCTGCTGGGGCGCGTCTTCGCCCACGGCGAGGTGGTGATGACCGAGGACCTGGCCGGGCACCCCCACCGCGGCGGCCTGCCATCGGGCCACCCCGCGCTGCACAACTACCTGGGCGTGCCGATCCACGACGGCGAGACCCTGATCGGCATGTACGCCATCGCCAACGGCCGCCGCGCCTACGACGACGAGCTGCTCGAGTGGCTGCGCCCCTTCACCGCCACCTGCGCGCTGCTGATCAACCTCTATCGGCGGATGGCCGAGCGCGAGAGCGTGCTGGAGGCCCTGGCCCGCGCCCGGGACGAGGCCCAGCGGGCCAGCCAGGCCAAGAGCGACTTCCTGTCGGCGATGAGCCACGAACTGCGCACGCCGCTCAACGCCGTGCTCGGTTTCTCCCAGCTGCTGGCCGGCAGCCGTCGCCATCCGCTGGACGCGCGTCAGCGCCGCCAGGTCGAGCAGATCGACAAGAGCGGCCGGCACCTGCTGCGGCTGATCGACGACATCCTCGACCTGGCCCGCATCGAGGCCGGCCGGCTGCCGCTGTCGCGGGAGCGGGTCGACCTCGGCGAGGTGGCCGAGGACGCCCTGGAGGCCATGCAGCCCCAGGCTCGGGACCTCGAGGTCCGGCTGACCGCGGAGCTGGCCGCCGGGGCGACGGTGGAAGGCGACTACACCCGCCTCAAGCAGGTGCTGCTGAACCTGCTGTCCAACGCCATCAAGTACAACCGGCCCGGCGGCGAGGCGCGCCTGGCCATCGAGCGCCGCGGCGACGCCTGGCGCATCGGCGTCCGCGACACCGGCCCCGGGATTCCCGAGGCTCGCCGCAGCGAGCTCTTCCAGCCCTTCCAGCGGCTGGACGCCGAGCACGGCCCGGTGGAGGGCACCGGCATCGGCCTGGCCATCACCCGCCAGCTGGTCGAGCACATGGGCGGCCGCCTCGAGGTGGCGAGCCGCCCCGGCGAGGGCAGCCACTTCTGGTTCGGCCTGCCCGCCGCCGCGCCCGCCGCGCCGCCGCCGGCCGCCTCGGCCGCCGCCCCCGCCGTCGAGCTGCGCGCCCGGGTGCTCTACGTGGAGGACAACCCGGCCAACCGGCGGCTGATGAGCGAGGCCTTCGAGGAGCGCGACGGCCTGATCCTGGAGCTGGCGCCCGGCGCCGAGCAGGCTCTCGAGCGGATCCGCCGCCACCCCCCGGACCTGGTGCTGATGGATCTGAACCTGCCGGGCATGGACGGCTTCGAGGCGCTGGCGCGCCTGCGCGCGGAACCGCCGCTGAGGCGGCTGCCGGTGATCGCGCTGTCGGCCAACGCCATGCACGACGACGTGCGCCGCGGGCGCGAGGCCGGCTTCGACGACTATCTGGTCAAGCCGGTCGCCTTCGATGACCTCTTCGCGGCCCTGGCGCGCTGCCTGGCCGCCCCGAGAACGCCTGAGGAGCGGGCATGCCCGACACGGACCTGACCCACAAGCGCCTGCTGGTGGTCGACGACAACCCGGTCAACCTCGAGTTGCTCGGCGACCTGCTGGAGGACCACGGCTACACCGACCTGACCTGCCTGGACGACGCCCGCCAGGTGCTGGGGCACTGCCGGACCCGGCTGCCCGACCTGATCCTGCTGGATATCCGCATGCCCCACCTGGACGGCTATGCGGTGCTCGAGCAGCTGCAGGACGCCTTCGGCGAGCAGGCGCCGGCGACGATCGTGCTCACCGCCCAGGTCGACGACGCCACCCGCCGGCGCGCCCTGGCGGCCGGCGTGCGCGACTTCCTGACCAAGCCCTTCGATCACGAGGAGGCGATGCAGCGCATCCGCAATGTGCTGCGCGTGGAGCAGCGGCTCGCCGAGCGGCGCGAGCAGGCCGCCGAGCTCGAGGGGCTGGCCGAGGCGCGCACCCGCGAGCTCGAGCGCCTCTCGATGACCGACCCGCTGACCGGGCTGCCCAACCGGCGGGCCCTGCTGCAGCGCCTCGAGGCGTGGCGGGAGGCCGGCCACGAGGCCGGGGCGCTGTTCATCGTCCTCGACGACCTGCCCGACATCATGCGCCTGCACGGCCACGACGTCGCCGAGCGACTGCTGCAGCGCCTGGCCGACGCCCTGACCCCGATGCTGCCCGAGGCGGCCATGCTCGGCCTGTGGGGCGGCAACGACCTGCTGGTGATCCTGCCGGCCCCGGCGAACCCGGACGCCCTGGAGGCCCTGGCCGGCCACCTGCTGGCGCGGCTCGGCCGCCCCCAGCCGGTCGACGAGCGGCGCCTCACCAGCCGCGCCCGGATCGGCATCGGCCGGGCCCGGGACAGCGCCCCGCAGCGGCTGGTGCACATGGCCGCCCTGGCGCTGCCGGACGCCCAGGCGACGCCGCCGATTCGCTGCCACACCCCCTCCCTGGAGGCCCGGCAGCGCGAGCGACTGGAACTCCAGCACGACCTGCGCGGCGCCGCCGGGCGCGGCGAGCTGCGGCTCGCCTACCAGCCCAAGCTGTGGCTCGCCGAGCGCCATCCGCTGGGCGCCGAGGTGCTGCTGCGCTGGCGCCATCCGCGCCACGGCGACGTCTCGCCGGGGCGCTTCATCCCCCTCGCCGAGGCGACCATCGACATCCTGGAGATCGGCGACTGGGTGCTCGAGACCGCCATGCAGCGCCTGGTCGCCTGGCGGACCGACGGCCGGGTGGCCGAGGACTTCTCCCTGGCGGTGAACGTCGCCGCCCGCCAGCTGTGCACCCCGGACTTCGCCGCCACCTTGCTGCGCCGACTGGCCCAACACGGGCTGCCGCCCCACAGCCTGAGCATCGAGGTCACCGAATCCGGGCTGATGGCCGACCTCAACGAGGCTCGCCGCCAGCTCCAGGCGCTGGCGGCGGCGGGCATCGCCATCGCCGTGGACGACTTCGGCACCGGCCACTCCTCGCTGGCTTACCTGAAGACCCTGCCGCTGAGCGTGCTCAAGATCGACCGCGCCTTCGTCACCGACCTGCAGGGCGACCCCGCGGCGCGCCAGCTGGCCTGCACCATCACCCGCCTGGCCCACGGCCTGGGCTTCGAGGTGGTCGCGGAAGGGATCGAGACCCTGGAGCAGGCGCAGCGGCTCCGCGAGATGGGCTGCGGCATCGGCCAGGGCTACCTGTTCGCGCGGCCGCTGCTCGAGGCGGACTTCCTGGCCTGGTACGACGCCCAGCGGATCGACCAGCCGGCATGACGCACCTCGCCCCTCCGGCCGGGGGCCGGAGGGGCGAGGGAACGGCGTCGCCGCCAGGGGCTAGCGCAGGGGGAACAGGCAGGCGTGCTGGCGCCCGTCCGGCTGGGTGACGTGCTCGGGCTTCTCCTGGCGACAGCGCTCCCGGGCATGCGGGCAGCGCGTGGCGAAGTCGCAGCCCGCAGGGCGGTTCAGCAGGCTCGGCACCTCGCCGGAGATCGACACATGGGCGCGCCGCCGATCCGGGTCGGGCTGGGGCACGCCGTCCACCAGCGCCCGGGTGTAGGGGTGCGCCGGCTGATCGAAGATCTGCTCGGCATCGCCCTGCTCGACGATGCGCCCCAGGTACATGATCGCCAGGCGATCGCTGATATGGCGCACCACCGGCAGGTTGTGGGTGATGATCAGATAGCCCAGGCCGTGCTCGGCCTGCAGGTCGGCCATCAGGTTGAGGATCTCGCCCTGCACCGAGACGTCCAGCCCGGCGGTGGGCTCGTCGGCGATGATCACCTTGGGGTTCAGCGCCAGCGCCCGGGCCACGCCCACCCGGCGGGCCTGGCCCCCCGACAGCTCATGGGGATAGCGCGACAGGAAGGCGCGCGGCAGGCGCACCATGTCGGCCAGGCGCTCGGCCTCGCGGTCGAGGTCGACGCCCTTCACGCCATGGATCTGGAAGGGCTCGGTGATCAGGGCGCGCACGGACTTGCGGGGGCTGAGCGAGCCGACCGGGTCCTGGAACATCATCGCCATGTCGCGGCGCAGCGACTTGAAGCGCCGCTCGGCCAGGTTGCGGATCTCCCCGCCCTCGTAGCGCACCGAGCCGCCCTGGGACTCCACCATGTTGAGCACGGCCCGGCCCAGGGTGGTCTTGCCGGAGCCGCTCTCGCCCACCAGGCCCACGGTCTCGCCGGGACGCACCGACAGGGAGACGTCGAGCACGGCATCGACGAAGGGGTCCTCGACGCCCTTCAGCTTGGCGCGCAGCGGGCCCATGGTGGGGAAGCGCACCCGCAGGTCCTCGACGTCCAGCAGCGGCTCCGGCGAGATGCGCTTCTGCGCGCCGCCGTCCGCGGCGATCTCCACGGTGGGCACGTCGGCCGGCGGCGGCCAGGCGGGATTGCGATGCTCGCCCTCGAGCAGGTGACAGCGGGCGAAGCCGGCGTCGCCGCGCGCCGCCAGGGGCGGCGTGACCTCGCGGCAGGCCGCCACCGCCTGATGGCAGCGCGAGGCGAAGATGCAGCCCCTGGGGGGATGGATCAGGTCGGGGATGTCCCCGGGGATGACCGGCAGCTTGCCCGAGCCGGTCTGGATCCGCGCCGGGTCGCACTCGAGCAGGGCCCGGGTGTAGGGATGCCGGGGCGAATGGAAGATGTCGCGCACCTCGCCGGCCTCGACCACCTCGCCGGCGTACATCACCACGACGTCGTCGCACAGCTCGGCGATCAGCCCCAGGTTGTGCGAGACCACCACCACGGTGGCCTCGAGCTCCTGCTGCAGCTCCTGCAGCAGGTGGATGATCTGCGCCTCCATGGTCACGTCGAGAGCCGTGGTCGGCTCGTCGGCGAGCAGCAGCTGGGGGCCGGTCAGCAGCGCCATGGCGATGCCCGCGCGCTGGCGCATCCCGCCCGAGAACTGGTGAGGATACTGGTCGACGCGGGTCTCGGGGTCGGGGATGCCGACCTTCTGCATCATCTCCACCGCCAGGCGGCGCTTCTCGCTGGCCGGCAGGTTGGGGCGGCGGTAGAGGATGTCGCGCATCTGCCGACCGTAGGTCAGCACCGGGATCTGCGAGGTCATCGGGTCCTGGAAGACCACCGAGACGTCCTCGCCCCGGGCGGCGCGCAGATCCGTCTCGCCCAGGTTCAGCATGTCGCGATCGCCGAAGCGGATCTCGCCGCCGGTGACCTCGGCGTTGCCGGCCAGCAGGCCGAGGATCGACCACAGCACGGTGCTCTTGCCCGAGCCGGACTCCCCGACCACGCCGATGATGCGGTTGCGACGCACGCCGAAGCTGACGTCGCGCAGCGCCTGGACGCGACCGCGGGGGGTGCGGAAGTCGACCGAGAGATTGCGGATATCGAGTAGGGTGTCCATGTCTCAGCGTCCTTTGCCCATGCGCGGGTCGAAGATGTCGCGGAGGGACTCACCCAGGAAGGTGAAGCCCAGCGTCGTCAGGATCAGCGGGATGCCGCCGGCGATGACCATCCAGGGGTTGTCGCGGATCACCAGGTAGCCCTCGTTGAGGATGGTGCCCCAGCTGGCGGTGGGCGGCAGGACGCCCAGGCCGAGGAAACTGAGGCCCGCCTCCACGGTCACCACCACCGGCACTTCCATGGCGGCCAGGATCAGCAGCGGGCCGACCACGTTGGGCATGACGTGGTGCCAGAGCACCCGGCCCATGCTGGCGCCCAGCGAGCGCTCGGCGAGGATGAAGTCGGTGTTCTTCAGGGTCAGCGTCGCCGTGCGCGCCATCCGCGCGTACTGGGGAATCGAGGTGATGATGATGATCGCCAGCACCAGCTCCAGGCTGGGGCCGGTCAGCGCCACCGTGGCCAGCGCCAGCACGATGGTCGGGAAGGCGCGCACGGTATCGAACACGAACAGCAGCAGGTGGTCGAGCCAGCGCGGCCCATAGCCCGCCAGCATGCCCAGCAGCAGCCCCACGCCCAGCGCCACCGAGACGCCGATGGCGGCGATCTTCAGGGCGACCTGGCCGCCGAACAGCAGGCGCGAGAAGGTGTCGCGGCCGAGCTGGTCGGTGCCCGCCAGGTGCTCGAGGGTCGGCCCCGACAGGCGCGCCGGCACGTCCAGGGCATTGGGGTCGTAGGGGGCGATCCAGGGCGCGAAGATGGCGCTGGCGAAGAACAGCACCACCAGGATCAGGCCGGTCATCCCCTGCCAGCTGGTCATGAACTGGCGCAGCTTCTCGCGCCGCTCGCGGGCCGCGGACTCGCGCATGGCCTCATCGACATGATCCGGCAGGCCCGAGGAATCGAGAATCGGCTCGCCGGTTTCGGCTTCGGGATCAGAAATTTTCTCGGACACGGGGATCACTCCAGGCAATGAGCAGGTCGGAGATCAGCACGATGATGATGTACAGCGATGTCGCCACCAGCACCGCGCCCTGAACGATGGGGAAGTTGCGCGCCATGACGGCGTCGAAGATCAGCTTGCCGATCCCCGGGCGGGCGAAGATGATCTCGGCAAACACCGCCGAGGAGATCAGGCCGCCGAAGCCCATGCCGATCAGGGTGATGGTGGGCAGGATCGCCACGCGCAGGGCATAGCCGTAGACCACCTTGCGCGGCGTCAGGCCGAAGGCCCGGGCCGAGCGGATGTAGTTCTCGCCCATGACCTCGAGCATCGAGGCGCGCACCATGCGTGCCAGGTAGCCGACCCAGCTCAGGCCGATGGCGAAGGCCGGCAGCACCAGGTGCGTGAGCTGGTCCAGGGTGTCGCCGGGCTCCCCCGCGCCGATGGCGGGCAGCCACTTGAGCGTCACGGCGAAGATCAGCAGCGCCCAGATGGAGACCAGGAAGGAAGGCACGGCGATGGTGCCCACCGACAGCACCCCGGTGATGCGGTCGAGCCAGGAGTTCGGGCGCACCGCCGCCAGGCAGCCGAGCGGCACGCCCAGCAGGATGGCCCAGCCCAGGCCGGTGGTGATCAGGGCCAGGGTGAAGCCCAGCCGCTCGCCGACGATGGCCGCGACCGGCCGGTCGGAAAAGACGTCGACCCCGAGATCGCCCTGGACGGCGTTCTGGATATAGATCAGGAACTGCATCCAGACGGGCTCGTCGAGATGCATCTTGGCGGCATAGCGGGCGATGGCCTCCGGCGTCGCCCGGGGCCCCAGGGCGATGGTCGCCGGGTCGCCGGGGATCAGGTGCAGTAGCGAGAACAGCACCACCACGACGGCGCAGATCACCGCCACGGCCAGCCCCAGCCGTTTCATGAGATAGGTGAGCATCGAGCGAAGCTCCTCGTTGCGGGTACGGCGGAAGGCACCCCGCCCGTCAGGGCGGGGCGGGCAGGGCTCAGGCCTGCTCGAAGCGGCGGTAGTTCAGCTCGCCGGAGGGCGCGGCGTTGACCACCACCTCCTGGCGGTGGGCGAAGGCCTCCGGCTCGTGGTTGATCCACACGTAGGCGCCGGTCTCCTCCATGATCTCCTGCATGCGCAGGTAGATCTCGCGGCGCCTGGCCTCGTCGGTCTCGGCGACGCCTTCCTTGTAGAGCCGGTCGTACTCCTCGCTGGTCCAGCGCTCCCAGTTCCAGACGCCGACCTGGTCGGAGGTGAACCAGGAGGTCGCCTCGTAGGGGTCCGGGGTGGTGCCGAAGCGCATCAGCCACAGCTCGAGGTCCTGCCAGGTGTCGCCCTTGCTCTCCTGGCCCATCTCCCAGAAGGGGCCGCTGTCCTGCGGCAGCACGGTGACGGTGATGCCCACCGCGGCCAGGTTGGCCTGGATGATCTGGGCGGCCAGCATGCGCTCCTGGGTGTTGAGGGTGCGCAGGGTCAGGTTGAGCCCGGACACGCCGGCCTCGGCCAGCAGCTGGCGCGCCTTGGCGGGATCGTACTGGTAGTAGCTGGTCTCGTGGCGCTGGCCGAGCAGGCCGGGGCAGACGATGCCGTGGGACTTGGTGGTGGTGCCCGAGTAGGCGCCCTGGAGGATGGAGTCCACGTCCACCGCGTGCTGGAGGGCGCGGCGCACCGTCTTGTCCTGCAGCTTGGGGTGCTCGGTGTTCATGCCCATCCACATGTACTGGAGCTCGCCGGCGACGGTGATCGCCGCGCCCTCGGGCATGTTCTCGTTGTAGCGGGCCAGGGTGTCGGCGCCCACCTCGGTGCAGTCGAGCTCGCCGGCCTCGAAGGCCAGCTCCGCCGCCTTGACCTCGCTGATGACGTTGGCCTCGACCCGGTCGAAGGCCGGCTTGGGACCGGTCCACTCCGGGTTGGCGCGGAAGGTCGCGCGCTGGCCGGGAATGGCCTCGTAGGTGTAGGGGCCGCAGACGGCGGGGAAGTCGGTGGTGAAGGTGCCGCCGGCGTCCTTGACGGCCTGCTCGCAGAGGATGGCGCCGGGGCCGTGGCAGAGGGTGACCATCATGAACGGCGAGAACGGCTTGCTCAGCACGATGATGCCGGAGCGCTCGCCGGTCACCTCGACGTGGTCGAGGGCCTCGTAGTAGCCCGCCCAGTCGGTGTCCTTCATCCGCTCGAAGGAGAACTTGACGTCCGAGGCGCGCACCGGCCCGTAGCCGTTGGACCAGACCAGGCCCTCGGCCAGCTCGAAGTCGATGTGGGTGGCGTCGCGCTGCTCGAGGCGGTTGACGAAATAGGTCGGGCGCCAGGTGATCTTGTCGCCTTCCCGGGCGTAGTCGGCCAGGAAGGGCAGGCACTGCTTCTGGGCCTCGATGTTGATGCCGCCGCTCATGTAGCCGGGGTCGAGGATGTCGTTGTCGCTGTCCAGCCGCAGGCGCAGCACCTTGCCGCCCTCCTGCGCGCCGGCCAGGCGGGTGAAGCCCGGCAGCATGCCGGCGGCGCCCATGGCGGCGGTCATGGCCAGGAAGCCGCGACGCGATGTGGTCAGTTTGCTCATGTTTCCACTCCCTCGAGTTGTTGTTGGCGGAAGGGGGCCAGGCCCCCTTCGGCGTTGCTCACTTGTCGGTCTTCGTCACATTCGCGAACCGGCGCGATCAGACCAGGTGGCGGGGGATGCGCTCGTCCCATTCCTCGCTGTGCACGACCTCGTCGCCTTCCCAGGCGGTCATTCGCGCCTTGACGATGAAGTCGTCCTTGTCGGCGGTCAGCTGGGTATGGGTGTGAGTGCGGACCGACCAGTCATCCCGCTCCATGCGGTATTCCCACTCGACCTCGCCGCCCACGGAGGCCGGATCGTCGTGGGTCAGGCGGTAGCGCTCGTAGCCCTGCTTGTAGATCGTCAGGTCGTTGTCCTTGAGGGTGAAGTGCCCGCCGCCGTCGGCCAGGTGGATCTCCATGGTGCCGCTGGCGGCATCCTCGGTGATGCGCCAGAAGCCGTCGGCCTCCTCGTGCACCTCCTTGGCGATCGGCGGCGCGGAGACCGGCGGCGCGAAGTCGGTCAGCGTCTCGTCCAACGGCGACGGGGCGCGCAGCGGCAGCTCCAGGTGGCAGCCGGCGGTGTGCAGGGTCAGCGTCACCGGCTCCGGCGGCGTCCAGATCAGCGGGAAGTAGCTGGTCGAGATCGCCAGGCGCAGGCGATGCCCCTCGGCGAAGCGCTGGGCGACGTGCTTCATGGGCACCGTGGCGCGATAGCGTTCGCCGGGCACCAGCACCTCCGGCGCCTCGTGGCCGTCGCGGTGGTTGAGGTTGAACACACCGAAGGAGACGCGGTTGCTGCGCCCGTCCGGGGCCACGTCCACCAGGCGGGCGGCGACCTGCGCCACCGGCCGGTCCACCGAGAACTCCAGGGTCAGGTTGGCGTCGCCGGCGATCTCCAGCGGGGCCTCCAGGGGCGCCGTCTCGAAGCACAGGCTGCCGCCGTCGTCGCGCCGCTGGTCGACCGGGGCGTCGCCCGGCTTGGAGTAGCCGCACCACTTGCCCGAGCCCATGCCCACGTCCAGCGGCGAGCGATGGCTGAGGCTGCCATGGGGCAGCTCGGCCTCGCGGGACAGGCGGCCGTCGGCGCCGAGCCGGAAGTCGGTGCGGGTGACGTGGGGGGACGGCCAGCCGGGCTCGGCCACCCAGCGCCCGGGGCGATGCGCGTGCCAGCCGGCCGGGGCGACGCTGTCCTGCATGTAGAGCTGCAGCGGCGGCTCGTCCATGATCCCGGTGTCGACGCCCTTGAGCCACTGATCCCACCAGCGCAGCTCCTCCTGCAGGAAGCCGATGGCCGGCCCCGGCTCGCCCAGGTGCGGATAGCGATGCGCCCAGGGCCCGACCAGGCCCTTCTTGGGCCCCTGCAGGTTCTCCATCAGGCGGAAGACGCTGCGGCAATAGCCGTCGGCCCACCCCGACACGGCGAACACCGGGATCTGGATCGCCGACCAGTCCTCGCACACCGAGCCATGCTTCCAGAAATCGTCGCGGGTCTGGTGCTCCAGCCAGTTCTTGAGCCACAGGCCGCTGCCGCCGAGGCGGGTCTTCCACATGTCGCGCCAGCGGTCGCCGACGTTGCGGGGATCCGGCGGCAGGGTGTTGCGGCCGAACATGATCGAGGCCCAGGACAGCTGCTCGCCGAGCAGGCAGCCGCCCATGTAGTGCACGTCGTCGGCGTAGCGGTCGTCGGTGGAGCAGAGGGTGACGATGGCCTTGAGGGCCGGGGGGCGCATGGCCGCGATCTGCAGGCCGTTGAAGCCGCCCCAGGAGATGCCGATCATGCCGACGTTGCCGTCGCACCAGGGCTGATCGGCGATCCAGGCGATGGCGTCGAAGCCGTCCTGCAGCTCCTGGGGCAGGTACTCGTCCTCCATCAGGCCCTCGGAGTCGCCGGCGCCCCGCAGGTCGAGGCGCACCACCGCATAGCCGTGCCCGGCCAGGTAGGGCTGCATGGAGCCATCCCGCTCCTGGGTCATGTCGTTCTTGCGGTAGGGCAGGTACTCGAGGATCGCCGGCACCGGGGCGCCCTCGGCGCCCTTGGGCATCCAGACCCGGGCGGCCAGGCGGCAGCCGTCGGGCATCGGGATTTCGATATGCGGCATCTCGACGATGTCATGGGGCAGAGAGAGGTGTTCGCTCATGCATGGCTCCAGGGTCTGGCGTAGGACGAACGTTGGATAACGCTTGGTCCTTACTATCCTTGCAGGCTCATGCAGAATCACAATTTCGCGGGGTTCGCGACTTGACACTATTTTCGCGTCAATGTGCAATGGCCCCATGTCAAACGAGCTCGCCGCCAACCTGTCGCTGCTGTGCAGCCACTACCCCTCCATCGCCGACGTCTGCCGACGGCTCGGCATCAATCGTCAGCAGTTCAACAAGTACCTCAACGGCAGTTCCCGCCCCTCGCGGCACAACATGCGCCGCATCAGCGACTTCTTCGGCGTGACCGAGGCCGAGATCATGCTCGAGAGCAGCCAGTTCGAGCTGCTGCTGAACGTCCGCCGGCGCCCCGTTCAGGACCAGGCAATCAGCCTGCCGCTTCAGCACCTCGACGAGCTCTATCGCCACAGCCAGAGCCTGGAGCGCTACGTCGGCTACTACTATCGCTACTTCTTCTCGTTCGGGCATGCCGGCCTGGTGATTCGCTCGCTGGCGACCATCTACGAGCGCGACGGGCACTACTACTGGAAGAACATCGAGGTGCTCCGGGACCTGGACAGCGGGCGCACCTACACGGTCAACAAGTACGAGGGCGTCGTCTTCTTCCTCGCCGACCGCATCTACATCATGGAATGCGAGGCCCTGCAGAAGATGTCGCTGACCCAGCTGACCCTCTATCCCAACTACCACCTGCGGGTGCGCCGGATGCGCGGCATCCAGACCGGCGGCCCGGTGCGCCGGGGGCGGCGCCCCGGCGCCTCCAAGGTGCTGCTGGAATACCTGGGCCGCGAGGTCGACACCCGCGAGGCCCTGCGCCGCAGCGGGCTGTTCACGCCGGACTCCCCCGAGCTCCCCGACCAGGTGGTCGAGCAGATCCGCAACACCATCGGCGCGGGCCAGTATGTGCTCGAGGTCGAGGAGCCCTGAGCCGGCGGCCTCAGCCGCGGCCGGCGGGCGCCTTGAGCAGCAGCTCGACGCGGCGGTTCTCGGCTCGGCCCTCGGCGCTGTCGTTGGCGGCCAGGGGGCGGGTGTCCGCGTAGCCGATGGCGCGCAGCCGCTCGCGGGCCACCCCGGCCTCGGCCAGGGCGCGCACCACGGCGCTGGCGCGGCCGGTGGAGAGCTCCCAGTTGGACGGGAAGCGGGAGGTGGCAATGGGCAGGCTGTCGGTATGCCCCTCCACCGAGATCTCGCCCTCGACGCCGGTGAGCCGCTCGGCCAGGCGCGCCAGGACGCCGTGGCCGCCCTCGGTGAGGCGCGCCCGGCCGCTGTCGAAGAGCAAGCGCTCCTCGATGCGCAGGGTGACCCCGCGCGCGCCGTGCTCGACGCTGACGCCGTCGATGCCGAGCCCCTGGAAGCGCGGCTGCAGGCCCTCGTGGCGCGGCTTCAGCCCCTGACCCACCGCCAGGGCCGCCTGCCGCGCCGGCGACACGATCTCATCCTCCCGCTCCCCCGGCAGGCCGTAGCTGGCCATGGACAGCAGCAGCACGAACAGCGTGATGAGCAGCGTCAGCACGTCCAGGTAGCTCATCAGCCAGCTCTCGCCGTCGCCCTCCCCCTGGGCCGGAGGCGCGATCGCCTGGCGGGTGTCGTGATCAAGCACCCTGGCCGGCCTCCTCGTCGCGCGCCCCCGGCCGCTGGGGATCGCGGATCTCGTCGTGGTAGTTGGCGACGAAGGAGTTCAGGGTCTCCTCGATGAACGACGGCAGGCGCCGCTTGGTGATCAGCGAGATGCCCTCGAGCACCATGTTCATGGCGATCAGGCGCTCCTCGGTGCGGCGCTCGAGCTTCACGGCGATGGGCTTGAACACCAGGTTGGCCAGCAGGATCCCGTAGAAGGTAGTCAGCAGCGCCACCGCCATGCGCGGCCCGATGACGTTCAGGTCGCCGGCCTCCATCACCTCGAGCATGTTCACCAGCCCCACCAGGGTGCCGATCATGCCGAAGGCCGGTGCGTAGGTGGCCATGGTGCGGAAGATCTGCGCCTCGGCGTGTTCACGGGCCTTGAGCCGGGCGATGCGCCAGCGCAGCAGGTCGAAGATCTCCTCTTCCTTGGTGTTGGCGATGACCAGCTGGATGCCGGTGCGCAGGAAGGGGTTGCGGGTCTGCTCCAGGGCCGCCTCCACGGCCCGCACGTCGCCCTTGAACCACAGCCGCGACATGTCGACCAGCTCCTTGATGTCGTCGCGGGTGTAGGTGTTCTCGCGGCGGAAGACCAGCCCCACCAGGCGCACCACTCGTACCACCTCCTTGAGCGGATAGCTGATGAAGGTGGCGGCCAGGGTGCCGGCCAGCACGATGGCCAGCCCCGGCAGGTTGACGAAGCTCTGCGGCGACTCGGCGGTGAACAGCAGCACGCTCGCCAGCAGCACGATACTCGCCAGGATCCCGATCAGCGTGGACGGATTCATGTGGGCTCCCTGTCTCTAGGACGACGGACAATGAGTGGTTATCGGCCTGGATGGCCGAAAGCTTTATAGATGGCCAGGCGTGGAGCGAAACATCGTCGAGCGCAGGCCTTTCTCGCCCACGCCTCAGGCATCGCGCAGCTTGCCGCGCAACCGCCCCACGGCCTGGCTGTGCAGCTGGCAGACCCGGGACTCGGTGACGCCGAGCACGGCGCCGATCTCCTTGAGGTTGAGCTCTTCCTGGTAGTAGAGCCCCATCAGCAGCTTCTCGCGTTCGGGCAGGGCCTCGATGGCCGCCACCAGCCGAGCGCGCTGCTGCTGATCCACCAGCTGCGCGAAGGGCGTCTCGGGGGCGCCGCCCTCGAGCATGCGCCCCTCGCCGCCCTCGGCCATCAGCTCCTCGAAGGGCAGCAGCTGGCCGCTGTTGGTGTCGCTGAGCAGCCGGCGATAGGCCTCCAGGTCCATGTCCAGGGCGGCGGCGATCTCGGTCTCCTCGGCCGGACGCCCCAGCTCCTGCTCCAGGCGACGCGCCGCCTCGTCCGCGGCTCGGGCATTGCGGCGCACGCTGCGCGGCAGCCAGTCGCGGCTGCGCAGCTCGTCGAGCATGGCGCCGCGGATGCGCTGGCTGGCGAAGGTCGCGAAGCTCGCCCCCTGGGCGGCGTCGAAGCGCCCCAGGGCCTCCAGCAGGCCCACGGTGCCGGCCTGGATCAGGTCGTCCAGCTCGATGCTGGCCGGCAGGCGTACCTGCAGCGCCAGGGCCTGGCGACGCACCAGGGGCATGTAGTCATCCAGCAGCGTGTCCTGTTCGATCTTGCCTTGTGCGGTATACATACGTGCCTCGCCCTCTTGCGAGCCTCACCGATAGTTGACGATCACCTGCAGCCCCTGGACGCGGACCGGGTCGGCGCCGGTCGGCGTGAAGCGGAAACGCAGCGCCTCGCCGGCAGGCAGCCCCGCCAGGGCCCGAGTGTGCCCGCGCCGGGCGGGCAGCGTCACGCAGCCGGCCGGATGGCAGAGCCGCGCCCGCAGCGCGGCCCCGGCCGGGGCGCGGAAGCGCCAGCGCACCTCGGCGATGCGCCCGCCGGTCGCCGCCGGGGGCGGCGTCAGGGCCCGGCTCGGGGTTTCCCGGCCGGCCACGGCGGCCCGAACCCCGGGCGCCTCGGCGACCCAGCTGCCCGCCGCCGATGCCGGGGCGGCCAGCAGCCAGCCCAGCAGGGCCGCCCCCGCCACGGCGCCACGCCTCATGCCATCACCAGCAGGTCGATGCCCAGGTAGCGGCCCGCCGCCTGGCGCAGGTTGTCGAGCAGGCCGAGGCGCGACATGCCGGGAGGATGTACCGCCAGCAGCCGCCGCGGCCCGCCGGCGGCCGCCAGGCGCGCCAGCACCCCGAAGGCGCGGCGAAAGGCCTCGGCGTCGCTGCCGACCCACAGGGCCCAGCGCGGCTGCTGCTCGACCAGGGCCGCCAGGTGGGGGCTCGACACGGCCAACGGCACCACCTTCCAGCGCCGCGGGTCGCCCACCCAGCGGCGGCCGCGGCCGGCCCACTCCTCGAACAGCTCGGTCACCCGGGCCGCCTGCTCCGCCGAGGTGCCGGGCAGGCCGACCACCACCAGGGTGGCACTCGGCGCCGGCTCGGTGTCGCGCGAGGCCGGCGCCTCGACCGGGGCCGCGGGCGCCGCGCCCCCGGTCGCCCGGCCGGACCGCTCGGCCCAGGCGCGCAGCCCGGCCGCCTGATCCCCGGCGATCACCGCAGGCCCTCCAGGCCCGCGGCGCCGACATGTCGAATGGCGTCACGGCCCATGAACAGGTACAGCAGCCCCTCCAGCAGCGCATGCTCGCGGCGCCGGCGACGCCCACCCGGCAGCGCCAGCAGCTCGCCGCGCAGCTCGTCGGCCTCGGCGTCCTCGGCCTGATCCAGGTGACAGGAGGCGGCGGCCAGGCCGGCGGCCAGCAGCTGTCGCACCTCGGCATCGGTCTCGCCCGGCAGCAGGGCCTGCAGCCGCTCCCAGGCGCGTCGCACCTGGCGGGGCAGGGCCTCGCCGTGCAGCCGGCCGAGCAGCAGCGGCAGGGTGTCGGTGGCGGCGGTCAACGGCGTCAACCAGTAGCGCTGCCCCAGGGCGCGGCCGCTCTCGGGATCGTCCAGGACCGCGACCCAAGCCATCAGCGGCTGTCGCGACGGCCCGCCACGCTGCCCCGCGGGGCCCGCCTCCACCGGCAGGGCGGCGAAGCGCGCCCGGGCGGCCTGGCCGCGGAAGCGACAGCGGCGCTCCCCGGCGTGCTCGGCGAGCGCCGCCAGCTCCGACAGCGCGCGGCGCTCGCCGGCGTGATGCACCCGCTGGCCGGGCCGCGCCTGGCAGAGCCAGGCCGCCCGGGCCTCGTCCAGCCACAGCCAGGTCTCGGCGTCGGGCAGGCTCGGCAACAGGTGCACCCCGACGCCCCGCTCGCCGGCCCGGGCCAGCCGCGCGGGCCAGCCCGCCGGCTGACGCTGCTGGAGCTCGGGCAGCGCCAGCCAGCCGCCGCGGGCATCGATGCCGAGATCGGGCATCGCCCAGTCGGCCCCCGGCAGGGTACGACGCGCCGCCCACAGCATGCCCACCCGTTCGAGGGCCTCGGGCGGCGCCTCGAGCAGGCGCTCGAGGCGCTCCTCCTGCAGGCAGGCCGGCAGCGCCGACAGGTCCCAGGCGGCCTCCAGGGCGGCGATGCCGGTCAGCCGGCGACGCAAGCCCGCCAGCAGCAGGCCCAGCCGGCGCCCTCGGCCGAGCAGGTCGTCGGCCCAGGGCGTCGCGGCG
This sequence comes from Halomonas sp. SL1, assembly GCF_003030865.2. NCBI lineage: Bacteria > Pseudomonadati > Pseudomonadota > Gammaproteobacteria > Oceanospirillales > Halomonadaceae > Halomonas > Halomonas sp. SL1. The sequence goes on along the minus strand of NZ_PYUQ02000006.1, from coordinate 18,102 downwards.
ATCGCGGCGGGTGCCGGCGGCGCGGCGATCCGCGCCGACAGGGCGGCCTCGACCAGCGCCTCGGCGTCGGCCGCCTCCAGGTCCTCGGGCACCCGCTGGCCGGTGGAGACGAAGCGCAGCCGCAAACCGTGGCGGATCAGGGCATCCAGGGCCGGGCCCAGCTGGCCGGCCTCGTCCTGCTTGGTCAGCAGGCAGTCGTCCAGGGCGACGCCAGCGGCCCGGGCCGCCTGGCGATAGCGAGTGATCACTTCCTCCAGGGTGCCGGGCTGGCTGGCGGCGTTGAGCACCAGTAGCATGCGCACCCGCTCGTCGCTGCCCTGAAGCTGGGCGGCCTGGGCGATGATGCGGCGATCCCGCTGGCTCATGCCCACGGTGTCGATGATCACCCAGCGCCGGCCGCCCAGCTCGCCCAACAGCTCGTCCATGGAGACCTCGGGAGACAGCGCGTGCAGGGGCACGTCCAGCAGCTCGGCGTAGATGCGCAGCTGCTCGTGGGCGCCGACCCGGAAGCCGTCGGTGGTCACCAGGGCAACGTTCTCGGCACCGTGGCGCTGCACGCAGCGGGCCGCCAGCTTGGCGGTGGTGGTGGTCTTGCCGACGCCGGTGGGGCCGACCAGTGCCAGGATACCCGGCGCGTCGAGGAAGGCCTCGGGATCGACGCTGACCGGCAGCCGCGCGGCCAGCCGCCGGGCCAGCCAGGCGCGGGCGGTATCGGGCGCGGCCTCGGGGCCAGCCAGCTCGGCGGGCAGGCGGGCGAGCAGCTCGTCGGCCAGCGCCTGGCCGAAGCCCGCCTCGCGCAGCGCCCGCTCCAGGGCATCGCGTCCCGGCTCGGCGGCGGCCGTCGCCCCGCCCTCGCCGGCCAGCAGCGAGCGCATGTCCTGCATCTCGCGCAGCAGGCGTTCACTCATCGCCCGCAGATCGCCGTCGCCCTCGGCGGGGGCGGCAGGCGCCGAGGGCGTCTCGCCCCCCGGCGCCGGGGCGGCGGGCGACGGGGCCTCGGCGGCGGCGGGCGCCACGGCCTCGTCGGCCATGGCCAGGATCTCCACGCCCGTCTCGGTGGGACGATTGGCCAGGATCAAGGCATCGTCGCCGAGGGCGGCGCGCACCTGGCGCATGGCCTCGCGGCTGGTCTCGCCGACGAATCGCATCACGCTCATGGGGTTCACTGTCCTCCGATCAGGGTGGTGACCCTCAGGGTCCGGTCATCGGGGAGCTCGGCCTGGGACATCACCACCAGGTGGCGCAGGCGGCGGCGCAGGAAGCGCGCCAGCACCGGGCGCAGCGGGTGCGGCACCACCAGTACCGGCGGCTCGCCGCTGGCCTCGTGGCGCTCCAGGGCCTGCTCGGCCTGGGTCATCAGGGTCTCGGCCAGTCCCGGTTCCAGGGCGCCACTGCCGTTCATGGCCTGGGTCAGCACCTGCTCCAGTTGGCCGTCCAGCCCCAGGACATTGAGGGTCTCGCGGCCGGCGAACCACTGCTGGGTGATGGCCCGGCCCAGCGCCAGGCGCACCGCGGCGGTGAGCTCGCCGGGGTCCTGCTGCTGGGGCGCGTGCTCGGCCAGGGCGTCGAGGATGGTGCGCATGTCGCGGATCGAGACGTCCTCCTCCAGCAGGTTCTGGAGGATGCGCTGCAAGACGGTGAGCGAGATGGCCTTGGGCACCACCTCCTCGACCAGCGGCTTGTGATCCTCGCCCAGCTTGTCGAGCAGCTTCTGCACCTCCTGGCGACCGAGCATCTCGGCGGCGTGGCGGTGCAGCAGGTGATTCAGGTGGGTGGCCACCACGGTGCTGGCGTCCACGACCGTGTAGCCGTAGACCTGGGCGTGCTCGCGCTGCTCGGTGTCGATCCACACCGCCGGCAGGCCGAAGGCCGGATCCTGGGTCGGGGTGCCGTTCAGCTCGCCGGACACCTGGCCCGGGTCGATGGCCAGCCAGCGCCCCGGGAAGGCCTCGGCGCGGCCGATCTCGGCGCCCTTGAGGCTCAGGGTGTAGGCGTTGGGCGAGAGCTCCAGGTTGTCGCGGATGTGCACCACCGGCGGCAGGAAGCCGACCTCCTGGGCGAACTTCTTGCGCACGCTCTTGATGCGGCCCAGCAGCTCGCCGTCCTGCTGAGCGTCGACCATGGGAATCAGCCGGTGGCCCACCTCCAGGCCCAGGGTGTCGACCAGCTGGACGTCATCCCAGCTGGCCTCCGGGGCCTCGGGAGCCGGCGGCGGCGCCGCCTGGGTCTGCTCGGCGACCAGCTCCCGTTCCTTCTTGCGGATCAGCCACCAGGCCAGCCCGCCCAACAGGGTGGCGAAGATCAGGAACACCAGGTTGGGCATGCCCGGCACCAGGCCCAGCAGGCCCATGACGCAGGCCGCCAGGATCATCACCTGGGGGTTGACGAACAGCTGGCCGATCATCTGCTGGCCGACGTCCTGGTCGGTGGTGACCCGGGACACGGTGACGCCGGCGGCGGTGGAGATCACCAGGGCGGGGATCTGGGCCACCAGGCCGTCGCCGATGGTCAGCAGCACGTAGGTGCGGGCGGCGTCGCCGAAGGCCATGTCGTGCTGCATCAGGCCGATCAGCAGGCCGCCGATGATGTTGACCACCATGATCACCAGGCCGGCCATGGCGTCGCCGCGCACGAACTTGCTGGCGCCGTCCATGGAGCCGTAGAAGTCGGCCTCCTGGGAGACGTCGGACCGACGCTGTCGGGCCTCGTCCTCGCCGATCAGGCCGGCGTTGAGGTCGGCGTCGATGGCCATCTGCTTGCCGGGCATGGCGTCGAGCATGAAGCGGGCGCCCACTTCGGCGATGCGCCCGGCGCCCTTGGTGATGACCATGAAGTTGATGATCACCAGGATCAGGAACACCACCAGGCCCACGGCGAAGTTGCCGCCGACCAGGAACTGGCCGAAGGCCTCGATGACCTTGCCGGCGGCGTCGCCGCCCTGGTGCCCCTCCAACAGCACCACCCGGGTGGAGGCCACGTTGAGCGACAGCCTCAGCAGGGTGGTGAACAGCAGCACCGCCGGGAAGGCGGCGAAGTCCAGCGGCTTCTGGGTGAACATGCTGACCAGCAGCACCATCACCGCCATGGCGATGTTGAAGGTGAACAGCAGGTCCAGCGCGAAGGGCGGCAGCGGCAGGATCATCATCGACAGGATCATGATGATCAGCAGCGGGCCGGCCAGCAGCTTCATCGGCACGTCGGCCATCAGGTTGCGTCGCGGCAGGTATTGGCTCAGGGCCTTCATGCTCGTGCCTCGTCGGTGTCAGGGCCCGCTCCCGGCGCCGCCACGGCGTCCGGAATCGGCAGGTTCTCGGGGGTCGGCGGGGCCTCGCCGCCCTCTTCGGCAACGCGTTTCAGGCCGAAGGCCCAGGCCAGCACCTCCGCCACCGCGGTGTAGAGGTCGGCGGGGATCTCGGCCTCCAGATCCACATGGTGATAGAGCGAGCGAGCCAGCGGCGGCGCCTCCAGGCGCGGCACCCCGGCCTCCTCGGCCACCTCGCGGATGCGCGCCGCCACGGCGTCGGTGCCCTTGGCCACCACCCGCGGTGCGCTCATGCCGGCCTGCTCGTACTTGAGCGCCACGGCGTAGTGCGTGGGGTTGGTGATCACCACGTCGGCCTCCGGCACCTGGCTCATCATCCGCCCGCGCGCCATGGCCTGCTGCTGCTGGCGGATGCGGCCCTTGACCTGGGGGTCGCCCTCGGACTCCTTGTGCTCGCGCTTGATCTCGTCCTTCGACATGCGCAGCTGCTTGGTGTGGTTCCACAGCTGGTAGGGCACGTCGATCAGGATCACCACCAGCAGGGTCAGCACCATCAGGCCGCAGGCCTCGGCGGCCATCCACATGGCGTCGGCCAGGGCCCGCTGGACGGGCATGCCCATCAACGCCATGAACTCGCCGCGGTGCAGGTAGAGGTAGGCCACGCCCACGCCGCCCACCAGCACCGACTTGGCGATGGCCTTGGCGAGCTCCACCAGCGCCTGGACGCCCAGCATGCGCTTGAGCCCCTTGAACGGATTGAGCTTGCTGGCCTGGGGCTTGAGCGACTTGGCGGAGATCACCCAGCCGCCCAGCAGCGCCGGCGCCACCAGCGCGATCACCGCCAGCAACAGGAACAGCGGCAGCATGCCGATCAGGGTGCGCTGCCCCAGTGCCAGCGCCTGGACCAGCATCGGGATGGTTTCCATGGCCTGCCGACGCTCGAACAGGAAGGCCTGCTCCATGACGCCACCGACCAGTTCGAAGAGGCTCGCGCCCATGGCTCCGAGGCCGATCACGCCGCCGAGCAGCAGCATGAAGGTGGCCAGCTCCCGGGAACGGGCTACCTGCCCGTCCTCGCGCGCCTTCTCCAGGCGTCGAGCCGTGGGCTCTTCTGTCTTCTCGTCGTCGCTGCTGTCGTCGGCCATGGCCAGTCACCGGGCACTCGTGCGCACCCTGGCCATTATCCGGGGAGGAAGGTAGGAACGGTCAGGCGAAAAGGGCCGATTTTCGTGGGCTTATCCACGCGCCTCGGCCGCTTGCCGGAAGGGGAAAGCGGGAAGAAAGGACGGCGGTGGGCATGGCTCAGGGGTCAGCCCCCGGCCACGCCACCCGGCCCGTCATCGGACACCTCTCCGGCCACATCGACACCGCCGGGGTCTGACCCCAGGCTGGCCGGGCGCAGACGGTGTTCGGCGATGACTCAGAAGCCCAGCTGGTCGAGCAGGTCGTCCACCTGATCCTGATCGGCCACCACGTCCTCGGCCTCGGGCTTCATCTGCGGGCCGTTGAGCAGACTGTCCTCCTCGTCGCGCTTCCTGGCCTCGCTCTCGCGCTGACCGTCGGCGCGACGCTGCATGCTGTCGCGGGCCTCGCCCTGGGGCACGCTGTCGATCAGCACCTGCACCAGCTGATGCTCGATCTCGCGGATGACGTCCATCATCTTCTTGATCACCTGGCCGGTCAGGTCCTGGAAGTCCTGGGCCATCATGATCTCGAGCAGCTCCTTGTGGGTCGCCTGGGTCGTCTGGGGCACCTCGGCCAGGTAGCCACGGGTGTCCTTGACCAGCTCGCGGGCGTCGTCGAGCTCCTTGGGCTCGGCGAACCACTCGGCCCAGCGCGCGTCCAGGGCCTCGGCCCCCTCGCTGAGGCGGTCCTGCAGCGGCTGGGCACGATCGATGGCGTTGAGGGCACGCTCCGCCGCCTGCTCGGTCATGGTCGCCACGTAGCTCAGGCGGTCGCGGGCATCGGGAATCGCGTCCGCCGCCCGCTCGATCTCCTTGTCCAGCCCCAGCTCGCGCATGCTGTCGCGCAGCATGCGCGTCAGGTGGCCAATGCGCTGGACCAGTTCGTCTCCGTTCGCCTGGTGGTCGCCAGGCTGTGTCTCGGTGCTCATCATCGCCTCTCCTGCATGCCGGGCCCGCGCGGACCCGGCCGGGTATCACATGCCCAGCTTCTCGAAGATCTTGTTGAGCTTCTCCTCGAGGGTCGCCGAGGTGAAGGGCTTGACCACGTAGCCGTTGGCGCCGGCCTGGGCGGCGGCGATGATGTTCTCCTTCTTGGCCTCGGCGGTGACCATCAGCACCGGCAGCTCCTTGAGATCATCATCGGCACGGATCTGCTTGAGCATCTCCAGGCCGTCCAGGTTGGGCATGTTCCAGTCGGACACCACGAACTCGAAGCCGCCGGCCTTGAGCTTGTTGAGCGCCTCCTGACCGTCCTCGGCCTCCTCGACGTTGGTGAAGCCCAGTTCCTTGAGCAGGCTGCGCACGATACGCCGCATGGTCGGGAAGTCATCCACCACCAAGATGCTCATGTTCTTGTCCGCCATCGGGATTCCTCTTCTTTTGCTAGTCGGGGCAATTGCGTTGCGGGGCCGGCGGCACGCCACCGGCCATGTTCAGAATTCTTCCCAGTCGTCCTCGGCCGCGGTCGCCGCCCGCGGGGCGGGGCGGGTCGGCTCGGGCCGGGATTGAGGCGCGGCCTCGGCGCGCGGCGCTGGGGCAGGAGCCTGACGGGGGGCCGCGGCCGGACCGGCCGCCGGCAGGGCGGCGGATTCACCACCGCTCAGCCGGAACACCGACACGGCCTGTTCCAGGCGCGTGGCCTGAGCCTCCAGCTCGGACGCCGCGGAGGCCGCCTCCTGCACCAGGCCAGCGTTCTGCTGGGTGACCTGGTCCATCTGGCCCACCGCCTGACCGACCTGCTCGATGCCGTCGCTCTGCTCCTGGGAGGCCGCCGAGATCTCGTCCATGATGTCGGTCACCCGGCGCACCGAGGCGACCACCTCCTGCATGGTCGAACCGGCCTGCTCGACCAGCGCCGAGCCCTCCTGCACCTGGGTCACCGAGCCGTCGATCAGTGCCTTGATCTCCTTGGCCGCCTCGGCCGAGCGGCTGGCCAGCTGACGCACCTCGCCGGCCACCACCGCGAAGCCGCGGCCCTGCTCGCCGGCCCGCGCCGCCTCCACCGAGGCATTGAGCGCCAGGATGTTGGTCTGGAAGGCGATCGAGTCGATCACCCCGGTGATGTCGGCGACCTTCTGCGAGCTCCCGGCGATGCCGTGCATGGTCTGCACCACCTGCTGGACCACCTCGCCACCGCGCTCGGCGGTGCTGGTGGCCTCCTGGGCCAGGCCGCTGGCCTGGCGGGAGTTGTCGGCGTTCTGGCGCACCGTGGCGGTGAGCTCTTCCATGCTGGAGGCGGTCTCCTCCAGCGAAGCGGCCTGCTGTTCGGTGCGCGAGGACAGATCGGCGTTGCCGCGGGAGATCTCCCGGGCGCGGCCGTGAATGGCGCCGCTGCCCTGGCGCACGTCGCCGACGATGCGCCCCAGGTTGCCCTGCATGTCGCGCATGGCGGCGAACAGCTGGCCGATCTCGTTGCGCCCCTTGACCTGGATCTCGCGGGACAGGTCGGCCTCGGCGATGCCTTCGAGATCGCGCACCGCCTGACGCAGCGGCAGCACCAGCAGCCGGCGCAGGGTCAGGTAGATGCCCCCCATGATCAGCGCCGCCAGCGCCAGGATGGCCAGGCCGATCATGCCGAAGCGGCCCTCCATGACGCTGTAGTCGGCCATCAGGGTGTCGCCGCGCTCCCCGGCGTAGCGCACGAACTCGGTCAGCGACGCCTCGAGGGCCTCGCGGGGTTCCGTCATGCGCTGACGCAGCTGGGAGAAGCCCTGGGTATCCACCCGGTCCAGGGTCTCGTAGCCCTCGCGCACCAGCGCCAGCACGGCGTCGAAATCTGCCTCGACGCGGGCGCCCAGCGCCTCGCCCTGGGGCGTGCGCGGCACGCCGGCGTAGTTCTCGTAGCGCGCCTCGGCGCGCTCGATCTTGTCCAGGGCCGAGGCCAGGGCGGTATCGGCCTGGCTGGTGCGCCCCATCAGGAAGTGGCCGGAGGCGGTCTGAAGGTCGACCAGGCCTCCGGTCAGCAGCGCATCGGCGCGGTTGATCTCGTTGAGCTGCTCGACGTTGATCCGGTCCAGGGTCGACAGGGTGTCATGGGCCGTGCGGCTGGCCGTCCAGCCCAGGCCCGCCACCACCACCAGGAACAGCAGGAAGCAGGCCAGCACGCCGTTGACGACCCGGCTGATCTTGAAATTGCGCAATAGGTTGAGCATCGAGGCGACTCCTGAGCCGAAATGACAGTCCTTCTTACACCCGCTGGGCGCGACCGGAGGCGGCGACCAGCTTGAGCAGCCGCGGCGCCACCGCGTCCAGGGCGACGACTTCGGCCGCGCCGCCCAGGGCGATGGCCTCGCGCGGCATGCCGAACACCACGCAGCTGGCCTCGTCCTGAGCCAGGGTCTGGGCCCCGGCCTGGCGCATCTCCAGCAGCCCGGCGGCGCCGTCCTTGCCCATGCCGGTCAACAACACGCCGATGGCGTTGCGGCCGGCCTGGGTGGCGGCGGAGTGGAACAGCACGTCCACCGAGGGCCGGTGACGGTTGACCGGCGGGCCGCTGTCCAGCCGCGCGACATAGTTGGCGCCGCTGCGCGCCAGCTTGAGGTGAGTGTCCCCCGGCGCGATGTAGGCGTGCCCGGGCAGGATGCGCTCGCCGTCCTCGGCTTCCTTGACCGTGATCTGGCACAACCGGTCGAGGCGCTCGGCGAAGGAGCGAGTGAAGCCCCCGGGCATGTGCTGGGTGATCAGGATCGCCGGGCTGCCCGCTGGCAGCGGCTCCAGCACGCTGCGGATGGCCTCGGTGCCGCCGGTGGAGGCGCCGATGATGATCAGCTTCTCGCTCGACACCAGCGGAGCCTCGAGGGTCTTCGGCGCCGGAGCGTCACGGCGACGGGCGCGCTGCGGCCGCGAGCGTGCCGCCGCGCGCAGCTTCTCGGCGATCTCGTCGGCGTAGGCCTGCATGCCGTGGCGAATGCCCAGCGACGGCTTGGCCACGAAGTCCAGGGCGCCGAGTTCCAGGGCGCGCAGGGTCACCTCGGAACCGGCCTGGGTCAGCGACGAGACCATCAGCACCGGCATCGGCCGTAGCCGCATCAGCCGCTCCAGGAAGTCGAGGCCGTCCATGCGCGGCATCTCGACATCCAGGGTGATGACGTCCGGGTCGTGGCGCTTGATCAGGTCGCGGGCCACCAGCGGGTCCGGCGCCACGGCCACCACTTCCATGTCGGGCTGCTGATTGATGATCTCGGTCAGCAGGTCGCGTATCAGCGCCGAATCGTCGACGCACAGCACCTTGATCTTGGGTGCGCTCAAGGGATGTCTCCTCTCCATGCGGGCGGGCGGCGGACGGCATGCCACCCCCGTCGCCGGCCGATGGGGTCACTATCGGCCGGCGCTCCCGGTTCTTTAACGCGCCCGTTGTTTAACGCGCCTTGCGCACGTAGACGGTCTGTCCCCGCAGCCGGAAGGCCTCGGTGGTGTAGGAAAAGTTCTCGGAATGCCCGGCGAACAGCAGGCCGTCGGGCTTGAGCAACGGGGCGAAGCGCTCGAGGATCCGCGCCTGGGTCTGCTTGTCGAAGTAGATCATCACGTTGCGACAGAAGATCGCATCGAAGGGCCCCTGGATCGACCAGGAGGGCGCCAGCAGGTTGAGCGGCTGGAAGTCGACCATGTCCTTGAGCTCCTGCCGCACCCGGGCCAGCCCCTCGTGGGCGCCGCGGCCGCGCTGGAAGAAACGCTTGACCCGCGCCTCGTCGAGCTTGTGGATCTGCTCCATGGCATAGACCCCGGCGCGCGCCTTCTCCAGCGCCTCGGTGTCGATGTCCGTGGCCACCACCTCGGCGTCGCCGGCCCGCGAGCCCAGCGCCTCGGCCAGCGTCATGGCGATGGAATAGGGCTCCTCGCCGGTGGACGCCGCCGAGCTCCACACCCGCACAGGGCCACGCCGCTCGCGCACGTGGGTCGCCAGCAGCGGGAAGTGATGCGCCTCGCGGAAGAAGGCGGTGAGGTTGGTGGTCAGGGCATTGGTGAAGGCCTCCCACTCGCGGGCATCGGGCTGGCGCTCGAGGCGTGCCAGATAATCGGCGAAGCGCGTCAGGCCATGATGGCGAAGCCGCTTGGCCAAGCGGCTATAGACCATCTCCCGCTTGTGCTCGGCCAGCACGATGCCGGCCCGCTGGTAGATGAGCTGACGGATGCGGGCGAAGTCCGCATCGGTCAGTTCGAGGTCACGCTCGAACTGACCGCCGCCCGCCCAGCTTCCCGGCCCCGACGAGGGCAGCTCCTGTGTCACGTTAGAATTCCTCCCATTCCTCGAGGTCCGCTGCCTGGGACGTGCGGGTCTGCGGGGGCATCGTCCCGCGGGATGCCTCGGCCGAGGCACTGGACGCGGTGCGAGCCTTTGCGGAGGCGGCCGGCAGCGGCTGGCGCTCGGCGGCACCGCGCCGCTCGCTCAGCGACGGCGCTCGTTCCAGGCCCGCGCCGCGCAGGCGGAAGGCGGCCACGGCCTGGGCCAGCTCGGCGGCCTGCTGATCGAGCTCGGTGGCCGCCTGGGCGGAGGCCTGCACGCGCTCGGCGTTCTGCTGGGTCACCCGATCCATCTCCATCACCGCCTGATTGATCTGGCCGATGCCGTTGCTCTGCTCGGTGGAGGCCGCGGTGATCTCGCCCATGATGTCGTTGACCCGGGTCGAGGCCTCGAGCACCTCGGAAAGCGAGCTCTCGGCGCGCTTGACCAGCTGGGCGCCGCCCTCGATCTGCCGGGCCGAGCCGTCGATCAGCGCCTTGATCTCCTGGGCGGCGGACGCCGAGCGGCTGGCCAGCTGACGCACTTCGCCGGCCACCACGGCGAAGCCGCGGCCCTGCTCGCCGGCCCGGGCCGCCTCCACCGAGGCGTTGAGGGCCAGGATATTGGTCTGGAAGGCGATCGAATCGATGACGTCGATGATTTCCGTCATCTTCTTCGAGCCTTCGGTGATCTCGCCCATGGTGCCCACCAGCTGCTGCATCAGCTCGCCGGTCTCGGCGGTCTGGGTGGCATTGTCTGAGGCCAGGCCGCTGGCCTGCTGGGCGTTGTCGGAGTTGTGCTGCACCGTGGTGGTCATTTCCTCCATGCTGGAGGCGGTCTGCTGCAGCGAGGCGGCCTGCTGCTCGGTGCGCGAAGCCAGTTCCTCGTTGCCGGAGGCGATGTCCCGGGCAGCCGGGGCCACCCGTTCGACCCCGTTGCTGACGTCACCGACGATGCTGCCCAGGCTCTTGCGCATCAGCTCCAGCGCGCCGAGCATGCGCCCGACCTCATCGCGGCGGCGGTGGGGCGGGGTGGCGCCGAGGTTGCCGGAGGCGATCTGCAGGGTGAACTGCTGCGCGCCGCGCAGCGGCCGGATCAGGGCACGCAGCTGCAGCCAGCCCAGCAGACCCAGCGCCAGCAGGCCGATGCCCAGCATCATCGCCAGCATCATCACCATGCGCCGCTCGGCCGCCAGGGCCTCGTCGGCCAGCGCCGTGGCCGCCTGCTGCTCCTCGGCGATCAGTTCGTTGACGTCACTCGACAGCCCCTCGCCCCAGTCGCGCATTTCCTTGGCATGAGGCGGCAGGTTGGAGAAGACCTGGAAGTTGTCGTCGGAATTGAGCAGCGACACCGCATGCGAGAGCCCCGCCTGGCGATAGTGATCGAGTTCCTCGCCGAAATCATCGGCCACCGCGGAGGCATTACGACCGTCGCCTCGATACCCCTCCCACAGCGACGCGAGGCGCGTCTCGGCCTCTTCGAGCCCGGCGATCACCTCCTCACGCTGGTTGATCAGCTCGAAGGGCTCGCGACGGGTCAGATCCTGATGGCTCTGGGTGATCACCTGGTCGATCTGCTGCAGCCGCGCGACGTCCTGCAGGCCGTCGCGGTTGAGGGTCTGCAGGCGCTGGCCGGCATCGTCGATGCCGAACAGCCCCATGCCGCCGGTCACGGCCAGCAGCCCGCCGGCCACCGCCACCATGGCCACCATCTTGGCGCGCATGCTGCTCAGGTTCAGCCGGCCCAGCGCGCCGCGCAGGCCGCGTCGCTCCAGCCATCCCTTGTCGAGGCGATAGCCGGTCTTGTGGCCCTCGCGCATCCGCGCATAGACGGTCTCGGCCAGCTCGATGTCGGCCGGATCGGCCTTGGTGCGCATGGAGGCATGGCCGACCACCTCGCCGTCCTCGAGGATCGGTGACACGCTGGCGTCGACCCAGTAATGGTCGCCGTTCTTGCAGCGGTTCTTGACCAGGCCGTGCCAGGTCTCGCCGGCGGCCAGGGTATCCCACAGGTCCTGGAAGGCCGCCGGCGGCATGTCCGGGTGGCGCACCAGGTTGTGCGGCGCCCCGATCAGCTCCTCCTTGGAGAAGCCGCTGACCTCGATGAAGGCCGGGTTGGCATAGGTGATGCGCCCCTTGAGATCGGTGCGCGAGATCAGGAAGTGGTCGTCGTCGAGCACGACCTCCCGCTGCGTGATCGGCTGATTGTTTCTCATGTCATCAATTCCCTACGGCGTGCCTGGATGCTGGCCATTTGTTATGGAGTTGGAGCGCCGCCGAATGACACCGGCGGCGCATCGGCCTTCAGAAGGATTCCCACTCCTCGTTCGGGTCCTGATCGCGCTGGCGCGGCGGCTGCGAGCCACGGGCGCTGTCCGGTGTGCGTCCACCGTCCTGGCCGCCAGCGGCCACCAGCGACGGCATCCAGCGCGCCAGGTCGTCCTGGCGGGCGGCCTCGTGGTTCGGTGCCTCGGCCCCCGAGGGCAAGCGGAAGCGGCCGGTGACGTCACGCAGCCGACCGGCCTCGGCCTCGAGCTGGGTGGCGGCACTGGCCGCCTGCTGCACCAGGGTGGCGTTCTGCTGGGTCACCTGATCCATCTGGGTGACGGCGTCGTTGACCTGGGAGATGCCGTTGCTCTGCTCGCTGGAGGCCGCGGCGATCTCGTCCATGATGTCGCTGACCCGCTGCACGGCGGCGACGATCTCGGTCATGGTCTGGCCGGCCTTGTCGACGCGGGCGGTACCGGCCTCCACCTGGTTCACCGAGGCCTCGATCAGGCCGCGGATCTCGCTGGACGCGTCCGCCGAGCGGCTGGCCAGACTGCGGACCTCCTCGGCCACCACCGCGAAGCCGCGGCCGTGCTCGCCGGCCCGGGCCGCCTCCACCGAGGCGTTGAGGGCCAGGATGTTGGTCTGGAAGGCGATCGAGTCGATGGTGCCGATGATCTCGGCCACCCGCTGGGAGCTATGCTGGATCTCGTGCATGGTCGAGACCACCTCGCCGACCACCTGGCCGCCCTCTTCAGCGGTGCGCGTGGCCTCGACGGCGAGCTGGCTGGCCTGCTGGGCGTTGTCGGCGTTCTGGCCGACGGTGGAGGACAGCTCCTCCATGCTCGAGGCGGTCTCCTGCAGCGAGGAGGCCTGCTGCTCGGTGCGCGACGAGAGATCATTGTTGCCGCTGGCAATGCTCTGCGAGCCGGCGTAGATCGACTCGCCGCTGCTGCGTACGCTACCGATCGTCGCCGCCAGGCCCCGCTGCATCTCGTCCAGCGAGCGATAGAGGCGGCCGATCTCGTTGTTGCCGTACTGCGGGATATCCTGGGACAGGTCTCCCCCCTCGACCCGCTCGAAGTAGCCGACCAGGCGGCCCAGCGGGCGGATGACGTTGGCCGTCACGCCCCACATCACCACCACGATGGCCAGGGCGGCGATCACCAGCACGGCGATCATCAGCCCCTTCATCAGCCGCGACAGGTCGAAGAAGTCGTCGTAGAGAGCGGCGCCGTTGGCCTCCGAGGCCTCGAAGAAGGCCACGGCATCGGTGTAGAAGGCCTGGGTCAGGCGGTCGACGTCCTCGTTCAGGTCGGCGAAGGCCTGGGCGCTGCCTTCCTCCAGGGCCTGACGCTGGGGCCTGAGTCCCTGGTCCATCAGGGCCGTGAAGTCTTCCTCGATCGACGCGATCAGCGCGTCCTGCCCCGCCTGGCGCGGCAGCGCCAGGAAGTCCTGGAAGGTCGCCTCGATCTCGTCGAGGGTCGCGCCCAGCGCGGCCGCCTCGGCCTGCACCGACTCGCGCTCCTCCGGCCATACCGCCTGCCCCAGCCGGGCATGCAGGCCGCGCAGTTCCGTCTGCGCGAACAGCATCTGCGCATTGGCCCGGTTGAGGGAGGACTGCTGGTCCACGTTGACCTCGTTGAGCGTGCGCAGCGAATCCTCGCTGTAGCGCACCGCATAGAGCCCCAGGGCGCTGAGCACCAGGATCAGCACGGCGAACAGCGCCAGCACCAGGCTCCAGCTGACCCGCACGGTCATGTTGTCGAGAAGCTTCCTCACCACGCACTCCCTTTCTTGGAGGGGCGGTCCTTGCCGCCCCGAATCACGAATTCTCGGTATCAGGCCATGGCCGGTTCGGCCTCGCGCGCCGAGGCCGCGGCCGCCGGCAGCGCGGCGGGCGTCTCGACGTCGGCCCCCGCCACGAAGCGGAAGTGGGCCACCCGCTCGCGCAGGCCTCGTGCTCGCGCCACCAGGCGCTGAGAGGCGTCGCTGTTGCCCTCGACGAGGCCCGCGTTCTGCTGCGTCATGCGATCCATCTGGGTGACCGCCTCGCCGACCTGCTCGATGCCCTGACGCTGCTCGCCGGTGGCGGTGGAGATCTCCTCCACCAGGCCGGAAAGACGGCGGATGTCATCCACCATCCCGACGATCACCTCGTCGGTCTCCTTGACGCGCCGGCTGCCCGCCACGACCTGACCATCGGCGCGATCGATCAATGCCTTGATCTCCCGGGTCGCCTCGGCCGAGCGGCTGGCCAGCTGGCGCACCTCCTCGGCCACCACCGCGAAGCCGCGGCCCTCTTCGCCCGCCCGAGCCGCCTCCACCGAGGCGTTGAGCGCCAGGATGTTGGTCTGGAAGGCGATCGAATCGATGGTATCGACGATGCCGCTCATCTCGCTGGCGCTGGCATTGATGGCGTCGATCGCGTTGACCACCTCGCCCATCGCCTGGCGGCCCCGCTCGGCGCCCTGGGCGGTCTCGTCGGCCACCGCGCGCGCCTGCTCGGCGTGCTCGGCGTTGTGCCCCACGGTGGTGGTCAGCTGCTCCATGCTCGAGGCGGTCTGGGCCAGCGCCGCGGCCTGCTGCTCGGTGCGGGTGGCCAGCTCGTCGTTGCCTTCGCCCAGCGCTTCCACGTCCTGATGCACCGCATCACTGTCGCGATGGATGTCGCCGATGGTGTCGACCAGGGCCCGGCGCATGCGCTCGATATCGAACAGCAGGCTGCGCTCGTCGCCGCCGCGCAGTCGCACTTCCCGGGTCAGATCGCCGTCGGCGATGGCCCGCACCGAGGCGGCGGCGTAGCGGGGATCGCCCCCCAGCGAGCGGGTCACGCCACGGATCACCCATCCCATCAGCAGGCTGACCGGCACGCCGATGATCAGCAGCGCCATCAACGAGCGGGCCAGTGACGCCATGAAGGCGGCATTGACGTCGTCGATGTAGACGCCGGTGCCGATCGTCCAGCCCCAGGGCGCGAAGCGCTCGTGGTAGGACGACTTGGGAATCGGCTCGCTGCCCTCGGTGTGCGGCCACAGGTAGTCGACATAGCCGTCGTCGCTGGCCACGTCCTCGGCGAACTCGCGGAACAGCAGGCGACCCTCGACGTTCTCGAAGCTTCCGACGTCGGTGCCCGCGGCCAGGCGCGGGTGGCTCTGCATCGCGAAGTCGTCGTCGAAGACGTAGAGATAGCCGCGGCCGTGGTCGTACTCCATGTCCTCGATCAGCGCCGCGGCCCTGGCCTTGGCCTCGTCCGTCGAGATCTCACCGGCCGCGGCCCGCTCGGCCTGGCCCGCGATCAGGCTCTGGGCCAGATGGACGGTGTCCTGGAGGGCCCCGCGGCGCTCCTCCAGCATGGTCTGGCGATTCTCCCAGGCGCTCCAGGCCATCATCAGGCCCATGGCCAGCCAGATGATGCCCAGGGTGGCCCACAGTTTTGTTGTCGTTGTCAGCTGGCGCATGCGTCACCTCTTGTCGGGTGTGTTGTTATTGGCAGAGCGCGGCTTGCTTGCCGGGGATGGCAGACGAGCGCCGGGCACGAGGCGGCGCGAGGATGTCGGTGCCTGGGCGCCAAGCGCAGCGCCCAGGAACGTGATGACAGCCTGCTCGCGATGGTCCGGCACGCCGGGCGCGTCGCCTCCCGCCGTGAGCGCCCGAACGTGCCGGCTTATTCGCTCACGCTGTCGACCAGGGCCATCTCCTGGCTGGTCAGCAGCTTGTCGATGTCCACCAGCACCAGCATGCGGTCCTCGAGGCTGCCGAGGCCGCTGAGGAAGTCGGAGGACAGGGTCACGCCGAACTCCGGCGCCGGCTTGATCTGCTCGGGCGTCAGGGTCATGACGTCGGAGACGCCGTCGACCACGATGCCGACGATGCGCTCGCCGACGTTGAGCACGATCACCACGGTCTGGCCGCCGTACTCGACGTTCTCCAGATGGAACTTGATGCGCAGGTCGACGATCGGCACGATCACACCGCGCAGATTGGTCACGCCCTTGATGAATTCGGGGGCGTTGGCGATGCGGGTGACGTTCTCGTAGCCGCGGATCTCCTGCACCTTGAGGATATCGATGGCGTATTCCTCGTCGCCCAGCGAAAACACCAGGAATTCGCGGTTTTCGGCCTCGGTGGCGGCCAGGGCCGCTTCGGTGGTCTCGATGCTCATGACGGCTCTACCTCCTTGGGATTCAGGGTCGTGGAGACGGCGGGACGGGCGTCGCGCCGCGCCTCCTTCTTGGCTCGGTTGAGTCGGTGCAGATCGGTGATGTCGAGGATCAGCGCCACGCTGCCATCGCCGAGGATGGTCGCCGCGGACACGCCGGGCACCTTGCGATAGTTGGTCTCGAGGTTCTTCACCACCACCTGCTGCTGGCCAACCAGCTCATCCACCAGCAGCGCGTAGCGGCGGCCCTCGCCCTGGACGATCACGGCAATGGTCTCGGCCAGCTCGGTCTTGGCGCCGGTGACGTCCAGCGCCTCGTGCACGGGCACCACCGGCAGGTATTCGTCGCGCACCTTGAGCACCACGTCGTCCCCGGCCATGGCGTAGAGGTCGTCGGGGCTCGGCTGCAGCGACTCCAGCACCGCGGACAGCGGCAGGATGAACACCTCGTCGCCGACCTTGATCGACATGCCGTCGAGGATCGCCAGGGTCAGCGGCAGCACGATGCGAATGGTGGTGCCTTCCCCGGGGGTGGACATGATCTGGACGTTGCCACCCATGCCCTGAATGTTGCGCTTGACCACGTCCATGCCCACGCCGCGGCCGGAGACGTCGCTGACCTCCTGGGCGGTGGAGAAACCGGGGGCGAAGATCAGCTGCCAGACCTCGTCGTCGCTCATGCTGTCGGAGACGCTGAGCTCGCTCTCCCGTGCCTTGGCGAGGATCTTCTCGCGGTTCAGGCCGCCGCCGTCGTCGATCACCTCGATCAGGATGTTGCCGCCCTGGTGCTTGGCCGAGAGCGTCAGCTTGCCGGTGCGCGGCTTGCCGGCGGCCTCGCGGGCGTCCGGCGACTCGATGCCGTGGTCCAGGCTGTTGCGCACCAGATGGGTGAGCGGGTCGATGATGCGCTCGGTAAGGCTCTTGTCGAGCTCCGTCGCCGCGCCCTCGGTGACCAGTTCGATGTCCTTGCCCAGCTTGCCGGCGGTCTCGCGCACCACGCGGGGGAAGCGACTGAAGACGAAATCCATCGGGATCATGCGCACCGACATCACCGCTTCCTGCAGGTCGCGGGCGTTGCGCTGCAGCAGGTTCATGCCGTTGTGCAGGCCGCTGTGGTTGACGTTGTCGAGCTCGCTGACGGTCTGGTCGAGCATCGATTGGGTGATGATCAGCTCACCGACCAGGTTGATGATCTGGTCGACCTTCTCCACCGAGACGCGGATCGAGGAGGACTCGCCGCCACCGGACTTGGACTTCGACTTGGGCTTGTCGGCTTTCGCCGCCTTGGGCTTCTCTGCCTTGGGCTTCGCCGCCGGCTGCGGCGCGTCCTGGCCGGAGGCTTCCGGCTCGGTCGCCGCCGGCGTTTCGGAGGCGGCCGGTGCCGCGGGCGCCGACTCGGCCTCCCGCTCGATCTTCAGCTGATCGGCATCGACGATGAAGCCCATCACCGCCTCGATGTCCTCGACGCTGACCGAGGTGGAGAGCGTCACCCGATAGCAGGCCGCGTCGCCCGACTGCCCCTCGACGGTGCCGAGCTGCCCGAGCTCCTCCAGCAGCTGGTCGCGGTCCTTGTCGCCGACCTTGAGCAACGACACGACCAGCCGGCGCTCGCCGGCGGCCGATGCATCATTCGTCTCGGCCTCCGCGGTTTCGATCTTGAGCTGGTCGGGCTCGACGATGAAGCACATCACCGCCTCGATGTCCTCGGCGCTCACCGAGGTGGCCAGCGTGACGCGATAGCAGGCCGCGTCGCCCGCCTGCGACTCGATGGTGCCGAGCTGCTCGAGCTCCTCCACCAGCAGGGCGCGATTCTCGTCGCCGACGTTGAGCAGCGAGACCGTCAGGCGGCTCTCGCCCTCCTGGGACGGCGCCTCGGCGGGCGCCGGCTTGGTCTCAAAAGCGGTCTCAGGGGCGGGCTCGGGGGCCGGAGCAGGTGCCGGCCCGGCGGCCCTGGGGGCGGGTTCGCCGGCGTCCAGCGACTGGCCGGTCTCCCCCCGCGCCAGGCG
>NZ_PYUQ02000005.1:0-65364 GCF_003030865.2 Halomonas sp. SL1 | reverse complement strand
GCGGCGATCTCGCGCCCCGCACTCAAAGGGCGGCGGTGGTCGTCGGCGGCGCCGTGGGAGAAGTTGAGGCGCACCACGTCGACGCCGGCGGCGATCATCTGCTCCAGCACGCCCTCCCGGTCGCTGGCGGGGCCGAGGGTGGCGACGATCTTGGTGCGGCGGAGGGGGGTGGGGCGATCAGACATGCCGGTTCTCCTGTGGGCGCGGCCGTTGCGGCGAGGCGAGAAGTGAAAGGGTCAAGATAGCGTAGTAGTGGTGATATTACGAAACAAAGCGTCCGCGACGAAAGTCGAGCCCGAGGCGCCGTGTTGCGGCTTTCTTCATTGAAACCCTTTGGTTTCGCGATTCTAACCGGGGGGCGTAGGGGTGGCGAGGGGGTCTGTGTTGTAAAATTACTAAAAACAACTTGTCTCGGGCGTCATCCTGATCCACATTGGAGGCATGACGAGCCTTCGAGCCGCCCACGAGACGGCAGGCGCCTCTGCCCGCCGCCTGCCCTGGTTCGACACGCTCCCACCTGACAAGTCGGCAACTGGTTTCGAGAGGATCACGCCATGACGCTCAAGATCGCCATCAACGGTTTCGGTCGTATCGGTCGCAACGTGTTTCGTGCCCTGTACGAGGGTGGCTATCGCGACCGGGTGCAGGTCGTCGCCATCAACGACCTGGGCGATCCGGCCCTCAACGCCCATCTGCTGCGCCACGACACCGTGCACGGCCACTTCCCGTTCGAGGTCTCCCACGACGAGAGCAGCCTGACGGTCGACGGCGATCGCATCGAGATCCGCTCCGAGCGCGACCCGGCCCAGCTGCCCTGGGAGCGCCTGGGCGTGGACCTGGTGATGGAGTGCACCGGCCTGTTCACCAAGCGTGCCGATGCCGGCAAGCACCTCGAGGCCGGCGCCGGCCGCGTGCTGGTGTCCGCGCCGAGCCCGGACGCCGATGCCACCGTGGTCTTCGGCGTCAACGAGGACGTGCTGACCGCCGAGCACAAGGTGGTGTCCAACGCCTCCTGCACCACCAACTGCCTGGCCCCGGTGGCCAAGGTGCTGAACGAGACGGTGGGCATCGAGAACGGCCTGATGACCACGGTGCACGCCTACACCAACGACCAGAACCTGTCCGACGTCTACCACACGGACCCCTACCGGGCCCGCAGCGCCACGCACTCCATGATTCCGACCAAGACCGGTGCCGCCGCGGCGGTGGGGCTGGTGCTGCCGGAGCTGGATGGCAAGCTCGACGGCCTGGCGGTGCGCGTGCCGGTGATCAACGTCTCGCTGGTGGACCTGACCTTCACCGCGGGTCGCGACACCACCAGGGAAGAGATCAACGCCATCGTCGCCGAGGCGGCCCAGGCGTCGCCGGTGCTGGCGGTCAACGCCCAGCCGCTGGTGTCCATCGATTTCAACCATGACGCCAACTCCTCCACCTTCGACAGCAACCACACCCGCGTGACCAACGGTCGCCTGGTGAAGGTCATGGCCTGGTACGACAACGAGTGGGGCTTCTCCAACCGCATGCTGGATACCGCCCTGGCGATGCACGCCACGGCCTGATTCCTCCAGCAGAAGCGCCGAACCGAGCGACGCCGGGCCACGCGAGTGGCCCGGCGTCGCCGTGTCTGGCCATGAGAAAATGAGGTCGCGCTAGACGCCGCGCCGCCAGCGGCTCTCCAGCGTCATCGGTCGGGTGGGGCCGTAGCGGGCGGCGGGATGGTCGCCGTAGTGGGCCCACAGCGGGTCGCCGAGGTCGAAGTGCCACCACTCACTCGGCAGGTTGGTGAAACCCTCGGCGGCCATGGCGTGATACAGCAGGCGGCGATGGTCGCGGGCACGGCGTTGGGCATCGTCGGGCGCGTCCCGGCGTTCCAGGGCGGCGCTGTGCGAGGCCGGCACGGCCTCGTCGAACAGCGTGCCCATGTCCAGCGGCAGGCCGTCGGCATCGCACAGGGTGACATCCACGGCGCCGCCGGTCAGGTGCGGGCTCGGCGCCTCCGGCGACTGGCTCGGCAGGGCGACGAATTCCCGGGTGCGCGCCGCCAGGGCCTCGGCATCGAGCTCCGGATGGCGTGCCTGAATCGTCTCCTGCAGCGTGTCGAAGAGGTACTGCTGCACCCGCCAGGGCCGCCAGCCGTCCAGCACCAGCAGGCTGAGCCCCTCGGGCAGGGCGCGGGCCACCGCCAGCAGCCGGCGATAGACGCCCTCGCGCACGTAGCATTCGTGGACGGCGCCGGGAATGCCGAGCCGGGCGTAGACGGGATAGGCACGAAGCGGCGCGGGCGCCAGGCTGACCGGCACCAGCGGCTCGTCGCATTCGAGGATCGGTCGGCGCTCGACGGCGGCCCAGTCGGGTTCGGGGCATTCGGGGATGGGCGGAAGATGGTCGGCCATGCGGGGCTCGCGTCCGGCGGTGGAGGACTCATCATATCGCAGCGGGTCACGCCCCAGGCAAGCTAGGTACTATACGTGATATCCCGTCAGCGCTGGGTGTGCCCAAACGAAAAAGGCCAGTCGCGCTGGGGGCTTTCTCTGAGCTTAGTAGAGGCGGTGGGGATCGAGCCCGGGTTGTCGAGAGAGGGCCGACACGGCGTCGGCGGTGCTCGATAGAGCGCCCAAACGAAAAAAGCCACCCGGATAGGGTGGCTCTTTTCTGGTGTTGGTGGAGGCGGCGGGAATCGAACCCGCGTCCGCCGACACTCGCCCATCGGCTCTACATGCTTAGTTCCGTCATTTGATTTAACGTCGCTGGCTCCGACGGGCAGGATCCAGAAACGCGATTCCTCTAAGATTTAACGGTTGACGCGAGGACAAGGCCAACCGCGATCCCATCAATCTGAGCTCGTGCCCTTTGGTGATGAATGGGCACATCACCGCCGGGTAGGACTAGAAGCTAGCGGCGTTTAAGCTGCCAGCGCGCCCTGAGCGTAGTTGTCGTCGTTTGCGACTATTTAATCGTGATGTTGGATTTACGAGATACATCACGCTCTCGGCATGCACCTCAGGGGTTGTCATCGGCGTCGAAGCCATGTCGCCCCCAAAACGTCGCCATCTTATCAGGATGGCCGAACTTATGACACCTCAGGCGCGGTTTTGTTCGCGCATGATACGGCCCTTCTGACGCTGCCAGTCACGGTCCTTCTCCGTGGCTCGCTTGTCGTGCAGCTTCTTGCCCGAGACCAGCGCCAGCTCGCACTTCACCTTGTTGCCCTTCCAGTACAGCTTGAGCGGCACACAGGTGTGTCCCTTGTCCTGGGTGCGCGAGAAGATCCGGGCGATCTCCTTCTTGTGCAGCAGCAGCTTGCGCGTGCGGGTCGGGTCGGCCACCTCATGCGTGCTGGCGGTGTTGAGCGGCGTGATGTGGCTGCCCAGCAGCCAGGCTTCGCCGTTCTTGACCAGAATGTAGGTGTCGGTGAGCTGCGCCTTGCCGGCGCGCAGGCTCTTGACCTCCCAGCCGGCCAGCGACAGGCCGGCCTCGAAGGTCTCGTTGATGTGGTACTCGAAACGCGCCTTCTTGTTCAGCGCGATGGCGTTGCTGCCGGGACCCTTGCCTTTACCTTTCTTGCTGGCCATGGAACCTCGTGTCTGTGCTTGCCGGTGGCGGCCTGCCCCCTCCGATATGGGGGGAAGCGTGATACCATTCAAGGCCGAAATAACCGCTCATGATACGCCCTGGGCCCCTTGAAGTCAGCGGAGAGGTCAATGCCAACGGTCAATCGGTCCGCCCTGGTGCGGCACACCCCCCAGGAGATGTTCGATCTGGTCAACGATTTCGAGCGCTACCCGGAGTTCCTGCCGGGTTGTCGCCGGGCGCGGCTGATCGAACGGGATGAGGTCCATCTGGTCGGCGAGATGACCCTGGGGCGTGCCGGCATCGAGCAGAGCTTCACTACCCGCAACGACCTGCACGAGCCCGATCGCATCGAGCTGTCGCTGGTCGATGGGCCCTTCAAGCGGCTGCGCGGCCGCTGGCAGTTCCTGCCCATGGGCGATGGCGCCTGCAAGGTCAGCCTGGAGATGGAGTTCGAGTTCGCCAACCGCCTGCTGGGCATGGCCTTCGGCAAGCTCTTCCAGCAGGTGGCGGGCCAGCTGGTGGACTCCTTCACCCGTCGTGCCGACGAGCTCTACGGCCGAGGGAGGTACTGAGATGCCGCGTGTCGAGGTGGCCTTCGCCCTGCCGCAACGCCAGCGCATCGTCGAGCTGACGGTGCCCGAGGGCACCACGGCCCGCGAGGCGGTGGCCTGGGCCGGGCTCGAGACGCTCTTTCCCGAGGTGCCGGCCGAGACCTTCCGCGAGGCCGATCTCGGCATCTTCGGTAAGGCGCTGCGCGATCCCGAGACCCGTGCGCTCGAGGATGGCGACCGAGTGGAAGTCTACCGCCCGCTCGAGCTCGACCCCAAGGCGGCGCGGGCGGCCAGGGCCGCCCGCGCATCGCGTTCTTCCTGAGGTCTTCCTCGTCTATTCCTCGTTCGGCACCACGTTGAAGAGGTTGCCGCGCGAGCCGTCGGTCTCGCCAGCGGGGCCGATGCCCTGCTTGGAGATCAACGCCGGCGGCCGGGAGAAGTCGCCTTCGTGCTCGACGGAGGCCAGGCGGTTGCCCTGGAAGGTCAGCGTCAGACGGCGCTGCTCGACGTCGCCGTAGGCCTTGTCCAGGCGATAGACGTAGTCCCACTGGTTGGCATCGAAGGGTGCCTCGAGCAGCGGGCTGCCCATCAGATCGATGACCTGCTGGCGTGTCATGCCGGCGTGCAGCTGTTCGGTCATCGCCGGGGTCACCAGGTTGCCCTGGGCCAGGTCGCGCTTGTAGACGCCGAAGTAGCTGCAGCCGCTGATCAGCGTCAGGGCGACGGAAAGGGTGACAATTCTGCTCAGCTTTTGCATTTGCGGCCGTTCTTCACTATCGTGGTTTCGGTCGATCATAACCGACCCTACCCGATACTGCGAAGAGCAACCATGGCCGACCAGAACCATGAACTGCGCAAGGCCGGTCTCAAAGTGACCCTGCCGCGCGTCAAGATCCTGCATATCCTCGAGAATGCCACCAATCAGCATCACCTGAGCGCAGAAGACGTCTACAAGACGCTGCTGGACGCGGGTGAGGACGTGGGGCTCGCGACCGTCTATCGGGTGCTGACTCAGTTCGAGTCCGCCGGCCTGGTGACCCGCCACAACTTCGATGGCGGCCACGCGGTCTTCGAGCTGACCCAGGAAGAGCACCACGACCACATGGTGTGCCTGGACAGCGGGGAGATCGTCGAATTCTTCGACGAGACCATCGAGCGCCGCCAGCAGGAGATCGCCGAGGAGCACGGCTACGAGCTCGTCGATCATGCGCTGGTGCTCTACGTACGCCCGAAGGGCTCCAAGGCGACCCGTCAGGAACTCAACCTGAAGAAGTAAGCCCCGGCACGAGCACCGCCGAACAGCGAACGGCCCCGATCCACTGGATCGGGGCCGTTTTCGTTGATGGGAAGAATGACGTGACGGCGAGCGCTGTGGCTCTAGTGGCGGGCGCGCTGGCTGGCGTCGAGCATCTCCCGGGCGTGGGCCAGGGTCTGGTCGGTCAGTGTCATGCCGCCGAGCATGCGCGCCAGCTCGCCGACGCGACCGGCCTCGTCGAGCAGCGCCATGCGGGTCAGGGTGGTGTCATCCTCGGCTTGCTTGGCGATGTGCAGGTGCTGGTGGGCCTGGGCCGCCACCTGGGGCAGGTGGGTCACGGTCATCACCTGGCCATTGCCGCCCAGCCGGCGCAGCAGCTGGCCGACGATCTCGGCGGTGGCGCCGGACACGCCGACGTCGACCTCGTCGAACACCAGGCTGGGGATGGTGGAATGCTGGGCCGCCACCACCTGGATGGCCAGGCTGACGCGGGACAGCTCGCCGCCGGAGGCCACCTTGGCCAGCGGGCGGGCCGGCTGACCAGGGTTGGCGCTGATCAAAAAGCGCACCCGGTCGAGCCCCTCCGGTGCCGGGGCATCGCGCTCGCTGACCTCGACCTCGAAGCGGGCCTTGCCCATGGCCAGGAAGGCCAGCTGGTCCTGCACGGCGGTGCCGAAGCGTGCGGCGGCGTCGCGGCGGCTGGCGCTCACGTCCTCGGCCTGTTGGCGCCAGTGGGTCTCCAGGGTGTCGACCTCGGCGGCGAGCGCCTCCAGATCGTCGCCGCCGTCTTCCAGCTCGGCCAGCTCGGCGGCCAGCCGCTGGTGCAGGGCGACCAGTTCCTCGGGCGAGATGTGGTGCTTGCGGGCGATGCGGTGGACCTCGGCGAGGCGCTCTTCGACCCAGGCCAGGCGTTCGGGGTCGAGTTCGACGCCGGCGGCGAAATGGTTGAGTTCGCGCCCGGCTTCCTCGACCTGGATGCAGGCGTCGCCGAGCATCGTCAGCGCCTCGGCCAGGGCGCCGCGGTCGCTGCCGGGCAGTGCGGACAGATGATTCACCGCCTGCTGCAGCAGCGGCAGGGCGCCGCCCTCCTCGCCGTCGCAGCAGGTGGCGGCGAACTGGGCCTCGCGCAGGCGCTCCTCGGCGTGGGCCAGCTCCTCCTGTTCGGCCTCCAGGCCGGAAAGCTCGTCTTCGGCCAGCGCCAGCTGGTCGAGCTCCTCGACCTGGTAGCGCAGCAGCTGGCGGCGGGCGCGCAGCTCGTCGCCGTCCTCAGCCAGCCGCTTGAGACGGCGCTTCGCCTCGCGCCACTCGCGGAAGGTCTCGGCGAGGGCGGTCACGGCGTCGTCGTGGCCGGCGAATTCGTCGAGCAGGCGCAGGTGGGTCTCTTCGCCGAGCAGCGCCTGGTGGGCGTGCTGGCCGTGGATCTCGATCAGGTGACCGCCCAGCGCCTTGAGGTCGGCGACGGTGGCGGGCTGGCCGTTGATCCAGGTCTTGGAGCGCCCGCCCCGGGTCACCACGCGGCGCAGCAGGCAGTCGTCCTCGGGCAGCTCGCGGCCGGCCAGCCATTCGCGGGCGGCGGGCAGAGCGGCGATGTCGAAGCGCGCGCTGAGGTCGGCACGCTCGGCGCCGTGGCGCACGCTGCCGGCATCGGCGCGCTCGCCGAGGCACAGCCCCAGGGCGCCGAGCAGGATCGACTTGCCGGCCCCGGTCTCGCCGGTGATGGCGGTCATGCCGCCGCCGAGCTCGAGCTCCAGATGGTCGACGATGGCGAAGTCACGAATGGCGAGCTCTGTCAGCATGATGCCTCCCGGGGCCGGTTTCGGAACGACTGGCGAAACTACTGGTTATTCATCCACTGGCTTGTGCGTTTATACAGTAGTTCAGCCGGAGGAACAACGCACGGCCCGATTCCCGCGACTCGCGTCCCTTGAGATCGACGCGGCCAGCCCCATATAGCTGGCAACGGCTTTTTTCACCGACATATCAGTCTCGCTGGCGGCGCTGCCGCCGGCCGGCATTTCAGGAGAGACGCATGGCCAAAGATCCGCAGACCCCGCTGGACGACGAGCTGGCACGCCAGCAGGACGAGGCCGACACCCAGGTCGAGCCGGAGCCCGTCGAGGGCGAGCTGGAAGGTGCCGCCGAGGCCGCCGAAGAGGGCGCCGAGGCGGCCTCCGACAACCCGGAGGCCGAGATGCTGGCGGCCAAGGTCGAGGAGCTCGAGCAGGCCCTGGACGAGGCCAAGGACCAGTCGATGCGCACCGCCGCCGAGGCCCAGAACGTGCGCCGCCGCGCCGAGCAGGAGGCCGAGAAGGCGCGCAAGTTCGCGCTGGAGAAGTTCGTCAAGGAGCTGCTGCCGGTGGTCGACAGCCTGGAGAAGGCGCTCGAGGCCATGGGCGAGGACGCCACCGAGGCGCACCGCGAGGGCGTCTCCATGACCCTGAAGATGCAGATCGACGTGCTCAACAAGTTCGGCGTCGAGCAGGTCGAGCCGTCCGGCGAGCCCTTCGACCCGCAGTACCACGAGGCCATGGCCATGGTGCCGAACCCCGAGCTCGAGCCCAACACCGTGATGGACGTGATGCAGAAGGGCTACCTGCTCAACGGTCGCCTGGTGCGCCCGGCGATGGTGGTGGTCAGCCAGGCCGCCGAATAAGCCGAGGCGAAATCGGCGCGAGGCCCTTGAAATGGCGTCGAGGGCCCCCAGATAGACAGCATCCCGCGGTAAACGCCGCGAACGAACGAATCACGTAACAGCAAAATTTCGAGGATTTCCTATGGGACGCATCATCGGTATTGACCTGGGGACCACCAACTCTTGCGTGGCCGTGCTCGACGGCGACAGCCCCAAGGTGATCGAGAACGCCGAAGGCGCACGCACGACCCCGTCCATCATCGCCTATACCGACGACGGCGAGACGCTGGTGGGTCAGGCGGCCAAGCGCCAGGCAGTGACCAACCCGCAGAACACCCTGTTCGCCATCAAGCGTCTGATCGGTCGCCGCTTCGCCGACGACGTGGTCCAGAAGGACATCAAGATGGTGCCCTACACCATCGCCGAGGCCGACAACGGTGACGCCTGGGTCGAGGTCAAGGGCAGCAAGCTGGCGCCGCCGCAGGTCAGCGCCGAAGTGCTGAAGAAGATGAAGAAGACCGCCGAAGACTACCTCGGCGAGTCCGTGACCGAAGCGGTCATCACCGTGCCGGCCTACTTCAACGACAGCCAGCGCCAGGCCACCAAGGACGCCGGCCGCATCGCCGGTCTCGAGGTCAAGCGCATCATCAACGAGCCGACCGCGGCCGCGCTGGCCTACGGCATGGACAAGGCCCGCGGCGACAAGACTATCGCGGTCTACGACCTGGGTGGCGGCACCTTCGATATCTCCATCATCGAAGTGGCCGACGTCGACGGCGAGACCCAGTTCGAGGTGCTGGCCACCAACGGCGACACCTTCCTGGGCGGTGAGGACTTCGACCTGGCGCTGATCAACTATCTGGTCGACCAGTTCAAGGCCGACAGCGGCATCGACCTGTCCGGCGACAACCTCGCCATGCAGCGCCTCAAGGAAGCCGCCGAGAAGGCCAAGATCGAGCTGTCCAGCGCGCAGCAGACCGAGGTCAACCTGCCGTACATCACCGCCGACAACACCGGTCCCAAGCACCTCAACGTGAAGGTGACCCGGGCCAAGCTGGAGTCGCTGGTGGAAGACCTGGTGACCCGTTCGCTGTCGCCCTGCAAGACCGCACTGGCCGACGCCGGCCTGTCCGCCTCCGAGATCGACGACGTCATCCTGGTCGGCGGCCAGACCCGCATGCCGATGGTCCAGTCCAAGGTCGCCGAGTTCTTCGGCAAGGACGCCCGCAAGGACGTCAACCCGGACGAGGCCGTGGCCGTGGGCGCCGCGATCCAGGGCGGCGTGCTGGGCGGCGACGTCAAGGACGTGCTGCTGCTCGACGTCACCCCGCTGACGCTCGGCATCGAGACCCTCGGCGGCGTGATGACCCCGCTGATCGAGAAGAACACCACCATCCCGACCAAGAAGACCCAGACCTTCTCGACCGCGGATGACAACCAGACGGCCGTGACCATCCACGTGCTGCAGGGTGAGCGCAAGCAGTCCAGCGGCAACAAGTCGCTCGGCCGCTTCGACTTGGCCGACATTCCGCCGGCGCCGCGCGGCGTGCCGCAGATCGAGGTCGCCTTCGACCTGGACGCCAACGGCATCCTCAACGTGTCCGCCAAGGACAAGGCCACCGGCAAGGAACAGTCGATCGTCATCAAGGCCTCCAGCGGCCTGTCCGACGAAGAGATCGACCAGATGGTCCAGGACGCCGAGGCCCACGCCGACGAGGACAAGAAGTTCGAGGAACTGGTGCAGCTGCGCAACCAGGCCGACGGCATGATCCACGCCGCTCGCAAGACCCTCGAGGAAGCCGGCGACAAGGCCACCGACGAGGAGAAGCAGGCCATCGAGAGCGCCGCCTCCGAGCTCGAGGAAGCGGTCAAGGGCGACGACCAGGAAGACATTCAGGCCAAGCTCGACAAGCTGACCGAGGCCTCCGGCAACCTGGCGCAGAAGATGTACGCCGAGCAGGGCGAGGCCGCCCAGGGCGCCGACGCCGCCGGCGAGGCCGGTGCCAAGCAGGAAGACGACGTGGTCGACGCCGAGTACGAGGAAGTCAACGACGACCAGAAGAAGCAGTAACCACGACGCCTGACATCGGGTGACGCCAGCGCGGGGGCCAGACTCCCGCGTTGGTGTTTCCGCAGCAGCGTCGCGACGGAGGCGGACAGACTCATGTCCAAGCGTGATTACTACGAGGTACTGGGCGTCGAGCGTGGGGCCGATCAGAAAGAGATCAAGAAGGCCTATCGACGCCTGGCCCAGAAATACCATCCGGATCGCAATCCGGACGACGAGACCTCGGCGGAGAAATTCCGCGAGGTCTCGGAAGCCTATGAGGTCCTGACCGACAGCGAGAAGCGCGCGGCCTACGACCAGTTCGGCCATGCCGGCGTCGACGGCCAGGCCGGCGGTGGCGGCGGCTTCGGCGGCGCGGGAGCCGGCGGCTTCAGCGACATCTTCGGCGATGTCTTCGGCGACATCTTCGGCGGGGGCGGCGCCCGGCGTCATCCCAACGCCCCGCAGCGTGGCAGCGACCTGCGCTACAACCTCGAGCTCGACCTCGAGGACGCGGTGGCCGGCACCAGCGTCGACATCCGCGTGCCGCGTCACGTCGAGTGCGAGCGCTGCGACGGCGACGGCGCCGAGCCGGGCTCCACCAAGGAGACCTGCCCGACCTGTAACGGCATGGGTCAGGTGCGCATGCAGCAGGGCTTCTTCGCCGTGCAGCAGACCTGCCCGACCTGTCACGGCAGCGGCCAGCACATCAAGGTGCCGTGCCACGGCTGTCACGGCGAGGGTCGCGTGCGCGAGACCCGCACCCTGTCGGTGAAGATCCCGGCGGGCGTCGACACCGGCGATCGCATCCGCTTGAACGGCGAAGGCGAGGCCGGGCTCAACGGCGGGCCGGCCGGCGACCTCTACGTGCAGGTGGCCATCAAGCCGCACCCGATCTTCGAGCGCGACGGCCGCCACCTGCAGTGCGAGGTGCCGATCAACTTCGTCGACGCCTCCCTGGGCGGCGAACTCGAGGTGCCGACCCTGGACGGCCGGGTCAAGCTGAAGATTCCGCCCGAGACCCAGACCGGTAAGCTGTTCCGGCTCAAGGGCAAGGGCGTCAAGCCGGTCCGCGGCGGCCCCGCCGGCGACCTGCTGTGCAAGGTGGTCGTCGAGACCCCGGTCAAGCTCAGCGAGGAGCAGAAGGACCTGCTGCGCCAGTTCCAGGACAGCCTGGAAGGCAGCAACAGCCATCACTCGCCGAAGAAGACCAGCTTCTTCGACGGCGTGAAGAAGTTCTTCGAGGACATGAAGCCGTAAGGCGACAACCTCGGTGGCACGCTCGAGGCCCCGCGCTCCTCAGGGAGGCGGGGCCTCGTCGTGTCTGGCTCAGCGCTGCAGCTGTGCCAGTCGCCAGGCGAGCGCCTCGGGAGAGGGATGGCGCTGTTCGTCCCGTGGCATGGAAAGAGGTGCGTTATCCAGTTCGCACAGCCAGCGATTGTCCGGCACCAGGGCGTCGATGACGGGACTGACGTGCCAGCGCTTGTCCGGCCCCGGCGCGATCAGATGATTGTCCATGGCCCAGTGCAGGTTGGGTGTCAGGGCCAGGCCGTTCACGGGGCGGTCGTCCTGGCTGACGGAAAAGGGAATTAGGTGGGCGGCCTCCACCAGATAGCGGTAGTCCGGCGTGATGTAACGCAATCGGGTGGCCGCGCATCGATAGTCATAGGTCTCCAGCACCAGGGCGCGAAAAGCCGCGGAACGGGCATATTGCTGCTGGCTTGCTTCCTCGACGCTGCCGAGCATTCGATCCGGCTGTCGCTCGTATGCGCCGCTGGCGAGGGCGACGCGAAGATATTTCTGTAGTCGGCCGAGGGCATCCGGTTCCAGCGCGAGATGGTGGTGGGCGATCAACTGGCAGGCCGTTTCTGCCGTGCCGGGGGCTTGTAGTGATTCGAACAGTTCGGCGTCCAGGCGTGCGGAGGAAAAGCGTTCGAACAGCTGGTTCAGCGATTTCGGTTGCCCCAGTTGTCTCGCCAGCGGTGCGATCTCGGGGGAATAATCGGGTGTCCATAGCGGCCCCGATGGCCCCTTGTCGCTGCTGAGGTGCCACAGCGGCAGCCAGGGACTCGCGTTGCTTCTCTCACCCTTCAGGGTTTCGTAGATATCGTGGTAGCGCGCCAGCAGGCGATCGTCGAGATCGACTCGGGGTGATGTGATGTGCCCTGCCTGAATCTCGCAAATGATAGCCATCATGAGGCCGGGCTTGTGGAAGGGGCTGCTCGTTCGCAGGCGCTTGAGGCATTCGAGTCGCTCGTCCATGTGCGCTGCCTTTCCGATCGTCATGAGAGCGGACAACGTATCGCGCACAGGCGATGGCTGTCATGCCGCTTTCCGGAGGAGAGGTGAAAAATGCCAGCTTTCAGATGGGAATCATTCCCGTCGACGGTGTACCATGTGGGGCTATTCCGGGCGCGGTGATCGCCGGGCCCGACCGATCCAATCACTCACAGGGGCGCTCATGGATAACGCCACGGATCGGCCGCTGGCCGGCATCGTGCTTCGACTGATGTCGGGCATTCTTTTCACGGGCATGATGGTGTGCGTCAAGGCGGTGAGCGATGCGGTGCCGCTGGGCCAGACCGTGTTCTTCCGCTCGGCCTTCGCGCTGCTGCCGATCATGATCTTCATGACCTGGCGGCGTGAGTTTCCTCGGGCCCTGGTGACGCGCAAGCCGCTGGGGCATCTGGTGCGCTCGGGGCTGGGGGCGGCGGCGATGTTCGCCTCCTTCGCCGCGGTGGCGCGGCTGCCGGTGGCCGAGGCGACGCTGCTGGCCCAGCTGTCGCCGGTGGCCATGGCGGTGGGGGGCGTGCTGCTGCTGGGTGAGCGTTTCACCCTCCACCGGGCGGCGGCCTTCGCGCTGGTGCTGGCGGGGGTGGCGGCGCTGGTGGTGCCCGACCTGGGCGAGTCCCGCGGGCAGGTGATGGGCTACGGCCTGGGCGTGCTGGCCGCGCTGCTGACGGCGGGGGCGCTGGTGACGGTGCGGCGCATCTCGCGCACCGAGACGGCGGCGTCCATCGCCTTCTATTTCGTGCTGGTCACGGCGCTGGCGGGGCTCGCCACCCTGCCGCTGGGCTGGGTGGCGGTGTCGGGACAGACGCTGGCGCTGCTGGTGCTGGCGGGGCTGTTCGGCGGGGCCGCGCATATCTGCATGACCCTGGCGCTGCGCTATGCCGAGGTCTCGCGCCTGGCGCCCTTCGAGTACGTGGCGCTGGTCTGGCCGGTGCTGGCCGACCTGGCGATCTTCGGCCTGGCGCCGTCAAGCGGCTTCCTGGTGGCCCTGCCCCTGGTGCTGGGCGGGGCGGCCCTGGCGGCGCTGGAAGGGCGTCGCCTCACACGGCCTCTTCGACAATGAGCTGAGGCTGGCCCCTCGAGCAGCGTTCGATGCGCGCGGTCACCTGATAGACGCGATGCAGCAGCTCGGGGGTCACCACCTCCTCGGTGGGGCCGCAGGTGATCAGCTCGCCGTGCTTGAGCACCATCGCCTGGTCGGTGAAGCGCAGCGCGTGGCCCAGATCGTGCAGGGCGGCGATCACCAGCATGCCGCGCTCCTTCGCCAGCCGGCGCAGGATCGACAGCAGCTGGATCTGGCGATGCAGGTCCAGCGCCGAGGTCGGCTCGTCGAGCAGCAGCACCTCCGGGTTCTGTACCAGCGCCTGGGCCGCGCCCACCATCTGCCGCTGGCCGCCGCTCAGGTCGCCGATGTCACGCTCGCCGAGCGCGGCGATGCCCAGCGCGTCCAGGGCGCGATCCACCTCGGCCAGGTCCTCGGGCTTCACGTTCAGGCGCCGGCCCTGCATGCGCGCCAGCAGCACCGACTCGTAGACCGTCAGCACCGCATTGACGCCGGTGTCCTGCGGCATGTAGGCCACCGGGCGCTCGCGGGTGGCGCCCTCGATGCGCACCGTGCCGCCGCCGTCGAGCAGCCCGAAGATGCGCCGGAAGAGGGTCGACTTGCCCGCGGCGTTGGGGCCGAGCACGGCCACCACCTGGCCGCCCTCGAGGGGTGGGGTGGTGATCTCGGAGAGAATGCGGCGGCGGCCGTAGCGGGCCGACAGCCCGTCGAGGGTGAGCGTTACCATGAGGCCTTCTTGTTGCTGAGAACGAGGAACAGGAAGAAGGGGATGCCGACCAGCGAGGTGATGATGCCGATCGGGATGACGGTCCCGGGGATCAGCACCTTCGACAGCACCGAGCCGATGGACAGGATCAGCGCGCCGCACAGCGCCGCGCCGGGCAGGAAGAAGCGCTGATCCTCGCCCAGCAGCAGGCGGGCGATGTGCGGCCCGACCAGGCCGATGAAGCCGATGGTGCCGACGAAGGCCACGGCGATGGCGGCCAGCAGCGAGACCAGCACCAGCACCTCGAGGCGCAGTGCGCGGGGCTTCACGCCCAGGCTCTCGGCCTTGGCGTCGCCCAGGCGCATGGCGGTCAGCGCCCAGCCATGGCGCGCCAGCAGCGGCATCACCACGGCCAGTACGCCGAGTGCGATCCACAGCTTGGGCCAGGTGGCCTTGGTCAGGCTGCCCATGGTCCAGAACACCACCGCGGAGACGGCCTGCTGGCTGGCGAAGAACTGGATCAGCGCCATCAGGGCGTTGAAGATGAAGACCATGGCGATGCCCAGCAGCACGATGGTCTCGATGGTCACGCCGCGCCGCATGCTCAGGGCATGGATCGCGAAGGCGGTCAGCATGGCCATGACGAAGGCGTTGATCGGCACCATGTAGTCGACCGCCGCGGGCACGATCACCACGCCGAAGGCCAGCGCCAGGGCGGCGCCGAAGCTGGCGCCGGCAGAGATACCGAGCGTGAAGGGGCTGGCCAGCGGGTTGCTGAGGATGGTCTGCATCTGGGCGCCGGCCACGGACAGGCTGGCGCCGACCACCAGCGCCATCAGCGCCACCGGCATGCGGATCTCCCACAGGATGACGCGGGCCTGCTGGCCGACGTCATCCGGGGAGAACAGCGCGGTAATCACCTCGCCGAGGCCGAAGCGGGCCGGCCCCAGGGCCAGGTCGACGCACAGGCTCAGGAACAGCGCCAGGGTCAGGGCGGCGAGAATCAGCTGGCGGCGGACCACCAGGGCGCGATAGAAGTCTCGCCCCTCCTCGGCGGAGGGGGCGGCGGACGGTGCGCTGGCCGACATGTCAGTCATCCTTCAGCGAGACCCAGTAGCCCGGGGCGTAGTCCACCGGCAGGAAGCGTTCATGCAGTTCCTGCAGCGTCGCCTCGGGGTCGAGATCGGCGAACAGCTCGGGGTGGAACCACTTGGCCAGCCGCTGCACGGCGACGAAGTAGTAGGGGCTGTTGTAGAACTGGTGCCAGATGGCGTGGAAGTCATCGTTCTCCACGGCCTCGATGCCGGTCATGGCGGTGCGCTCGGTCAGCCCCTGGAGCTTGGCCCGGGCGGCCTCCATGTCGGCGCCGGGGCCCACGCCCACCCAGGCGCCGCCGGGCACGTAGGCGTCCCAGTTGCCCCCGGTCACCACCACCTGCTGCGGGTCGGCGGCGATGATCTGTTCCGGGTTCAGGGTGCCGAAGGTGTTGGGGATGATGCCGTCGGCGATGTTGCTGCCGCCGGCGAGCTCGACGTACTCGCCGAAGTTGCCCGGGCCGAAGCTCATGCAGCACTCCTCGGAGTAGCCGCCGGCGCGGTCGATCAGCACCCGCGGGCGTTCCGGCTCGGCGGCGGCAATGGTCTCGGTGACCCGCGCCATCTGTGCCTCGGAGAAGTCGATGAAGGCCTCGGCGGCGTCTTCCTCGCCCAGCAGCTCGCCCATCAGTCGCATCGAGGGCGTGGTGTGTGCGAGCGGATCTTCGCGGAAGTCCACGTAGACGATCGGGATGCCCAGCCGGGCGAGCTTGTCGTCGTAGGCGGCATCCTCGGTGGCGGTCCTGGCCTCGAGGTTCATCAGCACCACGTCGGGCTGCAGCGCGGCGGCCTGTTCGACGTCGAAGGTGCCGTCCTTGAAGCCGCCGAAGGTCGGGATGTCTTCCAGTTCGGGGAACTTCGCCGCGTAGCTGGCGTAGTTGTCCGGATCGGCCTGGGAGAAGTCCTCGCGCCAGCCCACCACGTGCTCGAACGGGTTCTCCGGCTGCAGCGCGCCCAGCAGGTAGATCTGACGCCCCTCGCCAAGGATCACGCGATCCACGGGGGCGTCGACGGTGACCTCACGACCGGCGACGTCGGTCACGGTGATTTCCTCGGCCAGGGCAGCCGTGGAACCGAGGGCGATGGCCGTGCCGGCGACGGCTTTCAGCAAGGGGCTGGACATGGGCGGTATCGGGCTCGTTTCGTGTGTCGGAATGCGCGAGGGGCGCCGGTGCTGCCTGCTGGTGGTTACGTATCATTCCTATTCGCAGGCGATGGCCAGTATGCCCGCATCTCTCGGCGGCGTCGAGACAGGCGGAACGTCGCGTTCCGCCCCGGCGGGCGGCCCTCGGGTACCGCAGTGGCGAACATGAGGTTGCCGGATAGGGACTGGCGCGCGAGGGTGCCCACGTCATAGGCTGGAGGCCTATCCACTCTGGAACGCGGAGGGCAGAGATGCCGATTTCACGAGCCGATATCGCCACCGAGTCCGGCGACAAGCTGATCAACCGACTGTGCAAGCACTGGGCCCACAAGCTGGAAGTCGAGCAGGAAGAGGGCAAGGGGCGCGTGACCTTCGAGGCGGGCAGCTGCCTGATGACCAGCGAGCCGGGCAAGCTGCACGTGGCCATCGAGGCCCTGGACGAAGAGGCGCTGGACCGGCTCGAGGGCGTGGTGGCGAGCCATCTCGAACGCATGGCCGGCAAGGAGCCGCTGGAGATCGTCTGGGAGAACTGATGGCCGCCCGTGCCCCGGTCCGCCGCGCCCACCTCGGCATGCTGGCCTGGGCGCTGCTGGTGGGGCTTTCCTTTCCCATCGTGGGGCGGCTCGGCGAGCTGCCGCCACTGTCGCTGACCGCGCTGCGCTTCGCCATCGCCTGCCTGGGGCTGTGGGCACTGGTGCACCGCTCCCCCGAGCGCCGGCCCGCGCGGTGCGCCTGGCCGTGGCTCGTCGCCATGGGGGCGTGCCTGGCGGGGTTCTTTGGCGCGATGTTCTGGGCCGCCCATCACGCCACGGCGCTGTCCATGTCCACGCTCTACGTCAGCGTGCCGCTGCTGGCCTATGGCATGGGGCTGGCGGTCGGCGTGGAACGGCTGGCCTGGCGGCTGCCGGCGATCCTTGCGCTGGGCGCGCTCGGGGCCCTGGGGCTGGCCGGCGCCGAGGCCTGGCAGCGCGGCGGCCAGTGGCGCTTCGGCTCCGGCGAGGCGGTGTTCTTCCTCGGCTGCCTGTGCTCGGCGCTGTATCCGGTGCTGTCGCGTCGCGGCCTGGTCGCCGGGCACCTGCCCGCCTCGGCGGCGGTGCGCACCTTCTGGAGCCTGGCGCTGGGCGGCGTGCTGGTCGGAGCGCTGGGGATCGTCGTGGAGCCGGTGGCCAGGCTCGCCACCATGAGCGGGCGCGACGCCCTGCTGATCGTCTATCTGGGGCTCGGCTCCAGCGCCTTGACCTTCTGGCTGATGCAGCGCGCCACGGCGGTGCTCGGCCCGGCCAGCATTACCGCCTACGGCTATCTGGTGCCCTTCGTCTCGATGCTGTGGCTGTTCGTTGAGACGCCGTCGCGGCTCGACTGGGTCTGGCTGCCGGGCAGTGCCCTGGTGGTGCTGGCCATCGGCCTGCTGCTGGCCGGCGGCGAGGAAGGCGCCGATGACGGCCACGCTGGCGC
Source organism: Halomonas sp. SL1 (assembly GCF_003030865.2). Lineage (NCBI taxonomy): Bacteria > Pseudomonadati > Pseudomonadota > Gammaproteobacteria > Oceanospirillales > Halomonadaceae > Halomonas > Halomonas sp. SL1. The sequence continues at coordinate 47,552 of NZ_PYUQ02000005.1, read as the reverse complement.
GGCCGAGGGTGGCGAGCGTCGCGGCTGACGGCGCGGTCTCCCTCGGGGCTCTGATATACTCCCGGCCATCTTTCGATCCGCCAATGTCAGGAGTCTCCGCATGACCCGTATCGCCATCGTCGGTGTCGCCGGCCGCATGGGCCGCACCCTGGTCAACGCCGTGCAGCAGGATGCCGAAGCCACCCTGGCCGGCGGCATCGTCGAGCCGGGCAGCTCGCTGGTCGGCGCCGATCTCGGCGAGCTGTCCGGTCAGGGCAAGCTGGGGGTCGCCGCGGTCGATTCCCTGGCGCAGATCGTCGACGACGTCGACGTGCTGATCGACTTCACCACGCCGCAGGTGACGCTTTCCAACCTGGCGATCTGCGCCGAGCACGGCAAGCGCATCGTGATCGGCACCACCGGCCTGTCCGACGACGAGCTGGCCGAGCTGGACGGCTACCGCGACCGCGTGCCGATGGTCTTCGCGCCCAACATGAGCGTCGGCGTGAACCTGACCCTCAAGCTGCTCGAGACCGCCGCCAGGGCGCTGGGCGACGAGGGCTATGACATCGAGGTGATCGAATCCCACCACCGCCACAAGGTCGACGCGCCCTCCGGTACCGCGCTGAAGATGGGCGAGGTGATGGCCGATGCCCTGGCGCGTCCGCTGAAGGAATACGGTGTGTTCGAGCGCGTCGGCCAGTGCGGGCCGCGCACCGACAAGGAGATCGGCTTCGCCACCGTGCGCGCCGGCGACATCGTCGGCGAGCACACCGTGATGTTCGCCACCGAGGGCGAGCGCATCGAGATCACCCACAAGGCCTCCAGCCGCATGACCTTCGCCAAGGGCGCGGTGCGCGCGGCGCGCTGGGTGAGCGAGCGTCCGGCCGGGCGCTACGACATGCAGGACGTCATCGGCCTGAATTGAGCCATCGGTATGCGTGAGGGGGTAGTCGAGCGGGCTCGGATGCTTTAAAATCCCCCAAATTTTGGCCGGGCGACGGCCCTTCGCCGCGCAAGCGCTTGTTGCGTCGGCCCAGCATTCCGAGCGAATGACAACAAGCGGGATGAAACCGGTCTTCCATGTCGGGTTTCGTCCCGCTTTTTTACGGGCCGAAGGGCGGTGGGGCGTTTTACCCGTCGGGTGCCTGCCGAGCCTATCCTTGACGAGCTGTCTCTTGAAGTCGTCTGTGAACATATGGGAGGACGTTGCATTGAACAAACCCGCGATACTGGCCTTGGAAGATGGCAGTGTGTTTCATGGCACCGCCATCGGCGCCGATGGACAAACCAGCGGTGAGGTGGTGTTCAATACGGCCATGACCGGCTATCAGGAAATTCTCACCGACCCCTCCTATACCCGTCAGATCGTCACCCTGACCTATCCTCACATCGGCAACACCGGCATCAACGCCGAAGACGTCGAATCCGGTGCCATCGCCGCCGCCGGCCTGGTGATCCGCGACCTGCCGCTGCTGGCCAGCAACTTCCGCTCCGAACAGTCGCTCTCCGACTACCTGGTCATCCAGAACGTGCTGGGCATCGCCGACATCGACACTCGCCGCCTGACCCGCATCCTGCGCGACAAGGGTGCCCAGAACGGTGCCATCCTGGCCGGCGCGGACGCCGAGGGCGAGGACGCTGAGGCGCGCGCCCTGGCCGCGGCCAACGCCTTCCCGGGCCTCAAGGGCATGGACCTGGCCAAGGTGGTGTCCTGCCAGTCCGCCTACGAGTGGAGCGAGGGCGAGTGGGCCCTGGGCGCCGGCTACGCCGATGCCGCCGAGGCCGAGCGTCCCTTCCACGTGGTCGCCTACGACTACGGCGTTAAGCGCAACATCCTGCGCATGCTGGCGTCCCGCGGCTGCCGCCTGACCGTGGTGCCGGCCCAGACCCCGGCCAGCGAGGTCATGGCGCTGAATCCGGACGGCGTCTTCCTCTCCAACGGCCCGGGCGACCCCGAGCCCTGCGAGTATGCCATCGCCGCCATCCGCGAGCTGCTCGAGACCGAGCTGCCGATCTTCGGCATCTGCCTCGGCCACCAGCTGCTGGCGCTGGCCAGTGGCGCGACGTCCGAGAAGATGAAGTTCGGCCACCACGGTGCCAACCATCCGGTCCAGGATCTCGATACCGGCCACGTGATGATCACCAGCCAGAACCACGGCTTCGCCGCGGACGAGGCGTCCCTGCCCGAGACCCTGCGCGCGACCCATCGCTCGCTGTTCGACGGCACCCTGCAGGGCATCGAGCGCACCGACCGTCCGGCCTTCAGCTTCCAGGGCCACCCGGAGGCGAGCCCGGGGCCGCGCGACGTCGCGCCGCTGTTCGATCGCTTCATCGAGATGATGAAGGCCAAGCGCTAACCGTCCGATCGTCGCCCCTCGTCCGTCACCTTTTTTGCGGGAAGCACCATGCCAAAACGTACCGACATCCAGAGCATCCTGATCATCGGCGCCGGCCCCATCGTCATCGGCCAGGCCTGCGAGTTCGACTATTCCGGCGCCCAGGCCTGCAAGGCCCTGCGCGAAGAGGGTTACCGGGTCATCCTGGTCAACTCCAACCCGGCCACCATCATGACCGACCCGGTGATGGCCGACGCCACCTACATCGAGCCGATCACCTGGCAGGCGGTGGAGAAGATCATCGAGGCCGAGCAGCCCGATGCCGTGCTGCCGACCATGGGTGGCCAGACCGCGCTCAACTGCGCTCTCGACCTGGACAAGCACGGCGTGCTCGCCAAGCACGGCGTGGAGATGATCGGCGCCAACGCCGACGCCATCAACATGGCCGAGGACCGCGACCTGTTCGACCAGGCCATGAAGCGCATCGGCCTGGAGTGCCCCAAGGCCAAGGTCGCCCACACCATGGACGAGGCCTGGGGCATCCAGGGCGAGCTGGGCTTCCCGGTCATCATCCGCCCGTCCTACACCATGGGTGGCTCCGGCGGCGGCGTGGCCTACAACAAGGAAGAGTTCGAGGAGATCTGCACCCGCGGTTTCGAGCTCTCCAACAACCACGAGCTGCTGATCGACGAGTCGCTGCTGGGTTGGAAGGAATACGAGATGGAGGTCGTTCGCGACAAGAACGACAACTGCATCATCGTCTGCGCGATCGAGAACTTCGATCCCATGGGCGTGCACACCGGTGACTCCATCACCGTGGCCCCGGCCCAGACGCTGACCGACAAGGAATACCAGAACATGCGCGACGCCTCCCTGGCGGTGTTGCGCGAGATCGGCGTCGAGACCGGCGGTTCCAACGTCCAGTTCGGCGTCGACCCGAAGACCGGCCGCGTGGTGGTCATCGAGATGAACCCGCGGGTGTCGCGCTCCTCGGCGCTGGCCTCCAAGGCCACCGGCTTCCCGATCGCCAAGATCGCCGCCAAGCTGGCCGTCGGCTACACCCTGGACGAGCTGCAGAACGACATCACCGGCGGTCGCACCCCGGCGTCCTTCGAGCCGTCCATCGACTACGTCGTGACCAAGATTCCGCGCTTCACCTTCGAGAAGTTCCCCCAGGCCAACGACCGTCTGACCACCCAGATGAAGTCGGTGGGCGAGGTGATGGCGATCGGCCGTACCTTCCAGGAGTCGCTGCAGAAGGCGCTGCGCGGCATGGAGACCGGCAACGACGGCCTCGACCCGAAGATCACCCGCTTCACCGACGAGGCGATGGCGCAGATCAAGGGCGAGCTGCAGGCCGCCGGCGCCGACCGCATCTTCTACGTCGCCGATGCCATGCGCAGCGGCATGAGCGTCGAGGACGTGTTCGCGCTGACCAACATCGACCGCTGGTTCCTGGTCCAGCTCGAGGATCTGATCCTGACCGAGCAGGCCCTGGCCAGGCGCTCGCTCTCCGAGCTGAGCGCCCGTGACCTGTGGCAGCTCAAGCGCAAGGGCTTCTCCGACGCCCGCCTGGCGGCGCTGCTCGGCGTGGCCGAGAAGGAGTTCCGCAAGACTCGGCAGAAGGCCGGCATCCGCCCGGTCTACAAGCGGGTCGACACCTGCGCGGCCGAGTTCGCCTCCGACACCGCCTACATGTACTCCACCTACGAGGAGGAGTGCGAGGCCGAGGTCAGCGACAAGCAGAAGATCATGGTGCTCGGCGGCGGTCCGAATCGCATCGGCCAGGGCATCGAGTTCGACTACTGCTGCGTCCACGCCGCGCTGGCCATGCGCGACGACGGCTACGAGACCATCATGGTCAACTGCAACCCGGAGACCGTCTCCACCGACTACGACACCTCCGACCGCCTCTACTTCGAGCCGGTGACCCTGGAGGACGTGCTGGAGATCGCCGACAAGGAACAGCCGGCCGGCGTGATCGTGCAGTTCGGCGGTCAGACCCCGCTCAAGCTGGCCCGCGAGCTCGAGGCCGCCGGCGTGCCGATCATCGGCACCACCCCGGACGCCATCGACCGCGCCGAGGACCGCGAGCGCTTCCAGACCATGATCGACAAGCTGGGCCTCAAGCAGCCGCCCAACGCCACCGCGCGCAGCTTCGACGAGGCCTTCGCCAAGGCCGAGGCGATCGGCTATCCGCTGGTGGTGCGCCCGAGCTACGTGCTCGGCGGCCGGGCCATGGAGATCGTCTACGATGCCTCCGAGCTGGAGAACTACATGACCCACGCGGTCAAGGTCTCCAACGACTCGCCGGTGCTGCTGGACCACTTCCTCAACGCCGCCATCGAGGTCGACATCGACGCCGTTTCCGACGGCCAGCAGGTGGTGATCGGCGGCATCATGCAGCACATCGAGCAGGCCGGCGTGCACTCCGGCGACTCCGCCTGTGCGCTGCCGCCGTACTCGCTGCCGGCCGACGTGCAGGACGAGATGCGCGACCAGGTCAAGCGCATGGCGGTGGAGCTCGGCGTCAACGGCCTGATGAACGTGCAGCTGGCCTGGCAGGACGGCGAGATCTACGTCATCGAGGTCAACCCGCGCGCCTCGCGCACCGTGCCCTTCGTCTCCAAGTGCATCGGCACCTCGCTGGCCCAGGTGGCGGCGCGCTGCATGGCCGGCATCAGCCTGGCCGACCAGGGCTTCGTGGCCGAGATCGTGCCGACGACCTACAGCGTCAAGGAAGCGGTCTTCCCGTTCAACAAGTTCCCGGGCGTCGACCCGATCCTGTCGCCGGAGATGAAGTCCACCGGCGAGGTGATGGGTTCCGGCGAGACCTTCGCCGAGGCCTTCTACAAGGCGCAGCTGGGGGCCGGCGAGGCGATTCCGTCGCTGGAAGGCGAGCGCAAGGCGTTCCTGTCCGTGCGCGAGCCCGACAAGGCGGGTGTTATCGAGGTGGCCCGTTCTCTGTTAACATTGGGCTTCACCCTCTGTGCGACCCGTGGTACGGCGGCGGCCCTTCAGGCGGCCGATCTGCCCGTGGAGATCGTGAACAAGGTCTACGAGGGTCGTCCGCACATCGTCGATCTGCTCAAGAACGACGAGGTCGCCTACATCGTCAATACCACCGAGGGCCGTCAGGCCATCAATGATTCCTCGGTGATCCGTCGCACCGCCCTCGCCCGCAAGGTTCCCTATGCCACCACCCTGGCAGGGGCCAAGGCCGTTTGTCTGGCGCTCGAGTACGGCAATGCCATCACCGTGCGGCGGCTACAGGAACAGCATGCAGGAGTCAGTCAATGAACAAGGTCCCGATGACCGTCGTCGGTGAGCAGCGCCTTCGCGACGAGCTCGATCACCTCAAGAGCGAGGCCCGTCCGAACGTGATCGCGGCCATCGCCGAGGCGCGCGAGCACGGCGACCTCAAGGAGAACGCCGAGTATCATGCGGCCCGCGAACAGCAGGGCTTCATCGAGGGGCGTATCCAGGAGATCGAAGGCAAGCTGTCCAACGCACAGGTCATTGATGTCACCAAGCTGCCCAAGACCGGCAAGGTGATCTTCGGGGTGACCGTGGAGCTGATGAACCTCGATACCGACGAAGAGGTGACCTACCGCATCGTCGGCGAGGACGAGGCCAACATCAAGGAAGGCCAGATCTCCGTGACCTCGCCCATCGCCCGTGCCCTGATCGGCAAGGAAGAGGGTGAGGTGGTGCTGGTGCGTACCCCCGGCGGCGACGTCGAGTACGAGATTTCCAGCGTCGAGCACCTGTAAGCGCCGAGCGTCAAGCTGCAAGCGTCAGGCCGCTCGGTGACGGGCGGCTGGTGTAGAGGCGGTAAATCGGCATAAAAAAAGAAGCCCCGCTGACTCTCGTCGGCGGGGCTTCTCGTTGGGCGGCCGTTAGCTATTCTTGGCCGCTTGGCCGCTTGGCCGCTTGGCCGCTTGGCCGCTTGGCCGCTTGGCCACCTTAGCGCCGGCCGTGGTGCTCCTCGAAGCGCTTGATGTTGGACAGCTTCGGATTGACCTTGGGGTTGTGGCGGTAGAAGAGGGCGACCTTGCCGATCTTCTGCACCAGCTCGGCGCCGCTCTCGGCGACCAGGGCCTCCAGCACGGCGGCGCGGTCCTCGCGCTCGGCCAGCGCCAGCTTGACCTTGACCAGTTCGTGGTCGGTCAGCGCCCGGTCGAGTTCGGCGAGCACGCCCTCGCTGAGGCCGTTCTCGGAGACCATGACGACGGGGTCGAGATGGTGGCCGATGCTGCGAAATGCTTTCTTTTGTGCCTGTGACAAGCTCATGGTATCTTGCTTCTTCCCGGTTGGCGCGCAGCGCACATGGTACGGTGAATCGCCTCGCGGCGAAAGCGCGGCCGGCTCTCACCGCCTCCTCGACCGGCCCGCAAGGTCAGCTTCCCCATCCCCGTTTATCGGAATCCGCTCGACCCCCTGTCATCCAGATTTCTCACAGGTGATGCCGTGGCATCTTCCCATGACGCCCGGGACAAGGGCTCCAAGCGGCGCGGCGCCAGCAAGAGCAGCGCCGGCTGGCTGAAGGAACACTTCGACGACCGCTACGTCCAGCAGAGCTGGCAGGACGGCTATCGCTCGCGGGCCAGCTACAAGCTGCTGGCGCTGGACGAGAAGGACAAGCTGCTGCGTCCCGGCATGACGATCATCGATCTGGGAGCGGCCCCCGGCGGCTGGAGCCAGATCGCCGCCGAGAAGGTCGGCGACAATGGCGTCGTCATCGCCTCCGACATCCTCGAGATGGATGCCCTGGCCGGGGTCGATTTCGTGCAGGGCGACTTCACCGAGGAGGCCGTGCTCGACGAGATCCTCGGCCGCCTCGGCGATCGTCCGGTCGACCTTGTGATGTCGGACATGGCCCCCAATATGAGTGGGATGGCCGCCATCGACCAGCCCCAGGCCATGTATCTGGTGGAGCTGGCCCTGGACCTGGCGCGTCAGACCCTGTCCCCCGGCGGCACCTTCCTGGCCAAGGTCTTCCAGGGCGAAGGCTTCGACGAATATCTGAAGGAGCTGCGCGGCAGCTTCAAGCGGGTGGTGACCCGCAAGCCGGAAGCGTCCCGGGCGCGTTCCCGCGAGGTCTACCTGCTGGCGGAAGGGTTTCGCGGCTGAGCGCCGTGGCGGGCCGCCGATGAAGGCGCATCGATAGCGTCAGGCTAAGGATGCCATGGCCGGACATCATCGCGTGTCTGTGTCACAGTGGAGACAGGAGCCGCACCTTGGGCCCTGCCAGCGAACGGGCGTGGTAGGGTAGTGTCGAAGGGCCAGGTGGTTACGGCCGACAGATTCTTGCAATTGAGGGTAGTCCCTTGAACGACATGGCGAAGAACCTGATTCTGTGGTTGGTCATCGCGGCGGTGCTGCTGACGGTGTTCAACAACTTCAGCGTCGAGAATACACCGCAGACGATGAACTATTCCCAGTTCGTCGAGCAGGTGCAGAACGAGCAGGTCCGGAGCGTGACCATCGATGGCTATACCATCAATGGCGAGCGCAAGGACGGCTCCCAGTTCCAGACCATCCGCCCGGCGGCGGAAGATCCCAAGCTGATGGATGATCTGCTGGCCCACGACGTCACCGTGATCGGCCAGGAGCCCGAGCAGCAGAGCCTGTGGACGCGGCTGCTGATCGCCAGCTTCCCGATCCTGCTGATCCTCGCCATCTTCATGTTCTTCATGCGCCAGATGCAGGGGGGCGGTGGCGGCAAGGGCGGCCCGATGAGCTTCGGCAAGTCCAAGGCCAAGCTGCTGTCCCAGGACCAGATCAAGACCACCTTCGCCGACGTGGCAGGCTGCGACGAGGCCAAGGAGGAGGTCGAGGAGCTGGTCGACTTCCTGCGCGATCCGACCAAGTTCCAGCGCCTGGGCGGCACCATCCCCCGCGGCGTGCTGATGGTCGGCCCGCCCGGTACCGGCAAGACGCTGCTGGCCAAGTCGATCGCCGGCGAGGCCAAGGTGCCGTTCTTCTCGATCTCCGGCTCCGACTTCGTCGAGATGTTCGTCGGCGTGGGCGCCTCGCGCGTGCGCGACATGTTCGAGCAGGCCAAGAAGCAGGCGCCCTGCATCATCTTCATCGACGAAATCGATGCCGTGGGCCGCTCGCGTGGCGCCGGCATGGGTGGCGGCAACGACGAGCGCGAGCAGACCCTGAACCAGCTGCTGGTCGAGATGGACGGCTTCGAGGCCAACGAGGGCATCATCGTCATCGCCGCCACCAACCGTCCCGACGTGCTCGACCCGGCGCTGCTGCGTCCGGGCCGCTTCGACCGCCAGGTCACCGTGCCGCTGCCCGACATCCGCGGTCGTGAGCACATCCTCAACGTGCACCTGCGCAAGGTGCCGCTGGGCGACGACGTCAAGCCGTCGCTGATCGCCCGCGGTACCCCGGGCTTCTCCGGCGCCGACCTGGCCAACCTGGTCAACGAGGCGGCACTGTTCTCGGCCCGTCGCAACAAGCGCCTGGTGGGCATGGAGGAGCTGGAGCTGGCCAAGGACAAGATCATGATGGGCGCCGAGCGCCGTTCCATGGTCATGACCGAGAAGGACAAGCTCAATACCGCCTATCACGAATCGGGCCACGCCATCATCGGCCTGGTGATGCCCGAGCACGACCCGGTCTACAAGGTCACCATCATCCCGCGCGGCCGCGCGCTGGGCGTGACCATGTTCCTCCCCGAGGAGGATCGCTACAGCCTGTCGCGTCAGCAGATCATCAGCCAGATCTGCTCGCTGTACGGCGGCCGTCTCGCCGAGGAGATGACGCTGGGCCCGAACGGCGTGACCACCGGGGCCTCCAACGACATCAAGCGCGCCACCGAGCTGGCCCACAATCTGGTGGCCAAGTGGGGCCTGTCCGAGGAAATGGGCCCGATCATGTACGACGAGGACGAGTCCCACCAGTTCCTCGGCGGCCCGGGCCAGAGCGGCGGCAAGCTCAAGTCCGGCGAGACGGTCACCAAGCTCGACAAGGAAGTGCGTCGCATCATCGACGAGTGCTACGCCCAGGCCAAGCAGATCCTCGAGGACAACCGCGACAAGCTGGATGCCATGGCCGAGGCGCTGGTGCAGTACGAGACCATCGACGCCGACCAGCTCAAGGACATCATGGACGGCCGCACCCCGCGTCCGCCCAAGGGCTGGGATGACGACGGCCCCGGCCCCGGTGCGCCGATCGGCGAGGCGCCCCAGGAGGATGCCAAGGGCGATGACGGCGACGACGAGGAGGAATCCTCGGGCCGCCGTCCCTCCGACCCCCTCGGTGGTCCGGCCGGCAGCTGACCCCTCGCGAGCGAGACGATCAACGGGCGCCCTGCGGGGCGCCCTTGCCGTGGCGGGGCGACCGCTCCCCGCCACCCGAACAGCTTCAGGACAACGATGCACAACAGCGTTCCCACTTCCCTGCAGTGTGGCCGGCAGCGGCTCGACCTCTCCTTTCCCCGCGTGATGGGGATCCTCAACGTCACTCCCGACTCCTTCTCCGACGGCGGTCGGCACAACGCCCTCGACGACGCCCTGCGGCGCGCCGAGCGGATGCTGGCCGAGGGGGCGGCGATCATCGACGTGGGCGGCGAGTCCACGCGTCCCGGCGCCGCGGCGGTGCCGGTGCAGCAGGAGCTCGATCGTGTGGTGCCGGTGGTCGAGGCACTGGTGCGCGAGTTCGATGCCCTGGTCTCGGTGGACACCAGCGCCCCCGAGGTGATGACCGCCTCGGCCGAGGCCGGCGCCGGCCTGCTCAACGACGTGCGCAACCTGCGTCGCGAGGGCGCCCTGCGCGCCGCCGCCGCCAGCGGCCTGCCGGTGTGCGTGATGCACATGCTCGGCGAGCCCGGCGACATGCAGGACGCGCCCTGCTATGAGGTGCCGGTGGAGGAGGCGGTGGCCGACTTCCTCGAGCGCCGGGTGGCGGAGTGCGAGGCCGCCGGCCTGCGTCGCGAGCGGCTGATTCTCGATCCCGGCTTCGGCTTCGCCAAGAGCGTCGAGCACAACCTGCGCCTGCTCCATCGCATGGAGCGTCTGGAGGCGCTCGGCCTGCCGCTGCTGGTGGGCATGTCGCGCAAGAGCATGATCGGCAAGGTGCTGGATCGTCCGGTGGAGGAGCGGCTCCACGGCGGACTGGCGCTGTCGGCCCTGGCCGTCGAGCGCGGCGCACGGATTCTTCGCGTCCATGACGTGGCGCCCCACGTGGATGCGATCAACATGGCCTGGGCCGTACTCAAGGAGGGTTGCGACCATGACTAGGCGCTATTTCGGGACCGACGGCATTCGCGGCACGGTGGGCGAGCCGCCCATCACCGCCGACTTCATGCTCAAGCTGGGCTGGGCCACTGGCCGGGTGCTGGCGGAGAAGGGCGGGCGGCCGCGGGTGGTGATCGGCAAGGACACCCGTATCTCCGGCTACATGTTCGAGTCGGCCCTGGAGGCCGGCCTGTCGGCCGCCGGGGTCGACGTGATCCTGCTCGGCCCGATGCCGACCCCGGGCATCGCCTACCTGACGCGGGCCTTCCGCGCCAGCGCCGGGATCGTCATCTCGGCCTCGCACAACCCCTTCGCCGACAACGGCATCAAGTTCTTCTCCGCCGCCGGCACCAAGCTCGGTGATGCCGTCGAGGAACGCATCGAGGCCATGCTCGAGGAGCCGCTGACCACGGTGGCACCCGATGCCCTGGGCAAGGTGCGGCGTGCCGACGACGCCGCCGGCCGCTACATCGAGTTCTGCAAGTCGACCATTCCCGATCGCGTCGACCTGCACGGCCTGAAGGTGGTGATCGACTGCGCTCACGGCGCCACCTATCACATCGCGCCCAGCGTGTTCCGCGAGCTGGACGCGAGGGTCGAGGTGATCGGCGCCGAGCCGGACGGTCTCAACATCAACCACGAGGTCGGCTCCACCCATCCCGCCGCGCTGCGCGCCGCGGTGATCCGCAGCGGCGCCGACCTGGGCGTGGCCTTCGACGGCGACGGCGACCGGGTGCTGATGGTCGACGCCGAGGGGCGCGAGATCGACGGCGACGACATCCTCTACATGATCGCCCGCGATCGCCACTCCCGCGGCGAGCTCGGCGGCGGCGTGGTCGGCACCCTGATGAGCAACTTCGGCCTGGCCGCCGCGCTGGAGACGATGGGCGTGCCCTTCGAGCGGGCCAAGGTCGGCGACCGCTACGTCATGGAGCGCCTGGACGCCAACGGCTGGCAGCTCGGCGGCGAATCGTCGGGGCATATCGTCTGCGGTCACGTCCAGACCACCGGCGACGGCATCGTCTCCGCCCTGCAGGTGCTGGCCATCATGGTGCGCGAGGGCAAGCCGCTGGGGCGGCTGCTCGACGGGCTGGAGAAGGCGCCCCAGGCGCTGGTCAACGTGCGCCTGACGCCAGGCACCGACGCCCGGGCGCTGATGGATGAGGCCTCGCTCAAGTCCGCGGTGGCCGCCGTCGAGGCCGAGCTCGGCGACCAGGGGCGGGTGCTGCTGCGCCCCTCCGGTACCGAGCCGCTGATCCGGGTGATGGTCGAAGGGCGGCCGCACCTGGACGTCGACGGCCTGGCTCGTCGCCTGGCGGCCGACGTCGAGGGGCTGCTGACCTAGGTCGGTTGTCTTGACAGGGCCGCTCCTATACCATTTCGCTCCACCTTGAAAGAGGGAAGCTGCATGCCTACGCCGCTGATCGCCGGCAACTGGAAGATGAACGGGTCCCGCGCGCTGGTCGACGACTTCGGTCGTGCCTTCGGCGATGCCGAGCTGCCGGAGAACGTGGCGGTGGCGCTGATGGTGCCTTTCCCTTATCTGGACGCCGCGAGTCGCGCCTTCGAGGGCACGCCGCTGGCCCTCGGCGCCCAGACGCTGAGCGACCGGCCTTCCGGGGCCTTCACCGGCGAGGTCAGCGGCGAGATGCTGCGCGACTGCGGCGCCCGGATGGTGCTGGTCGGCCACTCCGAGCGGCGCACGCTGTTCGGCGAGGACGATGACGCCGTGCTGGCCCGCGTGCGCGCCGCGCTCGACCTGGGGCTCGCCCCGGTGCTGTGCCTGGGCGAGACCCTCGAGGAGCGCGATGCCGGCCGCACCGAGGCGGTGGTGCTCGGTCAGCTCGAGGCGGTGTTCGATGCGCTCGGCGCGGACGAGCGCGCCCGGCTGGTGCTCGCCTACGAGCCGGTGTGGGCCATCGGCACCGGCCGCACCGCGACACCGGCGCAGGCCCAGGCGGTCCACGGCGCCATCCGGGCGCGTCTTGCGCGCTACGACGCCGGGCTCGCCGCCGATACCCAGGTGCTCTACGGCGGCAGCATGAAGGCCGCCAACGCCGCCGAGCTGCTCGCGCAGCCGGACATCGACGGCGGTCTCATTGGCGGCGCTTCCCTGAACGTCGACGAATTCCTAGCCATTTGCCAGTCAGCAGGTTGATAACCATGCAAGTTGCCATTCTCATGATCCATGTGGCGATCGCCATCGCCCTGGTCGTCCTGATCCTGCTGCAGCAGGGCAAGGGCGCCGACGCCGGTGCCTCCTTCGGTGGCGGTGCCTCCCAGACCGTGTTCGGCTCCAGCGGCAGCGGCAATTTCCTGTCGCGCGCCACCGGGCTGCTGGCCGCGGCCTTCTTCGTCACCTCCCTGGCCCTGGCGTATTTCGCCTCCCAGGCCGGTCAGGCGCCGGAAGAGACGGGCATTCCCGATGCCGAGCTGATCGAACAGCAGCAAAATGCCGTGCCGTCCCTTGACGAAGGGTCATCGGGTATGGATAATACTGCGCCAGTGCTAGAGGATAGCGGCAGCAACTGAGCCGCGAATCTGGCCTCCCCTGATGCCGAAGTGGTGGAATTGGTAGACACGCTATCTTGAGGGGGTAGTGGCCTTACGGCCGTGCGGGTTCAAGTCCCGCCTTCGGCACCATTCCTGAAGCCGGTCTGGCGATCTCATCGCCGAGCATCGGATCTTCATCGCAGGATTGGCGAAACGGTGTGATGCGGCTTGACGGAAGCGCCGAGTCAGCATAGAATCACCGACCTAGATTGATGCGGGGTGGAGCAGTCTGGTAGCTCGTCGGGCTCATAACCCGAAGGTCATCGGTTCAAATCCGGTCCCCGCTACCATCTTCCTGTCGGGCATGCAGGACCCTTGAGGGGCATGCCAGGCGTCGAGAAGTGGTATACAGGTTTCTTGAAAAGCCCCTTCCTGTGAAGGGGCTTTTTGTTAGCGGCCAGCTCGCCGGCAAGCATCGGCGGCGCTGATCCGGGCAACGCCAATCAGCCACCTGACTCTCCTGTTCACTCCCGGCCAGGTGCCTGATGCAACGGCTGTAGGAGCTTTCTTCCGTGGCAACCAAGGATGCTGCGCTGCACGCGCTGATCGAACCGGTGGTCTCGGCCATGGGGTTCGAGCTGTGGGGCATCGACTATCTGTCCCAGGGCAAACACTCTCGTCTGGTGATCTACATCGATCACGCCGATGGCGTGAGCGTGGATGATTGCGCCGACGTCAGCCGCCAGGTCAGTGCGGTGTTCGACGTCGAGGATCCCGTCAGCGGTGAATATCGGCTCGAGGTGTCCTCTCCGGGGATGGATCGCCCCCTGTTCACCCTCGAGCAGTTCGCGCGCTATGCCGGCCACAAGGTGGCGGTGAAGCTGCGGGTGCCGTTCGATGGGCGGCGCAAGTTTCAGGGCCTGCTGGCCGGCGTCGAGAACGATGAGGTGCTGGTGCGGCTCGACGACGAGGAATACTGCTTTCCCATCGAGAGCATCGATCAGGCGCGGGTCGTGCCGCAGTTCGAAGACTGAGGTCGATGCACAAGGACGGGTTTACTGGCGAGGCTAAGGCATGAGTAAAGAGATTCTGGCGGTCGTCGACGCGATCTCCAACGAAAAGGGTGTCCCCCGCGAGGTAATCTTCGAGGCCGTCGAGGCGGCGCTGGCCAGCGCGTCACGCAAGCGCTTCGAGGACGAGGAAGCCAGCGTGCGGGTTCATATCGACCGCATCACCGGCGACTACGAGACGTTCCGCCGCTGGGAGGTCGTCGAGGACGACGACTTCGACGGCCCGGACGCCCAGATCAAGCTGAGCTATGCCGAGCGTCGCGATCCGCCGCTGGGCCTCGGTGACGTGGTCGAGGAACAGATCGAGAACGCCGCCTTCGGTCGCATCGCGGCCCAGACCGCCAAGCAGGTCATCGTGCAGAAGGTGCGCGAGGCCGAGCGGGCCGAGGTGGTGCGCCTCTATGCCGACCGCGAGGGCGAACTGGTCGCCGGCATCGTCAAGAAGACGACACGCGATGGCCTGATCATCGACCTCGGCGAGAACGCCGAGGCCTTCCTGCCGCGCAGCGAGATGATCCCGGGCGAGCGCTACCGCATGAACGAGCGCGTCCGCGCGCTGCTGACCAAGGTCGATCCGGAGGCCCGCGGCGCCCAGCTGATCCTGTCGCGGACCTGCCCCGAGCTGATCATCGAACTGTTCAGCATCGAGGTGCCGGAAATCGCCGAGCAGCTCATCGAGATCAAGGGCGCGGCCCGCGATCCGGGCTCGCGGGCCAAGATCGCGGTCAAGACCAACGACCGCCGCATCGACCCGGTCGGCGCCTGCGTGGGCATGCGCGGTTCCCGGGTCCAGGCGGTGTCCACCGAGCTCCAGAACGAGCGCGTGGACATCGTGCTGTGGGACGACAACCCGGCCCAGCTGGTGATCAACGCCATGGCGCCGGCGGATGTCGCCTCGATTCTCGTCGACGAGGATTCCCACGCCATGGACGTGGCGGTCGCCGAGGACAACCTGGCCCAGGCCATCGGCCGTAGCGGCCAGAACGTGCGCCTGGCCTCCGAGCTCACCGGGTGGCGTCTCAACGTCATGACCGAAGCCGACGCCGAGGCCAAGCGCGACCAGGAGGTCGATAGCCTGGTCGAGCATTTCATCCATCACCTGGACATCGACGACGACGTGGCACGCCTGCTCGTCGAGGAAGGCTTCACCTCCCTGGAGGAGGTCGCCTATGTCCCGGCGGAGGAAATGCTGGAGATCGAAGAGTTCGACGAGGATCTCGTCGAGGAGCTGCGCGCTCGTGCCAAGGACGAGCTGCTGAACCTGGCCATCGCTTCCGAAGAGGAGCTCGACGGTGCCGAACCGGCCGACGACCTGCTTGAGATGGACGGCATGGAGCGTCACCTGGCCTATATCCTGGCCAGCCGGGGCATCAAGACCATGGAGGACCTCGCCGAACAGTCCGTCGACGATTTGACGGATATCGAGGAACTGGACGAGGAGCGCGCCGCGGCACTGATCATGACTGCCCGTGCGCCTTGGTTCGAGAGCGAACAGTAAACGGGTCACGGGCTGAGGAGGGTCGTAATGTCAGAAATGACCGTTAAGGATTTTGCAGCGAAGGTGGGGCGTGAAGTGCCCCGTCTGCTGGAACAGATGAAAGAAGCCGGGCTCGAGCACAAGTCCGAGGGCGACGCCGTGTCCGAAGAGGACAAGCGTCAGCTGCTGGACTACCTCACCAAGAGTCACGGCGGGAGCGCCGAGAAGGCCGCGCCCAAGAACCGTATCACCCTGACCCGCAAGACGCGCAGCCGCATCAAGAGCGGCGACCGGGGCAAGAGCATCGAGGTGCAGGTCCGCAAGAAGCGCACCTACGTCAAGCGCGAGGAAGAGAAGCCCGCCGAGGAGCCGAAGTCGCAGGATCACGGTCCGCGTCAGCTGGTCGGTGACATGGCCGAGGCCGAAGCCAAGCGTCAGGCCGAGGAAGAGCAGCGCGCCGCCGAGCAGGCGGCCCGCGCGGCCGAGGAAAAGGCCCAGGCCGAGAAGGCCAAGGCCGACGCCGAGGCGGCCGCCAAGGCCGAGCCGGAGATCCCGGTGCCGGAGCTGGAAACCCCGGCGCCGTCCGAGCAGCCGCCGGCCCCGCCGAAGGAAGGCCGCACCGACCGCCGCGCCGCACCGGCCGGCAAGAAGGCCGGCAAGAAGGGCCGTCACGAGCGCGAGGACGACCGTGGCGATCGCGAAGAGCGTCGTCGCGGCGGCAAGAAGGCCAAGCGCGCCGAGCGTCGCGGCGGCCGTCGCGGTGGCAGCCAGGGCGGCGGCAAGCACGGCTTCCAGAAGCCGACGCAGCCGATCGTCCGCGAGGTCTCCATCCCCGAGTCGATCAGCGTCGCCGACCTGGCCGACAAGATGTCCATCAAGGCGAACGAGGTCATCAAGACCATGTTCACCATGGGCGCGGCGGTGACCATCAACCAGACCATCGATCAGGACACCGCGGCCATCGTGGTCGAGGAAATGGGTCACAAGCCCAAGCTGGTCAAGGACGATGCGCTGGAGACCGAGGTCCTCGAGAACATCTCCTATGAAGGCGATGAGATCACCCGTTCGCCGGTCGTGACCGTCATGGGTCACGTCGACCACGGCAAGACCTCGCTGCTCGACTACATCCGTCGCGCCAAGGTCGCCACCGGCGAGGCCGGCGGCATCACCCAGCACATCGGCGCCTACCACGTCGAGGACGATCACGGCGGCGTGACCTTCCTCGATACCCCGGGCCACGCGGCGTTCACCGCCATGCGTGCTCGCGGTGCCAAGGCCACCGACGTGGTGGTGCTGGTCGTGGCTGCCGATGACGGCGTCATGCCCCAGACCATCGAGGCCATCGAGCACTCGAAGGCCGCCGGCGTGCCGATGGTCGTCGCGGTCAACAAGATCGACAAGCAGGGCGCCGATCCGGACCGGGTCAAGAACGAGCTGTCCCAGCACGGCGTGATCTCGGAAGAGTGGGGTGGCGACACCCAGTTCGTGCACGTCTCCGCCAAGTCCGGCGATGGCATCGAGGGCCTGCTCGAGTCGATCCAGCTGGTCTCCGAAGTGCTCGAGCTCAAGGCCGTCCCCGAGGCGCCCGGCAAGGGCGTGGTGGTCGAGTCTCGCCTGGACAAGGGCCGTGGCCCGGTGGCCACCGTGCTGGTCCAGAACGGCACCCTGAAGAAGGGCGACATCGTGCTCGCCGGCCTGCACTACGGTCGCGTGCGTGCGCTGATCAACGAGCTCGGCCAGCAGGTCGACGACGCCGGTCCGGCCATGCCGGTCGAGATCCAGGGCCTGGACGGCACCCCGGAAGCGGGTGACGACTTCATGGTCCTCGACGACGAGAAGAAGGCCCGCGAGGTCGCCAACTTCCGTCAGGGCAAGTACCGCGAGGTGCGCCTGGCTCGCCAGCAGAAGGCCAAGCTGGAGAACATGTTCTCCCAGATGGGCCAGGAAGAGGTCGCCAAGGTCAACATCGTCCTCAAGGCCGACGTCCAGGGCTCCCTGGAGGCCATCAAGGGCGCGCTCGAAGAGCTGTCGACCGACGAAGTGCAGGTCGCCGTGGTGTCCTCCGGCGTGGGCGGTATCACCGGTACCGACGCCAACCTGGCACTCGCCAGTGACGCCATCGTGGTCGGCTTCAACGTGCGTGCCGACGCCGCCGCTCGCGAGATCATCGAGCGCGAGGGTCTCGACCTGCGCTACTACAGCGTCATCTACCAGCTGATCGACGAGGTCAAGCAGGCGATGAGCGGCATGCTCGCGCCGGAGTGGAAGGAAGAGATCGTCGGCGTGGCCGAGGTTCGCGACGTCTTCAAGGCACCGAAGATCGGCGCCGTCGCCGGCTGCATGGTGGTCGAGGGCACCGTCTATCGCCACAAGAAGATCCGCGTGCTGCGCGAGAACGTGGTGATCTACGAGGGCGAGCTCGAGTCCCTGCGCCGCTACAAGGACGACGTCAACGAGGTTCGCAACGGTATCGAGTGCGGTATCGGCGTGAAGAACTACAACGACGTCCAGGTCGGCGACAAGATCGAGGTCTTCGATCAGGTCAAGGTCGAGCGGACGCTCTGACCGCGAGGAGCCGATCATGCGCGAGTTCAAGCGTACCGACCGGGTAGCCGACCAGCTCCAGAAGGAGCTGGCGGTACTCATCCAGCGCGAGATCAAGGATCCGCGCCTGGGCATGGTCACCGTCAGCGGGGTCACGGTCAGCCGTGACCTCGGCTATGCCGACGTCTACGTGACGCTGCTCGGCGAGCAGGATGCCGAGCGCATCAAGGAAAACCTCGGCGTGCTCAAGCGCGCCGCCGGTTTCCTGCGCGGGCAGATCGCCCGTCGCATCAAGCTGCGTCACGTGCCGGAGCTGCGCTTCCACTTCGACGAGAGCGTGGTGCGCGGTCAGCAGCTGTCCTCGCTGATCGACGAGGCGGTGGCGAGCGATCGCGACCGTCACGACGACGAGACCGAGGGTGGCGACGGCGAGCGCGGTGAGGGAGAGCGCGACTGATGGCGCGTCGCCGTCGCGGACTGCCGGTGAACGGCGTGCTGCTGCTGGACAAGCCTCAGGGCGCGTCCAGCAACCACGCGCTGCAGCGGGCCCGGCGCCTGTTCCAGGCGCAGAAGGCCGGCCACACCGGCACCCTCGATCCGATGGCCACCGGGCTGTTGCCGGTGTGCTTCGGCGAGGCGACCAAGTTCTCGGCCTTCCTGCTCGACGCCGACAAGGCGTATCGCACCCGGGTCGAACTCGGGACGATCACCGACTCCGGCGACGCCGAGGGCGAGGTGGTCGAGCGTCGCGAGGTGCCGCCCCTCGAGGAGGCCGACCTGCGCGGCGTGCTCGAGCGCTTCACCGGCGAGATCGACCAGGTGCCGCCGATGTATTCGGCGCTCAAGCACCAGGGGCGCAAGCTCTACGAGCTGGCCCGCGAGGGCAAGAGCGTGGAGCGTGCAGTGCGTCGCGTGACGGTGTATGATGCGCGCCTTCTCTCGTTCGAGGGCACGGCCTTCGAACTCGAGGTGCGGGTCAGCAAGGGCACCTACATCCGGACCCTGGCCGAGGACATCGGCGAGGCGCTCGGCTGCGGCGCCCATATCAGCGTCCTGCGACGGCTGGCCACCGGCCCTTTCGGCGCCGACGGCATGCTGACGCCGGAGGCCCTCGAGGCGCTGCCGGATCAGGCTGCACGCGAAGGCGTGCTGCTGCCGGTGGACGTGCTGGTGGCCGACCTGCCCAGGCTGGCCCTGGACGAGGCGGCGGCCAGCCGCCTGCTGCATGGCCAGAGCGCCAGGTGCGACACCGGTGAACTGCCGGTCGACGGCCTGACCAGACTCTACCGCGACGAGACCTTTCTGGGGCTCGGCGTGGTGAGAGCGGCGGGGGAGATCGCCCCGCGCCGCCTGCTGAGCACCGCCGAGGCGGACTCGGCATGATCCGGCCCTTCGGGGCCGGCGTGGAGACTGCAAATATGCGTGGTCTCCGACATTCACATCATTCAGGCATATTGCTGAACTGGAGAGACAGATGGCACTGACAGCCGAGCAGAAGGCCGAAATCGTCAACGAATACGGCCGTGGCGACAACGACACCGGTTCCCCCGAGGTGCAGGTGGCCCTGCTGACCGCCAACATCGACGGCCTGCAGGATCACTTCAAGACCAACAAGCAGGATCACCACTCTCGTCGTGGCCTGATCCGCATGGTCAACCAGCGCCGCAAGCTGCTGGACTACCTGAAGCGCAAGGACTTCGAGCGCTATCAGTCCCTGATTCAGCGCCTCGGCCTGCGTCGCTAAGGAAAAGGGTAATTCGCTACTGCGCTCGATAGCCTGGCCGTCGGCGGTGCTCGGAATCCTCATGTAGCAGGCTACATTCCGGTTCCTGCGCTCCGGCGGCGACCATCCTCTCGTCGCTCGAGACGCGAATTCCTCCTTTTCTGACGTAGACGTGAAACGGGCAGCCCTCCGGGGCTGCCCGTTTCGCGTTTATGGGGCAGGCATGGCAGCTTTCATCGAGGCGCCGGGGGCAGGTCGCAGCGAGGGTTTTTGCCATGGATGGCAAAAGTAGCGCCCAGGGATGGGTTCACAGCGCCTCGCGGAGGCCTGTCCCCGGATCAGCCTCGAATGCTCATGATTTGCGCAAGAAGTCGATGGGGGAAATCTCACCCCCTGGTGGCCGCGCCGGGCGACACCCCCTAAAATGGTCGCCGAGTCGAAACGACCCGAACATGAATCGAAAAGCTGAAGGAAGTCGCCGTGAACCCGGTCAAGAAAACGTTTGAGTACGGTCGCAGCACCGTCACCCTGGAAACCGGGCGCATCGCCCGCCAGGCCTCCGGTGCCGTGATGGTCACCATGGACGACACCGTGGTGCTGTGCACCGTGGTGGCGAAGAAGGACGTCAATCCCGCCCAGCCGTTCTTCCCGCTGTCCGTCCACTACCAGGAGAAGACCTACTCTGTCGGCAAGATTCCCGGCGGCTTCTTCAAGCGTGAGGGGCGGCCCACCGAGAAGGAGACCCTCACCTCGCGCCTGATCGATCGCCCGATCCGCCCGCTGTTCCCGAAGGGCTTCATGAACGAGGTCCAGGTCATCTGCACGGTGCTCTCCGCCGACCGTAACCAGGACCCGGACATCGCCGCCATGATCGGCACCTCCGCCGCCCTGGCCGTCTCCGGTGTGCCCTTCAACGGCCCGATCGGCGCCGCCCGCGTCGGCTTCACCGAGGACAAGGGCTACTTCCTCAATCCCAGCGTCGAGGAGCTCGC
Organism: Halomonas sp. SL1; assembly: GCF_003030865.2. Taxonomy (NCBI): domain Bacteria; kingdom Pseudomonadati; phylum Pseudomonadota; class Gammaproteobacteria; order Oceanospirillales; family Halomonadaceae; genus Halomonas; species Halomonas sp. SL1. The sequence continues at coordinate 26,680 of NZ_PYUQ02000005.1, read as the reverse complement.
CAGCTCCGAGCTGAACATGGTCGTCGCCGGCACCGAGAAGGCCGTGCTGATGGTCGAGTCCGAGGCCAGCGAGCTGCTCGAGGACGAGATGCTGGGCGCCGTGCTCTACGGCCACCAGGAGATGCAGGTCGCCGTCTCCGCCATCAACGAGCTGGCCGCCGAGGCCGGCAAGCCGCGCTGGGACTGGCAGCCGGCCGCCGAGAACACCGCCCTCAAGGACGCCGTGGCGCTGGGCTTCGAGGCCAAGGTCGGCGAGGCCTATCGGATCACCGACAAGATGGCCCGCCAGGATGCCCTGTCCGCGCTGAAGGACGAGGCCGTGGCCCAGCTGGCCGGTGAAGAAGAAGGCCAGTTCGCCGCCGACGAGGTCAAGGGCGCCTTCGCCGGTCTCGAGAAGCGCGTCGTGCGCTCCCGCGTCATCCAGGGCGAGCCGCGCATCGACGGCCGCGACCACAAGACCGTGCGTCCGCTGGACATCGAGGTCGGTGGCCTGCCCAAGACCCACGGTTCGGCGATCTTCACCCGCGGCGAAACCCAGGCCGTGGTCGTGGCCACCCTCGGCACCCTGCGCGACGCCCAGCTGATCGAATCGCTGGAAGGCGAGCGAAAGGACCGCTTCCTGCTGCACTACAACTTCCCGCCCTACAGCGTGGGCGAGGCCGGCTTCATGGGCGGTCCCAAGCGTCGCGAGATCGGCCACGGCCGTCTGGCCCGCCGCGGCGTCCAGGCCATGCTGCCGAGCGAGGACGACTTCCCCTACACCATTCGCGTGGTGTCCGAGATCACCGAGTCCAACGGCTCCAGCTCCATGGCCTCCGTGTGCGGCTCCTCGCTGGCCCTGATGGACGCCGGCGTGCCGATGAAGGCCCCGGTGGCCGGCATCGCCATGGGCCTGGTCAAGGACGATGACGGCTACGCCGTGCTGACCGACATCCTCGGCGACGAGGACCACCTCGGCGACATGGACTTCAAGGTGGCCGGTTCCGCCGAGGGCGTCACCGCCCTGCAGATGGACATCAAGATCGAGGGCATCAACGAGGAGATCATGGAGCAGGCGCTCCAGCAGGCCAACGAGGCCCGCCTGAGCATCCTCGAGCAGATGAACACCGTGATCGCCAAGAGCCGCGAGGAGGTCTCCGACAACGCGCCCTCCATGGCCACCATCAAGATCGATCCGGAGAAGATCCGCGACGTCATCGGCAAGGGCGGCGCCACCATCCGCAAGATCTGCGAGGACACCGGCGCCTCCATCGACCTGGACGACGACGGCACCGTACGCATCTACGCCGAGGAGAAGTCGGCGGCCAAGGCGGCCATCGACACCGTGCTGGCGATCACCGCCGAGCCGGAAATCGGCAAGCTCTATCGCGGCAAGGTGGTGCGCATCGCCGACTTCGGCGCCTTCGTCAACATCATGCCCGGCACCGATGGCCTGGTGCACATCTCCCAGATCGTGCCCGAGCGCGTCAATGACGTGCGTGATTTCCTCAACGAGGGTGACGAGGCCGTGGTCAAGGTGCTCGACATCGACAACCGCAACCGGGTGAAGCTGACCATCAAGGAGATCACCCCGGAAGAGAAGGCCGCCTTCGAGGCCGAGGAAGCCGAGACCGACGAGCTCTAAGCGAGCGGTCATTGAGCCGAACGCCCCCGTGGCTCACGCCGCGGGGGCGTTCTCGTTCCGGGGCCCTGGCCCCGCCATCGATCAGGGACGACCCATGACGCGCCACGAATCCGCTCCGTCATCCACCGCCCCCAGGACCGACACCCAGCGTCGCGACTGGCTGGGCGTGGGCGCGGTGATGATCGGTATCTTCCTGCTGGTCACCGCCGAGCAGCTGCCCATCGGGCTGCTGTCCCAGGTGGCCGACTCGCTGTCCGTGACTTCCGGTACCGCCGGCCTTTTGATCACCGTGCCCGGTGTGGTGGCAGCCTTCGCCGCGCCGCTGCTGCCGGTGGCGGTGGGCCGGCTCGACCGCCGCTGGCTGTTGACCGGGCTGATGACGCTGATGACCCTGGCCAGCCTGCTGGGCGCGCTGGCCGACGACTTCGCCATGCTGCTCGTGACCAGGGTGCTGGTGGGCGTGTGCATCGGCGGCTTCTGGGCCATCGCCGGCGGGCTGGCCTCGCGGCTGGTGGCCCTGGAGCAGGTGCCGCGGGCCATGTCGCTGATCTTCAGCGGCGTGGCCGGGGCCTCGGTGCTCGGCGTGCCGGCGGGTACCTGGCTCGGCGAGCACACCGACTGGCGCATCGCCTTCGGCTCGCTGGCCGGGCTGAGCCTGCTGGTGACCATTGCCCTGTGGCGGCTGCTGCCGAGCCTGCCGGCGCAGCAGCCGGTGCGGCTGTCCAACCTGGCCGGCCAGTTCGCCAGCCGCGGCGTGCGGGTCGGCGTGGCCGCCACCGCGCTGATCGTGATGGGCCACTTCGCCGCCTACACCTTCGTCAGCCCGATCCTGCAGGAGATCGCCGGCATACCCCTGGCGAGCGTCAGCGCCCTGCTGCTCTGCTACGGCGCGGCCGGGCTGCTGGGCAACTTCCTCGCCGGCACCGCCGCCGGGCGACGGCCCTACGCCACGGTGCTGGTGATTCCGCTGCTGCTGGCGATCGCGACCCTGGCCTTCCCCTGGCTGGGGCGCGAGCCGGCGGCCGCGATCGGGCTGTTGATGCTGTGGGGCGCGGTGTTCGGCAGCATCTCGGTGAGCCTGCAGACCTGGATCCTCAAGAGCGCCCTGAATACCGAGGCCGCCACCGCGCTGATGGCCTTCGTTTTCAACCTGTCGATCGGCATCGGGGCCATGGCCGGCGGCCGGGTGGTGGATGCCATCGGCCTGAGCGGCGTGCTGCTCGGTGCCGGCGGGCTGTTCGTGCTGGCCGCGGCACTGGTGGCACGCACGCCCTCGCGGGTGGTCGGGCCGCCTCAGGGCTGAAGACGAGAGACACCAGCCAGAACGCAAAAGCCCCCGCTCATCAAAGCGGGGGCTTTTTTCGTGGTGAGGCGTCGTGGCAGTCGCTTAACGTTCGATCGCCAGCGCCACGCCCTGCCCGCCGCCGATACACAGCGTCGCCAGGCCCTTCCTGGCATCGCGGGCGATCATCTCGTGCACCAGGGTCACCAGGATGCGGCAGCCGGAGGCGCCGATCGGGTGGCCCAGCGCGATGGCGCCGCCGTTGACGTTGATCATCGAGGTGTCCCAGCCGAGCTCCTTGTTCACCGCCAGCGCCTGGGCGGCGAAGGCCTCGTTGGCCTCGACCAGGTCCAGGTCCTCGAGGCTCCAGCCGGCCTTGTCGAGGCAGCGGCGGGTGGCCGGGGCCGGGCCGATGCCCATGATCGCCGGGTCGACGCCGGCGTTGGAATAGGCCTTGATGCGGGCCAGCGGCTCCAGGCCCAGGGCCTTGGCCTTCTCGGCGGAGCACAGCATCACCACGGCGGCGCCGTCGTTGATCGAGGAGGCGTTGCCGGCGGTCACGCTGCCGTCCTTCTTGAACGCCGGGCGCATGCCGCCGAGCTTCTCCGCGGTGGTCTCGCGGGGGTTCTCGTCGGTGTCGAACACCAGCGGGTCGCCCTTGCGCTGGGGAATCTCCACCGGAACGATCTGGCCCTTGAACTTGCCTTCCTTGATCGCGGCGGAGGCCTTCTGCTGGGAGCCGGCGGCGAACGCGTCCATCTCCTCGCGGGTGATGCCGTACTTCTCGGCCAGGTTCTCGGCGGTGATGCCCATGTGGAAGTCGTTGAAGGCATCCCACAGGCCGTCATGAACCATGGAGTCGATGGCCTTCCAGTCGCCCATGCGCTGGCCGGTGCGCGAATTGGGCAGCATGTGCGGAGAGAGCGACATGTTCTCCTGGCCGCCGGCCAGGATCAGCTCGGCGTCGCCGCAGCGAATCGCCTGGGTGGCCAGGTGCAGGGCCTTGAGGCCCGAGCCGCAGACCTTGTTGATGGTCATGGCCGGCACCGCGTCGGGCAGTCCGCCCTTGATGGCGGCCTGGCGGGCCGGGTTCTGGCCGGTGCCGGCAGTCAGCACCTGGCCGAGCAGCACCTCGTCGACCTGCTCCGGGGCCACGCCGGTGCCGGCGAGGATGTCCTTGATCACATGGGCGCCCAGGTCGCTGGCGGGGATGCCGGCGAGGGAGCCGCCGAAGGCGCCGACGGCGGTGCGACGGGCGGCAACGATGACCACTTCTTGCATGAGGCTTACTCCTGAAGATTCGCGGACGAGCGTCCGCTCAGCATAGGGGACTTTTGTGCGCTGCGGCAATCCCCGCCGAGTCGGCTCGGCTAGAACTTCAGTATAGGCACGCGGGAGAAGGACGAGAGGAGAGGCCGGGGCGGGCGCCCCGGCCGGGGAGCATCAGGCCAGCTGGACGGGGATGGCGTTGCTGGTGTGGCTGACGACGTTGCCTTCCTTGAGGTAGACCAGCGAGGGCTGGTGATCGTCGAGCTCGGCCTGTTCGTACTGGGCGTAGCTGCAGATGATCACCCGCTCGCCGGCGTTGGCCAGGTGGGCGGCGGCGCCGTTGACCGAGATCACCTTGGAGCCTTCCTCGGCGCGGATGGCATAAGTGGTGAAGCGGTGGCCGCTCTCGACGTTGTAGATCTGGATCTGCTCGTTGTCACGGATGCCGGACATGTCGAGCAGCTCGCCGTCGATGGCGCAGGAGCCTTCGTAGTTCAGCACCGAGTGGGTGACGCGGGCCATGTGCAGCTTGGCCTTGAGCATGGTGGTCAGCATGAAAGGGGAACTCCTTCGTGGCGTGGCCGGGCCCTCAGCGGGGGAGGGTCAGCGACAGGTTGTCGATCAGTCGGGTCGGGCCCAGGCGCGCCGCGGTGAGCAGCACGGCGTCGCGCGTGGTGTCGCCGACCGGGCCCAGGTCGGCGGCACGCAGTTCCAGATAGTCGGGGACGAAGCCCGCCTCGCGCAGCCGCTCGAGGCCGCGGGTCAGGCTGTCGTCGACCGGCTCGCCGCCCTCCAGCGCCTCGCGCAGGGCGCACAGGGTGCGATACAGCTCGGGCGCCACGGCGCGCTGCGCCGTGTCCAGATAGCCGTTGCGCGAGGACAGCGCCAGGCCGTCCTCGGCGCGCTCGATCGGCACCCCGACGATCTCGAGCGGCAGGTGCAGGTCGGCCACCAGGCGGCGGATCACCGCCAGCTGCTGGTAGTCCTTCTCGCCGAAGCAGGCCAGGTCCGGCTGCACCAGGTTGAACAGCATGGTGACCACGGTGGCCACGCCGTCGAAGTGACCGGGACGGTCGCCGCCGCACAGCCCCTCGGAGACCTCGGGCACGCTGACCCGGGTCTGGGCGTCCAGGCCGCGCGGGTAGACGGTGGCCACGTCGGGGGCGAACAGCAGGTCGCAGCCGGCGGCCTCGAGGTGGGCCTGATCGTCGGCCAGGGTGCGCGGATAGGCGTCGAGGTCCTCGTTCGGCCCGAACTGCATCGGATTGACGAAGATGGTCGCCACCACCACGTCGGTGCGGCGCCGTGCCTCGGCGACCAGCGCCAGGTGGCCGGCGTGCAGGTTGCCCATGGTCGGCACCAGGCCGATGGTGCGGCCGGCGCGGCGATGCTCGGCCAGCATCTCGCGCAGCGTGGCGACGTCGTTCAGGGTCTGCATCAGAAGCCGTGCTCCTCGGCGGGGAAGCGCCGTGCCTTGACGTCCTCGTGGTAGCGGCGGAAGGCGCCCTGGACGTCGTCGGCCTCGGCCAGGAAGTTCTTCACGAAGCGCGGCTTGCGGCCGGCGGTGACGCCGAGCACGTCGTGCATCACCAGGATCTGGCCGTCGGTGCCGGCGCCGGCGCCGATGCCGATCACCGGCACGTCCAGGGCCTCGCTCACGGCGCGGCCGAGGCTCGCCGGCACGCACTCGAGCAGGATCACCGAGGCGCCGGCCTCGGCCAGGGTGCGGGCATCCTCGAGGATGCGTTCGGCCTGGCCGGCGTCGCGCCCCTGGACCTTGTAGCCGCCCAGCTGGTGGACGGTCTGCGGGGTCAGGCCCAGATGGGCGCACACCGGCACGCCGCGGCGGGAGAGCTCGCGGATGCCGTCGGCCATCCAGGCCTCGCCTTCCACCTTGACCATCTCGGCGCCGGCACGCATCAGCGCCCCGGCGTCCTCGAGCAGGCGTTCGGTGGTGGTGTTGCTCATGAAGGGCAGGTCGACCATCAGCAGGCTCGCGCCCTTGCCGCGGGCCACGCAGCGGGTGTGATAGCAGACGTCGTCCAGGGTCACCGGCAGGGTGCTGGTGTGGCCCTGCAGGACCATGCCCAGGGAATCGCCGACCAGCAGCACCTCGATGCCGGCCTCGCTGGCGGCATGGGCGAAGGTGGCGTCGTAGGCGGTCAGGCAGCTGAAGGTTTCACCGGCGCGCTTGAAGGCCTGCAGCGTGCTCAGGGTGACGGTTTTCATGGCGTGCTCTCGTGTCGTGATCCGGCGCTCGGCGAAGGCCGCGCTCTTGTGTAACCGCGCATTGTTACCCGAACCGGTCGAGGGTGTCGATATGTAACAGGCGGGGCGTCATTCGGCGGTATCGGGTAACACTCGGCGCAGTCCGGCCTGGTCGAGGTCGGCGGCCAGATGCGCGACGGTTCGGCCGTTGGGCAGGCGCAGCGCCGGGGCGAGCTCGGCCATTGGCACCAGCACGAAGGCGCGGTTCGCCATTTCCGCGTGGGGCAGCGTCAGTCGTGGCGTCGTCATCTCGTGATCGTCGAACAGCAGCAGGTCGAGGTCCAGGGTGCGCGGCCCCCAGCGGCGGCCACGGACACGTCCGTGGCGCTGCTCGAGGGCCTGCAGCTGGTCGAGCAGGGCCAGCGGCGACAGCCGGGTCTCCAGCTCGGCCACGGCGTTGACGAAGTCGGGCTGGTCGGCCGGGCCCAGCGGGCGGCTGGCGTAGCGCGACGAGGCCCGGCGCCGCCGGGTCAGCGGCAGGGCGTCGAGCTCGGTCAGGGCGCGCTCGACGTGGCCGTGGGGGTCGTCGAGGTTGCTGCCGAGCCCGATCCAGGCGCGGTGTGGTGCGCTCATGAGTCGTCGTTGGACGGCTTGCGGCGCCGGCGCTTGTTGCGCGGGGCGGGGGTGCCGGCGGGGTCGGCGTCGACCTTGCCCAGCAGGCGGCGCTGCTCGTGTTCGTCGGCGTCCTGGAAGGCGGTCCACCAGTCGCCGAGGCCGGGCTCCATCTCGCCGGCGGCTTCGCGCACCAGCAGGAAGTCGTAGGCGGCGCGGAAGCGCGGATGCTCGCGGGTCTGGAAGACGCGCTTGCCGCGGCGCAGCGGCAGGCGCTGCTGCAGGTCCCAGATGTCGCGCATCGGCAGGCTGAAGCGCTTGGGAATGGACACGTGCTGCAGCTGGCGCGAGATGACCTGCTGGGAGGCGGCCTGCTGCGCCGGGATGGGCGGCATGCCGTCGGCCTCCAGGGCCTGCTGGCGCAGCTGCACCGGGCCCCACAGCAGGGCGGCGAACAGGAAGGCCGGCGTCACCGGGCGGTCGTCGCGGACGCGGCGGTCGGTGCTGGTCAGGGCGCGCTCGATGACCGCCTCGGCCCAGGGCAGCTCTTCCATGGCCTCGTCGGCCTCGGGGAACAGCATGGCGAACAGGCCGTAGTCGCGCAGCAGGTGGAAGGTCTCGACGCCGTGGCCGCTCATGAACAGCTTGAGGACCTCGTCGAACAGCCGCGCCGGCGGTACCTGGAGCAGCAGCTCGGCCAGCTCGGCGATCGGCGCCTCGGTGGCCGGGGCGATGTCGAAGTCGAGCTTGGCGGCGAAGCGCACCGCACGCAGCATGCGTACCGGGTCCTCGCGGTAGCGGGTCGCCGGGTCGCCGATCAGCCGCAGGGTGCGATCCTCGATGTCCTGGACGCCGCCGGCGAAGTCGTGGATCGAGAAGTCGGCGATGTTGTAGTAGAGCGCGTTGATCGTGAAGTCGCGCCGGATGGCGTCCTCCTCGATGTTGCCCCAGACGTTGTCGCGCAGCAGCATGCCGTCGTCCGACTGCTGGGCGATATGGTCGGCGTGATCGTCGCTGGGCTTGCCGCGGAAGGTGGTGACCTCGATCACCTCGCGGCCGAAGCGCACGTGGACGATACGGAAGCGGCGCCCGACGATACGGGAATTGCGAAACAGCTCGCGCACCTGCTCCGGGGTGGCGTCGGTGGCCACGTCGAAGTCCTTGGGCATGCGGCCGAGCAGGGAGTCGCGGATGCAGCCCCCTACCAGGAAGGCCTCATGGCCGGCGTTGTGCAGCCGGTACAGCACCTTGAGGGCGGCGTCGCTGAAGTGCTGGCGAGAGACCGGGTGCTCGTCGCGTGGAATGATGCGCAGCTCGGGGAGGGCGGCCGACGGCTCCTGAGGGCCGAACAGCGACCGGAGGCGCTCGCCCGGGCTCTGCAGAAAGCGGGTAAATCCTTTGATCATGCGGCGTTGTCGACTCGCGGGGTACAAAAGAGGGTACGAAAGGCGTTGAGTGTAGCGAACACCCGACACCTTGCAAAGCGTGGGGCCGCTGACCCGCCGCCTGGAAATGGAAAGGGGAGGCTCGTGAGCCTCCCCTGAAAGCAGGATGCAGCATCCCTGCTGCTGATTCTTCTTCGTGATGGCGCATCGCCTTGAATACGCACCACAGTCACCAAGGAGCTCAGGCAAGCAATGTTGTTGTCATTGTGGACGTTCCTGAAAGTGACCGTCTCGTATTCAAAACAATAATCCAACCACGACGGCATGTGATTGCCTCCCCCCGACGTCTTGTTGTTGTTGACGGGGGTGCACCTCTGACGGCCCTTGTTGTTGTTGGCGGCCGGGTCGGGTGCGTCGCGTCCTGATTCCGGACTTCGAGCGTCTTGTTGTTGTTGCCTCGAAGGACTCGCGCCCGCTGCCGCTGTTGTGCTTGTTGTCGGCAATGGCGCTCGTGTGTCTTCCGGCCCGTGGTCTTGTTGTTGTTGGACGGGCCTGTCACCGCGCGCGGGCCTTGTTGTTGTTATTGGCCGCGGGTGGCATCCGGCATTGTTTTTCTTGTCCTGTATGTAGCAGGCGGTGTGCCACAATCCATTAAGCTCATTTAAATCAATAAGATATGTTATACACCGTCGAGTGCTCTCGGCGTGAGGCGGGAAAGTGTTACCCAGGGTGCGCGCTTATGGGGCAAAGGCTGTGTGGGAAGGTAACAAATGGTGCGTGTGCGCCGTCGAACGCCTCAAAAACGACGCCCGCGGGGTCGGCCGCGGGCGCTAGTGCTTTGGTCGTAGTGGCGGGCGGCGTCCGGTGCCCGTCGCCTCAGCCGGTGCTGCGGCGAGGGCCCTTCTTGCGCGGGATGCCGAGGCGCTGACGGCGCTCCCACAGGCACTTGCGGCTGATGCCGAGCTTCTGGGCCAGCTCGGTCTCGCTCATCTGGTCCTGGTGCTCGAGCACGAAGTGCTGGAAGTAGTCCTCGAGGGACAGGTCCTCTTCCTCCTCGTCCGGTCGTTCGCCGCCGCCGGACGCGGGCGGCTCGTCGTCGGGAACGGGCGGCGCCGGCGGGGCCGCACCGGCATGGGGCGGGGGGCCGATCCCCAGATCGTCGGGGTGTATCAGGTGGCCCTCGGCGAGGATCACGCCGCGTTCCAGGGCGTTCTCCAGCTCGCGCACGTTACCGGGCCAGGGGCAGTCGCGGATCACCCGTCGGGCGGCCCGCGACAGCTTGAGCCCCTCGCGTTCGTGGCGCCGGCAGGCCTTCTCCAGCAGCACGTCGGCGATTTCCAGGATGTCGTCCTCGCGGTCGCGCAGCGGCGGCAGGTCGATCTGCATCACGTTGAGGCGGTAGTAGAGGTCCAGGCGGAAGCCGCCGGTGCGTGACAGGGCGTGCAGGTCGCGATGGGTGGCGGCGATCAGGCGCACGTCGACGTGGCGGGTCTCCACCGAGCCGATCTTGCGGATCTCGCCCTCCTGCAGCACGCGCAGCAGGCGGGCCTGGGCATCCAGCGGCAGCTCGCCGATCTCGTCGAGGAACAGGGTGCCACCGTCGGCGGCCTCGACCAGGCCGGTGCGGGCGGCGCTGGCGCCGGTGAAGGCGCCCTTCTCGTGGCCGAACAGCTCGGACTCGATCAGCGTCTCGGGAATGGCCGCGCAGTTGACGCACACCAGTGGGGCGGCGGCGCGCCGGCTCTGCTGGTGCAGGGCGCGGGCCACCAGCTCCTTGCCGGTGCCGGACTCGCCCTGGATCAGCACGGTGACGTCGGCCGGCGCGGTCTTGCGGATGCGGGTGTAGACCGCCTGCATGGCGGGGCAGTTGCCGATCATTGGCTGGCGTTCGCCGCCGGGGGCGGTGACGTCAGGCGGCTCGCCCTGCTGCAGGGCGCGCTGGTGGAGCACCCGGGCCACGGTCTCGAGCAGCTCGTCGTGATCGAAGGGCTTGGCCACGTAGTCCACGGCGCCGAGCTTCAGCGCCTCCACCGCCGAGCGCATGCTGGCGTAGCTGGTCATGATCAGCACCGGCACCGGGGCGACGCGGGCGACCAGCTCGGTGCCGGGATCCCCGGGCAGGCGCAGGTCGCTGATCACCAGGTCGAAGCCCTGGGGATCGAGGGCCAGCGCCTCGTCCACCGAGCCGGCCTCGCTGACGCGATGGTCATGGCGTTCCAGCAGGCGCTTCAGGGCGCTGCGGATGATGGCTTCGTCTTCAACGATCAGGATCCGGCTCATTGGTACTCTCAGCATCCTCTCGGTGGAGGGGCAGCCACAGCAGGATACGGGTGCCATGGGCCTGCCCGGCGGGCGGGGACTCGATGTCGATGTGGCCGCCGTGCTCGGCGACGATGCTGTAGACCAGCGGCAGGCCGAGTCCCGTGCCCTCGCCGGCGGGCTTGGTGGTGGTGAAGGGCTCGAAGAGATGATCGCGGACCCGGGCGTCGATGCCGTGGCCCTCGTCGGTGACCGTGACCCGAAGCCGTTTGCCGTCCGCCTCGCCGGCGGCGACCACTCGCCCGCCGGGCACGCTGGCGTCGCGGGCGTTGCCGAGCAGGTTGATCATCACCTGCTGCAGGCGCTGGGCGTCGCCGGACACCCGTGGGTTCGGCGGGCAGCGGTTCTCGAAGCGGATATCCTCCCCCGAGCGGGCGAGGTGGATCAAGTTCAGGGCCTCGTCGGTGACCTCGGCCATCGACACCGGCGCGAAGGCGGCGCCGGTGACGTGGCGCCCGCCGTGGGCGAAGCCCACCAGCGAGCCGACGATGCGCGAGACCCGGTCGGTGAGCTGCTGGATCTGGTCGGCAGTCTCCCGGAGCTCGGGGTCATCGGTGTCGTAGCGCAGATTCTGGGCCAGCGAGGAGATGCCGGTGATGGGATTGCCGATCTCGTGGGCCACGCCGGCCGCCAGCTGGCCGATGGAGGCCAGGCGAGCGGCGTGCACCAGCTCGTCCTCCAGCCATTTCATCTCGCTGTGGTCCTCCACCAGGATGACGTTGCCGCCGTGGGCGTCGCGCTCGTCCTGATGTTCGGCCCGGTGCAGGCTCAGGAAGCGCTGGCCGTTCGCCAGCGTCACCGGCTGCTTGTAGAGCTGGCTGGCCGGTTCGGCGAGGATGCGGCCCAGCAGCTCGTCCCAGGGTGGCGGCAGGGTATCGCGGTGGGCGCCGATCACCGACTCGCCGGGGATGCCGGAGAGCTCGGCGAGGGCGTCGTTCCACATCAGCAGCTCGCCGTCCTCGCCGAAGGCGCACAGCCCCACCGGCAGCCGCGTCAGAGTGCGGCGATGATAGCGGCGCAGGCCGTCGATCTCACGGGCCAGGCCGTTGAGCCGCGGACGATAGTCCTCCAGCCGGTTCTCGACGAAGTGGATGTCCTCGGTGGGGCCGGGACCGTCCTGGCGATAGGGCAGGAAGCGGTCGACGATGTCCTGGGCCACCGAGGGGCCCATCAGCCCGGAGAGGTTGGCCTGGATGCGGTCGCGCAGCCGGCGCAGGGCATAGGGGCGGCCATCGAGAGGCGACATCTGCAGCGCCGCCAGGGCGCGCTCCACCTCGCGCTCGGCGACCTCCTGACCCAGCGCCCGGGACAGGTGGCGCTTGATCTCCAGGCCGTTGGCGGCCACCAGCGGCAGACGCATGGGGCGCACCACGGCGTCCACCGAGCAGGCCTCGGCGGCGGCCCGCTCGCCGGCCGAGGTGCGGGTGGCCAGCGAGACGAGGATGAAGGCGAGCACGTTGGCGGCCAGCGAGACCAGCGTGACGAGATACCAGTCGGGCTCGTCGGCCAGCGTCTCCAGTCCCGGGGGGATCGGAGGGAGCCAGGGCGCGCCGCCGAGCAGCGACGGCCAGAGGCCGGCCAGCCAGATGGCCACGCCCACCGCGAGGCCGGTGACCATGCCCTTGCGGTTGGCGCCGGGCCAGTAGAGCAGCGCCAGCATGCCCGGCAGGCACTGGGCCATGCCGACGAACGAGGCGATCGCCAGGGTCGACAGGTCGTGGTGCACGCCCACGGTGCGATAGAACAGCCAGCCGCCAACGATCACCGCGCCGATCAGGGCGCGCCGCAGCCAGCGCAGCCAGCGGTAGAGGTCGGGCTGGGCGATGGGCGGGTGGGCCACCAGCACCAGGTGGTTGAGGATCATCCCCGACAGCGCCAGGGAGATGATGATCATGGTGCCGCTGGCCGCGGCCAGGCCGGCGAGGAAGGCCAGGGCGCCGACCCACCACGAGGACGACAGGGCGAAGGCCAGGTAGGCGCTGCCGGTGGTCGCGGGGTCGACCCCGAGACGCTGGGCTCCCCACAGGATCAGCGGCACCGGCAGGGCCATCAGCAGCAGGAACAGCGGCACCACCCAGCCGGCGCGCAGCAGGGTGCGGCGCTCCAGCGGCTCGGCGAAGGTGATGTGAAACATGTGCGGCATCAGGAAGGCCGCGGCGAAGAACAGCATCAGCAGGGTGCGCCACTGGGCCGGGGGCAGCGACTGCGTCTCGGCCTGGGCGAGGTGGCCCGGACCGTCGAGCCAGGCCTGGAGGTCGCCGGGGCCGTCGAAGATCCCGAACAGCGCCACGGCGCCCAGCGCCAGCATGGCGCCTAGCTTGACCACCGACTCCAGGGCGATCGCCGCCAGCAGGCCGTCCTGGCGGGCATTGAGGTGGGTATGCCGGGCGCCGAACAGGATCGCGAACAGCGCGATCAGGGCGCTGAAGCCCAGCGCCAGCCACTCCCGCGAGCCGCCGCCGGTCAGCAGACGGATGGCGTTGGCCATGGTCTGCACCTGCAGCGCCAGCAGCGGCAGCACCGCCAGCAGGCTGACCAGGGTGACCAGCGTGCCCACCCAGCGTGAGCGGAAGCGGAAGGCGAACAGGTCGGCCAGCGAGGCCAGCTGGTAGGTGTGGGCCATGCGCTGGATCGGCACCAGCAGCATCGGCGCCAGCAGGAAGGCACCGGCCGCCCCCAGGTAGTAGGCCAGGTAGCCGTAGCCGCTGCGGTCGGCCTGCTCGAGGGTGCCGTGGATGGCCCAGGCGCTGGCGTAGACGCCCAGCGCCAGGGTGTGGGTCGCGGGATGGCGGGCGAGGCGGTTCGCCGCCCCGCCCCGTTCCACCGCCAGGGCGCACAGGGCGAGCAGCAGCAGGTAGCCCACGCCCAGGGCGAGCAGGCCGGCGAGGTTCATTCGAGGTCCCCCTGGCGTCGCTCGTCGAGGTGGCGCTTGCGCTCCAGCCACACGGTCAGGGCGATCAGTCCGCCCCAGATCAGGAAGGGCCGATACCAGGCGGCGCCGGGGCTGCCCCAGCCGCTCATCAGCAGCGGCGAGAACAGGTAGCCGGCGAAGACCAGGAACAGCACGATGCGGTAGACGTACATGCGCTCTCCTCAGTCGGCGGCGGTCAGGTGCCGCTCGGGATCGGCGCGCAGCCGCCATGGTGCCCAGCGGGCGATGGCGTGTTCGAGCTGCTCGGCCACCGGGGCCTCGGCCAGCGCGGCCGGCGGTGCCTGGTCGAGCAGCGTCAGGGCCCGATGCAGCAGCGGCCGGGCCTCGGGCTCGGCCTCCGGCAGCGCCGGGGCCAGGTTCTGCTTGGAGAGCTTCTGGCCGTCGTCGCCCATCACCAGCGGCAGGTGCAGGTAGCGCGGCTCGGGCAGGCCCAGGGCGTGCTGCAGCTGGCGCTGCCAGGGGGTGTTGTCGAGCAGGTCGGCGCCGCGCACCACCTCGTTGATGCCCTGGTCGGCGTCGTCGACCACCACGGCCAGCTGGTAGGCCCAGAGGCCGTCCTTGCGCTTGAGCACCACGTCGCCGAGCTCGGCCGGATCGAAGGCCTGCGGGCCGAACAGGCGATCCTGCCAGCGCACGGGGCGCAGGCCGAGGTCGCTACGCAGCCGCCAGGCCTGAGGCTGCTGCGGTTCGCACACGCCGTCGCGACACCAGCCGGGGTAGATCGCGTGATCGCGCCACTGCTTGCGCGAGCAGCTGCAGGGATAGGCCAGGCCCCGGGCCTCGAGGCGAGCCAGGGCGGCGGCGTAGGCGTCGTCACGCTCGCTCTGCCAGGCGACCGGGCCGTCCCAGTGCAGGCCGAAGGCCTCGAGCTGGCGCAGGATGGCATCAGCGGCGCCGGGCGGGCAGCGTGGCGGGTCGACGTCCTCGATGCGCAGTCCCCAGTGGCCCCGCGCGTGGCGGGCGTCGAGGAAGCTGGCGAGGGCGGCGACCAGTGAGCCGAAGTGCAAGGGACCCGAGGGGGTCGGCGCGAAGCGGCCACGATAGGCACTCATGGGCAGCTCCGGAGCGGGAGAGACAGGGCTGAAGCGACGGTGCGGACGGGCGCCGGCGGCGCCCGTCGCGGAACCGGTGGCGGCCGGCCATCAGCCGCCCAGCTGCTTCTCCTTGAGCTCGGCGAGGGTCTTGCAGTCGACGCACAGGGTCGCGGTGGGACGCGCCTCGAGGCGGCGGATGCCGATCTCGACGCCGCAGGCCTCGCAGAAGCCGTAGTCGTCCTCGTCGATCTTCTCGATGGTCTCGTTGATCTTCTTGAGCAGCTTGCGCTCGCGGTCGCGGGTGCGGAGCTCGAGGCTGAAGCCTTCCTCCTGGGTAGCGCGATCCGCGGGGTCGGCGTAGTTGTTCGCCTCTTCCTGGAGATGGCGCACCGTGCGATCCACTTCTTCCATGAGCTCCTGTTTCCAGCCCAGCAGGATCTGGCGGAAGTGCTCGAGCTGCTTCTCGTTCATGTACTCTTCACCCGGTGCCGGCTCGTACGGGGTGAATTTCTTGGGCGCTTCCATCTTCTTTTCTGCTACTGGCATGGGACTGCCTCGTTACTTGTGTGACTGCTGATCAATACCCGATGAACTGCTCAAGGTATCTCACGCCAAAGGGATGCTTGTTTAGCGAAAAAACGCGGCCTTTGCAATCCCCCCGACGCGCCGGACTGCGCCAGCGCAACAAAAGTCGTAACATGCGAGCTTTGACCGTGAGCGGCCGAAAAGATGCCGGTCACGACTCGCCGTGCAAGGAGAAGCCCATGTCCTGGAGCTCGCGACTCGACGCCGTTGCTCCCTTCCGCGTGATGCGCCTGCTGGAGGCCGCCCAGGCCCGCGAAGCCGCCGGCCACGACGTCATCCATCTGGAGGTGGGCGAGCCGGACTTCCCCACTCCCGAACCGGTGCAGGCCGCGGGCCAGCGGGCCCTGGCCGAGGGGCAGACCCGCTACACGCCGGCGGCGGGGCTGCCGGCGCTGCGCGAGGCGATCGCCGGGCACTACGCGCGCCATTTCGGCGCCGAGGTCGATCCGTCCCGCATCATCGTCACTCCGGGCGCCTCCGGCGCGCTGCTGCTGGCCAGCCAGCTGCTGGTCGAGGGCGGAGATCGGGTGCTGATGGCCGATCCCACCTATCCCTGCAATCGCCACTTCATGGCACTGGCCGGCGCCGAGGTCGAGGCGGTGCCGGTGGGGCCGGCGAGCGGCTGGCAGCTCGACGCCGCGACCGTCGCCCGCCACTGGCGCGACGACACCCGGCTGGCGATGCTGGCCACGCCGTCGAACCCCACCGGGCACATGCTCGATGCCTCGGCCTTGGGCGCCGTGGCCGACACCGTCGCCGCGCGCGGCGGCCATCTGCTGGTCGACGAGATCTATCAGGGGTTGTGCTACGACCTGGCGCCGCTCTCCGCCGCCTCGGTGGCGCCGCAGGCCTTCGTGGTCAACAGCTTCTCCAAGTACTTCGGCATGACCGGCTGGCGCCTGGGCTGGCTGGTGGCGCCGGAGGCGGCGGTCGAGCCGCTGACCCGGCTGGCACAGAACGTCTTCCTGTCGGCACCGACGCCGGCCCAGCACGCCGCCCTGGCGGCCTTCGAGCCCGAGTGTCGGGACATCCTCGAGGCGCGCCGCCGGGAGCTGGCGCAGCGCCGCGACGCCCTGCTGGCGGGGCTGGAGCGACTGGGGCTGGCGCCCGATCAGCCGCCCCAGGGCGCCTTCTACCTGTGGCTCGACGTGTCCCGCTACACCCGCGACAGCGAGGCCTTCTGCCGGCGCCTGCTCGAGGAGGAGAACGTGGCCATCACCCCGGGCACCGACTTCGCCCTCGAGGGCGGCGAATACCATGTGCGCATCGCCTTCACCACCGGCGTCGAGCGGCTGGAAGAGGCCGTGACGCGGCTGGGGCGGTTCCTGAGTCGCCAGGAGGGCGCCTGATGGACTATGCCGCGCCGCTGGTGGCGGGCGTGCTGCTGCGCCGCTACAAGCGCTTCCTGGCCGACGTGCGCCTGGCCGACGGCCGCGAGGTCGTCGCCCACTGCCCCAACACCGGCTCGATGCGCGCGGTCAACGTGCCGGGCTGCCGGGTGTGGCTGTCGCCAAGCGCCGATCCGCGGCGCAAGCTGGCCTGGACCTGGGAGCTTATCGAGCTGCCTCGGCCCGAGGGCGGCGTCGACCTGGCCTCGGTGCATACCGGGCGGGCCAACCGCATCGTCGAGGAGGCGCTGGTGGCGGGCACGGTCGAGGCGCTGGCCGGGGCCGGTACGCTGAAGCGTGAGGCCAGGGTGGAGGGCGCGAGGCTGGATTTCCGGCTGGATGGCGATGCCGGCGCGACCACCTATGTCGAGGTCAAGCAGGTGACCCTGCGCGAGGACGACGGCCACGGCTACTTTCCCGATGCGGTCAGCGAGCGTGGGCGCAAGCACCTCGAGACCCTGGCCGCGCTCGCCGCCGAGGGCCATCGTGCGGTGCTGCTGTTCTGCGTCGCCCATGAGGGCATCCGCTCGGTGGCGCCGGCCGGCCACCTGGATCCGGCCTATGCCGAGGCGCTGCGTCGGGTGGCCGGCGAGGGCGTGGAGGTGCTGGCGCGGGCCTGCCGCTTCATGCGGGAAGACGGGCGGCCGGTGGCCGTGAGCCTGGGCGAGGCGCTGCCGGTCGAGCTCGAGCGCCGCTATCGCTGACGGGCACGAACCGGACGGGGCGGCGCCCCGTCCGCTCAGCGCCGGGTGACGCGAAAGATCGCGATCTCGCCGAACAGGTTGGGCCAGCGCCGCGAGGCCCAGTTGCCGCCACGGCTGCCGACGCCCACCGCCCGGTCGACGATCGACAGCCCCTTGTCGCGACACAGCTGCTCGAAGTCGTTGAAGGTCGAGAGGTGGATGTTGGGGGTGTCGTACCAGGCGTGGGGCAGCGACTTGGAGACCGGCATGTAGCCGCGCAGGCCCAGATAGGCGCGGTGACGCCAGTAGGCGAAGTTGGGGAAGGTGATGATGCACTCGTCGGCCACGCGCAGCATCTCGTCGAGCATGCGGTCCGGGCGGCGCAGCGCCTGGAGGGCCTGGGTCATCACCACCAGGTCGCAGGCGTCGTCCTCGAAGTTGGAGAGCCCCTCGTCGAGGTTCTGCTCGATGACGTTGACGCCCCGGGCCAGGCAGGCGGTGATGCCGTCCGGGTCGATTTCCAGGCCGTAGCCGGTGACGTTCTTGCTCTCGGCCAGGGCCGCCAGCAGGGTGCCGTCGCCGCAGCCCAGGTCGAGCACCCGGGCGCCGTGCGGCACCCAGTCGTGGATACGTTGCAGGTCGGCGCGCATCATGAGCGTTCCTCCAGTCCCTGGTCGCGGGCCACGCGTTGCATGAAGGCGGCGAACACCGCCAGGTAGCGGGGCTCGGGCAGCAGGAAGGCGTCGTGGCCGTGGGGCGAGTCGATGTTGGCGTAGCTGACCGCCTTGCCGGCGCGTATCAGGGCGTTGGCCAGTTCCTTCGAGCGCGACGGCGGGAAGCGCCAGTCGCTGGTGAAGCTGACCACCAGGAAGGGGCAGGCGGCCGGGGCCAGCGCCGCCGCCAGGTCGCCGCCGTGGGCTGCCGCCGGGTCGAAGTAGTCCAGCGCCTTGGTCATCAGCAGGTAGGTGTTGGCATCGAACGAGGTCGAGAAGGTGTCGCCCTGATAGCGCAGGTAGGACTCCACCTGGAACTCCACGTCGTAGCCGAAGTTGAGGTCGTCGCTGCGCAGGTCGCGGCCGAACTTGCTGCCCATGGCGTCTTCGGACAGGTAGGTGATGTGGCCCACCATGCGGGCGAGCTTGAGCCCGCGGCGTGGCAGGGTGGCGTGTTCGGCGTAGTGGCCGTCGAAGAATTCGGGGTCGGAGCGGATCGCCTGGCGGGCCACCTCGTTGAAACCGATGTTCTGGGCCGACAGCTTGGGCGTGGCGGCGATCACCGCGGCGTGGGCGACGCGCTCCGGGTAGGTCAGGGCCCACTGCAGCGCCTGCATGCCGCCGAGGCTGCCGCCGACCACCGCGGCGAAGCGCTGGATGCCGAGCCGGTCGGCCAGGCGCGCCTGGCTGTGCACCCAGTCGATCACCGTCATCATCGGGAAGTCGGGGCCCCAGGCGGTGCCGGTCTCGGGGTTCTCGCTGGTCGGCCCGGTGCTGCCGTGGCAGCCGCCCAGGTTGTTCAGCGAGACCACGAAGAAGCGGTCGGTGTCGATCGACTTGCCGGGGCCGATATGGGCGTTCCACCAGCCGGGCTTGCGGTCGTCCGCCGAGTGGTAGCCGGCGGCATGGTGATGCCCCGACAGGGCGTGGCAGATCAGCACGGCGTTGGTGCCCTCGGCGTTGAGGGTGCCGTAGGTCTCGTAGACGAGGTCGTAGGCCGGCAGCGTTCTGCCGCAGGCCAGCTCCAGGGGGTCGTCGAAGTGCGCCGTCTGCGGCGTCACCAGGCCGACCGAATCGCGTGGCTGCTCGGTCATCTGTCAGGCGTGTCCAGTCGTTTTTCGTTGGTATTCGGGGCGTGACGGGGGGCTCGGCTCGATCCGCGCCGGGGATGAGCCGGCGCGAGGGGGCTTGGCCATGGATGGGGTCAAGGCGCCCTCGCGACGGCTTGTCGCCGGAAACGCTCATCGCGAATCCCTGATCGTCGGCGACGTGCCTTCTAGAGCCCCACCAGCACGCCGACGACGCCGGCGGCGCGGATCAGCGAGCCCACCACGATGCCGTCGAGCAGGCTGATGGCGATGAACACCACGATCGGCGAGAGGTCGAGCATGCCCAGCGGCGGGATCACCCGGCGCACCGGTGCCATGATCGGCTCCACCAGCTGCATGACCAGGATCGCCGCCGGGTGGCTGGCGCGGGGCGACACCCAGCTGAGGATGATCATCACGATCAGCGCGAAGAAGTAGATCTTGAGAATGGCATTGGCCAGCGCCGCCACCGCGCCGATCGCCAGGCTACCGATCGGTGCCATGCCGTAGCCGGCGATCTGCAGGATGGCCACGATGGCGATCAGCTTGACCACCAGGCCGGCCGCCAGGGTGGCCAGGTCGAAGCGGTTCATCACCGGCCCCAGGAAACTCTGGAAGGGGCGTACCACCGGCTGGGTGATCTTCACCACCGACTGGCTGATCGGGTTGTAGTAGTCGGCCCGGGATGCCTGCAGCAGGAAGCGCAGCATCAGCAGGAACAGGTAGATATTGACGAGGGTGTTGACCAGCAGCAGGCCGGCGTTTCCCAGTTGACTGCCCATCGGGGCTCCTCCGTGTCTTGTGCGATCGGTCGCGGTGGCGCGGCGTTCAGTGCTTGCCGAGTTCGTCGGCCATTTCGCGGGCGCGGGCGGCGCAGGCATCCATGGCCTCGGCCACGATGCGGCGCATGCCGGCATCCTCGAGGTGCGAGATGGCGCGCTCGGTGGTGCCGCCGGGCGACATCACGTTGCGCTTGAGCTCGCCCGGGGTCTTGTCGCTGTCCATCGCCATGCGCGCCGCGCCGAAGGCGGTCTGCATGGCCAGCCGGCGGGCGGTGTCGGCGGGCAGGCCGAGGCTGACGCCGGCTTCTTCCATGGCCTCGAACATCAGGAAGAAGTAGGCCGGAGCGCTGCCGGAGACCGCGGTCACGGCTTCCAGCAGGCCTTCGTCGTCGACCCACTCGACCAGGCCCACGGCCTCGAGCAGTTCGGTGGCGAGGTCGCGCTGGGTGTCGCTGACCTTGGCGTTGGCATAGAGCCCGGCGGCGCCGGCGCCGACCAGCGAGGGCGTATTGGGCATGCAGCGCACCACGGCGAGTTCGCCCCCCAGCCAGGCCTCGAGGGTCTCGGCGGGCAGGCCGGCCGCCACCGAGACGATCAGCGGCTTGCGCGCCTGGATCGCGTCGCGCATCCCGGCGCAGACGTCCTGCATGATCTGCGGCTTGACCGCCAGCACCACCACGTCGGCCTCGGCCACGGCGGCGGCGTTGTCGGTGGCGGTGTGGATGCCGTATTTCTCGCGCATCGGCGCGAGCATCTCGTCGCTGGGCGAGGTGGCGGTGATGGCGTCGCGGAGATAGCCGCTGTCGATCATGCCGCCGATGATGGCGCCGGCCATGTTGCCGGCGCCGATGAAGGTGACTTGGCTTGCCATGCGTTCAATCCTGTGTGGGTCGACGAATGGGCCGTCGGCATGCCGGCGGCGTCGTGAGTGATCAGGCGGAGGTGTCGCGTGCCCCGAAGATGGCGGTGCCGAGCCGCACCTGGGTGGCGCCCTCGGCCACGGCGGCTTCCAGGTCGCCGCTCATGCCCATCGAGAGGGCGTCGAGCCGTGCCTCGGGAAAGCGCTCGCGGAGGTCCTCGAGCGCCTCGCGCAGGCGGGCGAAGGGGCGGCGCTGTGCGGCGGGATCGTCGGCCGGGGCCGGGATCGCCATCAGCCCGCGCAGCCGGAGGTTCGGCATGGCCAGCACGGCCTCGGCCAGTGCCGGGAGATCGGCGACGGAGACGCCGGACTTCGAGGGCTCGTCGCTGATGTTGACCTGCAGGCAGACGTTCAGCGGCGGCAGCGCCTCGGGGCGCTGGGCATCGAGGCGGCGAGCGATCTTCTCGCGTTCCAGGCTGTGCACCCATGCGAAGTGCTCGGCCACGTCGCGGGTCTTGTTCGATTGCAGCGGGCCGATGAAATGCCAGACGATATCGTCGAGATCCGCGAGCGCCTCCTGCTTCTCCAGCGCCTCCTGCAGGTAGTTCTCGCCGAAGTCGCGCTGGCCCAGCGCGTGCGCTTCGCGGATCATGGCAGCGGGTTTGGTCTTGCTCACGGCCAGCAGCGTCGCGCCGTCGGGCGCGCGGCCGGCATCGGCCAGTGCCGCGTCGAGGCGGTGGCGGGCGTTGGCCAGGGCGTCACGAAGTGCCAGGTTTGTCATGTCGCAAGCTTTACCATACTAAGAACACCTCTATCCCGGGAGCAGGGGAATCGCATGGATATTACCGAACTGCTGGCATTCTCGGCAAAGCAGAACGCCTCGGACCTTCACCTTTCGGCCGGCCTGCCGCCGATGATCCGGGTCGACGGCGACATTCGGCGGCTCAACGTGCCGGCCATGGACGATCGTGAGGTCCGCAAGCTGATCTACGATATCCTCACCGACCGTCAGCGGCGCGACTTCGAGGAGTACCTGGAAACCGACTTCTCCTTCGAGGTGCCGGGCGTCTCGCGCTTTCGCGTCAACGTCTTCAACCAGGCCCGCGGCGCCGGGGCGGTGTTCCGCACCATTCCCTCCGAGGTGCTGACCATGGAGGATCTGGGCATGGGCGAGACGTTCCGCCGCCTGGCCATGCTGCCGCGCGGCCTGGTGCTGGTGACCGGGCCTACCGGCTCGGGCAAGAGCACCACCCTGGCGGCGATGATCGACCACATCAACGACAACCGCTTCGAGCATATCCTGACCATCGAGGATCCGGTGGAATTCGTGCATCGCAGCAAGCGCTGCCTGATCAACCAGCGCGAGGTGCATCGCGACACCCAGGGCTTCGCCCCGGCGCTGCGCAGTGCGCTGCGCGAGGACCCGGACGTGATCCTGGTCGGCGAGATGCGTGATCTGGAGACCATCCGGCTGGCGCTGACCGCGGCCGAGACCGGCCATCTGGTGTTCGGCACCCTGCATACCACCTCGGCGGCCAAGACCATCGACCGGATCATCGATGTCTTCCCGGGGGACGAGAAGGCCATGGTGCGCTCGATGCTCTCCGAGTCGCTGCAGGCGGTGATCTCGCAGACCCTGCTCAAGCGCCAGGGCGGCGGCCGGGTGGCGGCCCACGAGATCCTGATCGCCACCTCGGCCGTGCGCAACCTGATCCGCGAGGACAAGGTGGCGCAGATCTACTCGGCGCTGCAGACCGGCGGCAACCTGGGCATGCAGACCCTGGATACGGCGCTGTCGCGGCTGGTGGCGGACAACGTGGTCGCCCGTGAGGAAGCCCAGACTAAGGCGCGAGCCACGCTCGCGCATCAATGAGGCGGTGAGGCAGGAGGAAAGCGTCAATGACCGCGAAGGAATGGCTGTATCAGCTGCTCGACATCATGATCGAGAAGGAAGCCTCGGACCTGCTGATCTCGGTGGGCGCGCCGCCGACGCTGAAGATGGCCGGTCAGCTGACGCCCATGGGCGAAGAAGGGCTGTCGGTGGCGCAGGTCGGCGAGCTGGTGGCGGCGGCAATGCCCGAGAATCACCGGGCGCGCTTCGACGATGAGCAGGAGGCCAATTTCGCGCTCAGCCTGTCGGGGCGGGGGCGCTTCCGCGTCAGTGCCTTCCGCCAGCGTAACCAGCCGGCCATGGTGCTCCGTCGCATCGCCTTCGAGATTCCCCATCTCGAGGAACTGTCGCTGCCGGAGGTGCTCGGCGAGCTGGCCAACATCAAGCGCGGGCTGGTGTTCGTGGTCGGCGGCACCGGCACCGGCAAGTCGACGACCCTGGCGTCGATGATCCAGCAGCGCAACGAGACCGCCGGCGGCCACATCATCAGCATCGAGGATCCGATCGAGTACGTGCACCCCCACCGCCGAGCGATCATCAACCAGCGCGAGGTCGGCATCGACACCGAGTCGTTCGAGGTGGCGCTGAAGAACACCCTGCGCCAGGCCCCGGACGTGATCCTGATCGGCGAGATCCGCACCCGGGAGACCATGGAGCATGCGCTGGCTTTCGCCGAGACCGGCCACCTGTGCCTGGCGACCCTGCATGCCAACAACGCCAACCAGGCGCTGGAACGCATCATCCACTTCTTCCCCCACGAGCGGCACGACCAGGTCTGGCTCGACCTGTCGCTCAACCTGCAGGCCATCGTCGCCCAGCAGCTGCTGCCGACCCAGGCCGGTGGCCGTTGCCCGGCCATCGAGGTCCTGCTGAAGTCGCCGCTGATCGCCGACCTGATCCGCAAGGGGGAGGTGGCGGACGTCAAGAACGTCATGGCCCGCTCCCGGGACATGGGCATGCAGACCTTCGACCAGGCGCTCTATGACCTCTACAAGAAGGGGGCGATCAGCGAAGAGGTCGCGCTGGTGCATGCCGACTCGGCCAACGATCTGCGCATGATGATCAAGTACGGCGACGAGCAGGGGGTGGGGCTGGCGCAGGCCAAGGAGGCGGCCAGTCATCTGTCCCTGCGCGGCGAGGACGACTATTAGGGCCTATTCGAAAAGTGACTGCGCTCGGCTATACGGCGTTAAAAATCGGCTCAAGGTCCTCATTTACGGCTCGTAAACTCCGGCCTTTCGCCGATTTTTGCCTGGTCTAGCCTTCGCTCGTCGACTTTTCAGGTGTTGCCAGTATCTGTCGTCGTCGGTGCCGGTGCGGGATGTATGAGTCAGGGCGTGAAGAGTCCGCCCAGCACTCGCGGGCCGGCGGCGCCGGTGACCGAGGGCAGGTTGCCGGGTTGGCCCTCGAGGCGGCACCAGGCCAGCCAGGCGAAGGCCGAGGCCTCGAGCCAGTCGGGCGACCAGCCGAAGGCCTCGGCGGTTTCCAGTCGCGTGTCGGGCATTCGGCGTGCCAGGCGGGCCAGCAGATTGGCGTTGTGGGCGCCGCCGCCGCAGGGAATCAGGCATTCGGCGGGCGGGGCGTCGTAGACGTCGCGGGCCATTTCCACGGCCAGCGCCACGCTGGCGGCGGTCAGCTCGGCGAGGGTGGCCTGAACGTCCTCCGGGCGCTCGCGGCCGTCGAGATGTGAGGCCAGCCAGTCGAGATGGAAGATCTCGCGCCCGGTACTGCGCGGTGGCGGGCGATGGAAGAAGGGCTCGGCAAGCAGCCGCTCCAGCAGGGCTTCATCGACGCGGCCCGAGGCCGCCCAGGCGCCGTCGGCATCGAAGCTTCCGCGGCGATGGCGAGCGTGCCAGGCGTCCAGCAGGGCGTTGGCCGGACCGCTGTCGAAGCCCAGGGGTGGGCGGTCGTCCTCCCGCGGCGGCAGCAGGGTCAGGTTGGCGAAGCCGCCCAGGTTCAGCACCAGGCGCCACTGGCCCGGGGCGCGGAACAGCGCCTGATGAAAGGCGGGCGCCAGGGGCGCGGCCTGGCCGCCGGCGGCCAGGTCGCGACGACGGAAGTCGGCGACCACCGGGCAGCCGGTGAGCTCGGCCAGCAGGCTGGGGTTGTCGAGCTGCAGGGTATAGGGCGGCCCTCCGTCGTGGCCCCAGGGGGCGTGCTCGATGGTCTGGCCATGGCTGCCGACGGCGGCGATGTCGGCGGGAGCGAGCCCGGCATCCGCCAGCAGTCCGGTGACGGCTCGGGCCTGGGCCTCGCAGAAGCCTTGCTCGGCCGCGGCCAGTTCGGCGAAGCCGGCGCCGTCGGCGTGGCACAGCGTCCACAGGCGCTCGCGGAGCGTCGGCGGCATCGGCTCGCCGTGGGTGGCGATCAGGCGCGGGGGCTGTGTCGCCGAGCAGTCGACCAGGGCGGCGTCGATGCCGTCGAGACTGGTGCCGGACATCAGGCCGATGAAGTAGGGCATAAGGGCTCTCGCTGGGGCTCAACCGTCGATGGCTGGCATGGTAACATCCTCGCCCATTGCCAATGTCCTGCGTCGCCCGAACGGGCCGCCCTGCCGAGTGGAGAGGAGAGCATGACCGATGTCGCCGACGCGCTAGCGTTGCTCAAGCGTGGTACCCACGAGATCCTGCTGGAAGACGAGCTGGAGAAGAAGCTGGCCTCCGGCCGCCCGCTGCGCATCAAGGCGGGCTTCGATCCCACCGCACCGGACCTGCATCTGGGGCACAGCGTGCTGCTGACCAAGATGCGCCAGTTCCAGGATCTCGGTCATACGGTCATCTTCCTGATCGGGGACTTCACCGGCCGCATCGGTGACCCCACCGGCAAGAACGTCACCCGCAAGCCGCTCACCGAGGAAGAGGTCAAGGCCAACGCCGAGACCTACAAGGCCCAGGTGTTCAAGATCCTCGATCCCGAGAAGACCGAGGTGCGCTTCAACGCCGAGTGGTTCTCCGCCATGAGCGCGGCCGACATGATCTCGCTGGCGGGGCAGAGCACCGTGGCGCGCATGCTCGAGCGCGACGACTTCGAGAAGCGCTACAAGTCCGGCCAGTCGATCTCCATTCACGAGTTCCTGTATCCGCTGGTGCAGGGCTACGACTCCGTGGCTCTGGAGGCGGATGTCGAGCTGGGTGGCACCGACCAGAAGTTCAACCTGCTGATGGGCCGCGAGCTGCAGAAGCACTACGGCCAGTCTTCCCAGGTCGTCATCACGATGCCGCTGCTCGAGGGCCTGGACGGCGTACAGAAGATGTCCAAGTCGCTGGGCAACTATGTGGGCGTCGACGATACGCCGGGCACCATGTTCAACAAGCTGGTATCGATGCCCGACAGCCTCATGTGGCGCTACTTCGAGCTGCTCTCGCTGAAGAGCAACGAGGAGCTTGAGGCGCTCAAGCGCGATGTCGAGGGCGGTGCCAACCCGCGCGACGTGAAGATGGAGCTGGCCCGCGAGCTGATCGCCCGCTATCACGGCGATGAGGCCGCCGCCAATGCCCACCGCAGCGCCGGCAACCAGCTGGCCGACGGCGAGCTGCCGGAAGACCTGCCGGAAGTGGAGGTCGATTTCGAGGGCAGCGAGCAGGCGCCTATTGCCGCACTGCTCAATCGCGCCGGACTGACCAAGAACAGCGCCCAGGCCAAGGACATGCTCAAGAACGGCCGGGTCAAGGTCGACGGCGAGGTCGTGGAGCCGAGCGCCATGCTGGATACCGGCAAGAGCTACGTGGTTCAGGCCGGGAAGAAGCGCTACGCGCGCGTCATCGTCGCCTGATGCGCTGACGAGTGCCGAGACGAACGCCCGCCTCGTGCGGGCGTTGTTGTCTCTGGGCGCCGGGCCTTAATTATCCACAGGCGGTCGAGTGGGCAGGCGGGTGTGGATGGCTTTCTGCGGGTGCCGGTGCAGGTGAATGTCACGCCTTGTTCATCCCCTCGTCACGATTCGGCAAATAGTCCTTGCGTCGCCCTCGGGAAATCCGTAGAGTACGCATCCGCTGCCGGCGACGGGCAACGTTGCAGGCGGTAATG
>NZ_PYUQ02000004.1:0-202156 GCF_003030865.2 Halomonas sp. SL1 | reverse complement strand
CCGGTTAAGAGAACCAACCGTCCAACGATTGGGGGTCAGTTCACAATCGGCCGGGCGTCGTCGTGTCGGGGAAGGCGATGCCTCAGTCGTCGCCGTCGGGCAGCGGCGGCAGGTCGGCCTTGAGCGCCATGACGTCACTGGCGGCGTCGCCCGGGTCGTGAGTGATCTGCACCGCGGCGCCGTCGATCAGGTTCGGCCACAGCTCGCGCAGCGCCTCGGGCGTCACCGTCAGGGCGCGCTCGGCCAGGCGCCGACGACGTTCGAAGTCGCCGCCGCTGATCGCCAGTGCCTGCCACAGCCGGTTGGTGCGGGCCGAGAGGCTGGGATCGCGGGTCAGCAGGTCGTCGTGGACTGCCTGGCGATAGGGCGTCAGGGCCTCGTCGTCGAGTTCGCCCAGCCGATCGCCGAAGCCGGTCAGGAAGGCGTCGATGCGCTGCTGGATGGTGGCGCTGTCGGTGCCGGGCGATTGCACGAGGAAGCCGAGGCCCGGGGCGTCGAGCAGCGGCCGGTAGCCGGCGTTGACGATGTAGCCGAGTTGCTGTTCGGTGCGCAGCTGCTGATAGAAGGGCGTCTCCAGCAGGCGGCCGAGCACCGCCAGCCGGGACTGGCTGTCCAGCGAGCGGTCCGGCCCCTGGAGGTAGCGCATCACCAGGTATTCATCGCGGGCGGTGTCCGGGGTCAGCGCCGGCAGGCCCTCGCCGACGCGCAGCGGCGTCAGCTCGGGGATCGCCGAGGTTTCCAGCCGCGGCGACAGCGCCTCGGCCACCGCTCTGGCCTGGCGGGTCGCGGCCTCGGTGTGCTGGTTGCCCACCGCCATGGCCTCCAGGTGCAGGTTCGCCAGGAAGTCGTCGCGGAAGTCGCGAAGCGCCTCGGCGTCCAGCGCGTCGCTGGCGTCGAGCAGCGCCTCCGGCGACCACTGCGGGCGGATCAGCGCCTCGGTCAGGGTACGGCCGGCCTGGCGATAGAGGTCGTCCTGGGGCGCGTTGCGCCACCGCTGGCGCAGCTGATGGCGGACCCGGGCGACGCCGGCGGCCTCGATCGTGCCGTGCCGCAGCTGATCGAGCACCCGCGCGATCAGCGCCTGCTGGCCGTCCCGCCAGCCGGAGAACGACAGGGTGATGCCGCGGGCGTGGGCATAGGCCTCGAAGCCGTGACCGGCCAGGCGGGCGGGGTAGAGCGCCTCGTTGAGGCTGTCGCCGAGCCAGCCGGCGAGCAGGCGCGACAGGGCGGCGTCCCGGGCGTTCCGGCTGGCATCGGGATACTGCAGGCTGAAACGCCATTCGACCCGCGGCGTGCCGAAGCTGTCATCGCGCATCTGCCAGAAGGCGAACTCGGGCGTGTCGATGCGCTGCACCGGCGCCTCGTCCTTGCCCTCCAGCAGGGTGAAGTCCTCGGCCACGTAGGGGTTGGGCTCGGGCAGGGCGAGGCCGGCCAGGGGCTCGGCCTCGCCGACGCCGGGGTCGGCCGGCGACCAGCCGACGTCGAACCAGGGCGTCTGCGCGTCGCCCTCGACCTCGGGGCCGCTGTACAGGCGCAGCATGTTGGCGGGGCGCAGCGCGTCCAGCCAGTCGTTGATGCGCTCGGCGTCGAAGCCGTCCATGCGATAGGGGGCGTAGATGACGTCCTTGAGCGGATAGCGGGAGAGGCCGGTGGCCAGGCGCATGGCGGTGCTCAGGGCGCTGCCGTGCTCCTGGAAGCGGAAGTCCTGCTCGGCGAGTCGGGCCTGCTCCTCATAGCGCCAGGCCTCGACGCCGTGGTCGCGGATCGCGCCGATGGCGGCGAACAGGCTGGCCTGGATGCGTTCGCGGTGCTTCGCGCCCTCCGGCGTCAGGCTGATGTCGACGCTGAACAGGGCGTGGCGACCGTCGCCGCGGGTGGTGCCGGCGGAAAGCCCGTCGGCCCAGCCGGCCTCGCGCAGGGCGTCGAGCAGGCTGCCTTCGCCCTCGTGGCCCAGCAGGTTGGCCAGATAGCTGGCCGGCTTCAGGCGATAGGCCGCCTCGGGATCGGGGACCGGGAAGTAGAAGGTCAGACGGCGGTCGTCGCGAAGTGCGTGCAGCTCGGCGGCGGCGGGCGTCTGCGCCGGTGTCGCCAGCGGGGCGGCGATCTCGGGGCGCGACAGGCCGCGGTCGGGAACGTCGGCGAAGTCCTCCCGCACCAGGGCCTCCATCTCGTCCAGGGGCTGGGGCGCGACCACCGCCAGGTGCATGACGTTGGCCCCGTAGTGGCGCTCGTAGAAGTCGATCACCCGCTGGCGCAGCGGGAGCTCGCCCTCCGGTCGATCGGCCAGCGTCTCGTTGCTGCCCACGGAGAAGCGCGTCGTGGGGTGCTCGGGATTGAGCATCTCCTCGAGCACCGAGGCGTGGCGGCGGCCGGCGTTGCGCTTGCGGGCCTGATACTCGGAGTGCACCACCTGGCGCTCGCTGGCCAGTCGATCGGCGTTGAACAGCGGGTCGACGAAGAAGTGGCTGAAGCGATCCAGGGTGCCGTCCAGGGCCTCGGGGTCCACCGAGAAGAAGTAGTTGGTGTCCTGGGAAGCGGTGTAGGCATTGTGCTGGCCGCCGTGGCGCGACAGATAGCTTTGGTAGGCGTCGGCCTCGGGATAGGCCTCGGTGCCCAGGAACAGCATGTGCTCCAGGTAGTGGGCCAGGCCGGCCAGGTCGTCCGGGTCCTGGGCGCTGCCCACGTCCACGTTCAACGAGGCGGCGGCCTTGTCCGCCTCGGGGTCGCTGACCAGCAGCACGGTGAGGCCGTTGTCCAGGGTCAGCGCCCGGTAGTCGCGGTCATCCGAGGGGCTGGCGATCGGCACGTCGATCGTCGCCTGGGTATCGGCGGCGGCCGGGACGGCGACGAGCGTCGGCAGCAGGGCCGCGGCCAGGGCGAGGGACAGTACCCGGTGAGGGCGGCGGTGTCGGGTCATCTTCACTCCTTCGATGGACGGCGCAGCATGGGGCCGACGGGATGGGCGCAGGCGGCCTCCTGGCAGCCGGGATCGTTCACACGTCTTGATACCGGAAAGGCGCCCAACAGTTCCCCGGGCGCCGGTGCCAGCAGCGCGTGAAGCGTCGCCGGCGGGGTGGCCGGATCGAGCCACTGCCCGGCCTTGGCGGGGGGGATCACCGCCGGCAGGCGGTCGGTGAGCGGCGACAGCAGGTCGTTGGCCGGCACCGTGATCAGCGCCAGGGAGTCATGGAAGGCGGTGAGATCGGTGTGGAAGCGGCACCACAGCCCGGCCAGCAGCAACGGGCCGCGGTCGGCCCGGGTCACCAGGAAGGGCTGCTTGGCCCGGGGCTGGGGCTTCCAGACATAGACGCCGGCCGCCGGCACCAGGCAGCGCCGGGCGGCGAAGGCCTCGCGGAACATGGGGCGCGAGGCAATCGACTCGGCCCGGGCGCAGTGCGGCGCGTGGTCCAATACGTCCAGCCAGGGCGGGGTGAGCCCCCAGAAGGCCTGGCCCAGCCGGGGGCGGCCGGCCTCGAGACGGATCATCGACAGCGGGCGGCGCGGGGCCAGATTGACGCCGGTGATCGGCGTCTCGTCCATGCCCAGGTCGGGCATCAGGCGGGCGAGGTCGAGAGGCGGAATATAAAGACGGCCGGCCATGGAACCTCCGCGGGCTGGGTGCGTCAGGGTAACCAAGACGTCTCGGCCTGGAAAGCGTCGTGGCGTGGTGGACTTGCGTTGCGCTTCAGGCGCGATATGCTAGCGGAAACAGTGTTTTCATTTCAGATCGTGGCCGGCGCCGCCCATGGTGGTGCCGCGCCGTCCCGGCCCGCGAGGATGTCGATGGCTCGTCCCAGACAGCACGCCCCCGAGGCGCTTCATGCCCAGGTGATGGCCGCCTGCGATGCCTGGCTGCAGGAGCGGCCGGTGCATACGCTGTCGCTGCGTTCCCTGGCGCGTGACGTCGGCTGCGCTCCCAGCACCTTGCTCAAGCTGTACGGCAGCTTCGGCAACCTGCTGCAGCACGTGAACATCGAGTCGCTGGCGAGCCTGCGCGCCGCCATCGACCCGCTGCTCGACGAGGCGGCACCGGATGGTCGCCTCAAGGCCCTGGCTCGGGCCTACTGGGAGTTCGCCCGTCACCAGCCGTTCCGCTGGCAGCTGATGTTCGATTATCCGCTGGCCCAGGAGGGCGAGCTCGACCAGCGTCAGAGCGACATGATCGAGGCGTTGTTCCTGCGCGTCGAGAACACCCTCAAGGAATACCAGCCGACCCTCGACGACCTCGAGGCACGCCGGCTGGGGCGTACCCTGTGGGGTAGCGTCCATGGCCTGGTGCAGCTGGGGCTCAACGAGCGCCTCGGCTACTGGCAGAGCGAGCCGCTGGAGGTCGAGGAGCTGCTCGACCAGCTGCTGACGACCCTGCTGGCCGGCCTGAAGGCGGGGTCCGACATCTCTTGACCGGTCTGCCGACCTGGGCGCTCCCGGCGCTGGCGGCGACCGCCGCGCTGGGCTGGTGCCTGCGCTCGCCGCGCCGCATGCTGCGCCGGCTGGTGTTCCTGATCATCCACCTGCTCTACCGGCTGCGCTTCCGTGGCCGCCGCCACATTCCTGCCCACGGCCCCGCCCTGGTGGTCTGCAACCACGTCAGCTTCGTCGACGCCCTGGTGGTGGGCGGCGCCAGCCCGCGCCCGCTGCGTTTCCTGATGGACCGGCCGATCTACGAGTCGCCCTGGCTGCACTGGCTGTTCAAGCTGGTGGGGGCGATCCCGGTGGACTCCGAGCGCCGGGATCCGGGCGGGCTGCGCCGTTCGCTGGATCAGGTCAGCCGGGCGCTGCGCGCCGGCGAGGTGGTGATGGTGTTTCCCGAGGGGCGCTTGACCACCGACGGCGAGATCCATCGCTTCCGGCGTGGGCTGGACCTGATCCTCGCCCGGGATCCGGTGCCGGTGGTGCCGGCGGGGCTGGCCGGCCTGTGGGGCTCCTGGACCTCGCACTACGGCGGTCGGGCGTTGACCAAGCCGCCGCGCCGCTTCCGGGCTCGGGTGGCGCTTTACTTCGGCACCCCGCTGGCGCCGGCCGAGGCCGATCGCCAGCGGGTCGAGGAGGGCGTCCGGGCGCTCAAGGCCGAGGCCGATCGCTGGGTCGCGTCTCGCGGGCGTTGAGTCAGACGTTCGCCGCTGCCGGCAGGCGTACCGCCTGCCAGCAGCGCGCCGAGGTGATCAGGTTGTCGCGCACCTCGAGGATCTCCATGCGCACCGCGCCGATCTGCAGGCACGCCGGGCCGTCGGGGAAGGATTCCAGGTGCTCGAGGATCAGCCCGTTGAGGGTCTTGGGGCCGTCGGTGGGCAGCTGCCAGCCCAGCGACTTGTTGATGTCGCGGATGTTGGCGGTGCCGTCGATGACGTGGCTGCCGTCGTCCTGCGGGTGAATCTCCTGGTCCTGGCCGGCCACGTCGGTGGTGAACTCGCCGACGATCTCCTCGAGGATGTCCTCCAGCGTCACCAGGCCTTCCACGTCGCCGTACTCGTCCACCACGATGCCGATGCGCCGCTTCTGCTTCTGGAAGTTGAGCAGCTGGGTGTGCAGCGGCGTCGACTCGGGGATGAAGTAGGGCTCCCTCGCCTCCTGGACGATGGCCGCCTTGGTCACCTCGCCACGGGACAGGAAGCGCGCCGCGTTGCGAAGGTGCAGCATGCCGATGATGTTGTTGATGTCGCCCTTGTAGACCGGCAGGCGGGTGTGCTGGCTGGTGCGGATCTGGGTCAGGATGGCGTCGAGGTCGTCGTCCAGATCGATGCCCATCACCTCGTGGCGGGGCACCATGATGTCGTTCACCGTGACGTTCTCGAGATCGAGGATCGATACCAGCATCGCCTGGTGGCGGCGAGGGATCAGCGGCCCGGCCTCATGGACCACGGTGCGCAGCTCGTCGCGGGTCAGGTTGTCGCCGCCGCCCTCGAGGGTCTTGACCCCGAGCAGCCGCAGCAGGCCGTTGGAGATGGCGTTGACCAGCCACACCAGCGGGTAGAGCAGCTTGAGCAGCGGCTCCAGCACTCGCGAGGCCGGATAGGCGATGCGCTCCGGCTTCACCGCGGCGTAGGTCTTGGGCGTGACCTCGGCGAAGATCAGGATGGCGATGGTCAGGAGGCTGGTGGCGACGGCGGGCCCGGAGACCTCGCCGAAGAAGTGGATCGCGATGATGGTGGCGATCGAGGCCGCGAGGTTGTTGACGAAGTTGTTGCCGATCAGGATCACGCCGATCAGGCGATCGGGGCGGCCGAGCAGACGCATCACCCGCTGGGCCCGGCGCTCGCCTTCGTTGGCCCGGTGGCTCAGGCGATAGCGGTTGATCGACATCATGCCGGTCTCGGAGCTCGAGAAGAAGGCAGAGAGGCAGATGAGCAGCAGCAGCAGGCCGAACAGCAATCCCAGGGGGAAATCGTCGTTCAAGTCGAAGGATCCTCAATCGCGTATCAAGGCTTGAGTTGTAGGGACGGGGACCGGTGGTGTCAAGGACGCGCCAGCAGGATCTCGAGCACGAACTTGCTGCCGAAATAGGCCAGCAGCAGCACCAGGTAACCGCCGAGGGTCCAGCGCACCGCGCGCATGCCGCGCCAGCCCAGGCGATGGTGGCCGGTCAGCAGGGCGGCGAAGATCACCCAGGCGACCAGCGACAGTACCGTCTTGTGGACGAGGTGCTGGGCGAACATGTTGTCGACGAAGGCGAAGCCGCTGGCGATCGACAGGGTCAGCAGGATCATGCCGCCCCAGAGCAGCTCGAACAGCACCCGTTCCATGGTGGTCAGCGGCGGCAGCGACTGGACCACGCCGCGGATGTGGTGGTGACGCAGCGCCTGGTTCTGCACGCCTAGCAGCACCGCCTGGACGGCGGCGATGGCCAGCAGGGCGAAGGCTAGCGCCGCGCTCAGGGCGTGAAGGGCGATGCCGGGCGTCATGGTGCTGCCCTTCTCGGGGCTCGGCCACTCGATGGCCAGCAGCAGTACCGCGCCGGCCAGCGGGAAGAGCCCGGTGGCGACGTTGAGCACCGGTTTGAACAGGCTGACGAGCAGCAGCACCAGAACGGCGAGGGCACCGGCCAGCACCACGCTGGTCGAGAAGCCTGGCTGCAGTGAATCGCCTGCGTCGAGCAGGCCCACGGCCAGCGGCAGGTGGCAGAGCAGGCCGGCGGCGCCGAGGCCGCGGACCAGGGTGTCCCGCGGTGCCACGCGTCGAAACAGGGTCAGGCCCTGCCAGGAAGCGGCGGCGATGTAGAAGATGAAGGCCACCAGGGCCAGGGGGAGCGCGTACATCGATGGCTATCCGTGCGCCTTCGCCAGCGTCCAGCAAGAGGAAATGGAGGTGCCACTATACCGAATCCTCCACGCGCCGCCCAGCCGGGCCCGGGCCGCTGCCATGGAGACTCGCGGCCACAAGGCGTATAATTTCGTCCCATTATGGGAAAGTCCCGCCCGGACGCGTCATGCCGGGGGCTGATGCGGCTTCCCAGGCCATCGTTTGCGGAGAGGCCCCATGTTTCAGAATCTCAGCGATCGTCTGTCCCAGACGCTCAAATCGATCAAGGGTCAGGCGCGCCTGACCGAGGACAACGTCAAGGACACCCTGCGCGAGGTCCGGCGGGCGCTGCTCGAGGCCGACGTCGCCCTGCCGGTGGTCAAGGCGTTCATCGACCGGGTGCGCGAGCGTGCCGTGGGCCAGGAGGTCTCGAAGAGCCTCTCGCCGGGCCAGCAGTTCGTCAAGATCGTCCAGCAGGAGCTCGAGGCGATCATGGGCGAGGCCAACGAGGGGCTGACCCTCAAGGGTCGCCCGGCGGTGGTGCTGATGGCCGGCCTGCAGGGCGCGGGCAAGACCACCTCCGTGGCCAAGCTGGCGCGCTACCTGCGCGAGCGTGAGAAGAAGAAGGTGCTGGTGGTGTCCGCGGACGTCTACCGCCCGGCGGCCATCGACCAGCTCGAGACCCTGGCCAAGGAGGTCGAGGTCGACTTCTTTCCGTCGAGCAGCGACCAGCAGCCGGTGGCCATCGCCGAGGCGGCGATCAAGCACGCCAAGATCCAGTTCCACGACGTGGTGCTCGTCGACACCGCCGGCCGTCTGGCCATCGACGAGGCGATGATGGCCGAGATCCAGGCCCTCGAGAACGCCGTGTCGCCGGACGAGACGCTGTTCGTGGTCGACTCCATGACCGGCCAGGACGCCGCCAACACCGCCAAGGCCTTCCACGAGGCGCTGCCGCTGACCGGTGTCATCCTGACCAAGGCTGACGGCGACGCCCGTGGCGGTGCGGCGCTGTCGGTGCGTCACGTCACCGGCAAGCCGATCAAGTTCATGGGCGTGGGCGAGAAGGTCGACGCCCTCGAACCCTTCCATCCGGACCGCGTGGCCTCGCGCATCCTCGGCATGGGTGACGTGCTGTCGCTGATCGAGGAGGCCGAGCGCACCGTCGACAAGGGCAAGGCCGAGCAGCTGGCCAAGAAGGTCAAGAAGGGCGACGGCTTCGATCTCGAGGACTTCCGCGACCAGCTCCAGCAGCTCAAGAAGATGGGCGGCATGGGCGGCCTGCTCGGCAAGCTGCCCGGCATGGGGCAGATGGCCGAGATGGCCCAGGGCCCGGGTCCCGAGAAGGAGATGGGCAAGCTCGAGGCGCTGATCAACTCGATGACGCCCAAGGAGCGCCGCAACCCCGACATCATCAACGGCTCGCGCAAGCGTCGCATCGCCGCCGGTGCCGGCCTGCAGGTGCCGGATCTCAATCGCCTGCTCAAGCAGCACAAGCAGATGCAGAAGATGATGAAGAAGGCCGGCAAGAAAGGCGGCATGCAGAAGATGATGCGCGGCATGTCCGGCATGATGGGCGGCGGTGGCCCGGGAGGCCCCGGCGGCATGGGGGGGATGGGCGGTCCCGGCGGCATGGGCGGCCCTGGCGGCGGTCTGCCGCGACGCTGAGGGCCCCGTCCCGCGGCCCAAAAAGGTTTCCAAGCCGGGGAGATTTCCGTAGAATGCGGCGTCTTCACTGGCAGGTCCGCGTTTTTCGCGGGCCTTCTCGTGACCGAACACCCGGCGGCGCACCCTCCGGGGTGCGGTCGATCCGATTGTCGAGGGCCTGGCCCCGACCGACAACCTCCGTAACTCAACCGAAGGACAGTCAACGCATGGTTACCATTCGTCTGGCACGTGGTGGCGCCAAGAAGCGTCCCTTCTACCACCTCACCGTGACCGATTCTCGCAAGGCCCGTGACGGCCGTTTCATCGAGCGTCTCGGCTTCTTCAACCCGGTCGCCCGCGGCCAGGAAGAGCGTCTGCGCGTCGACCTCGACCGCGTTCAGCACTGGCAGGACCAGGGCGCCCAGCTGTCCGGCCGCGTCGCCGAGCTGGTCAAGGAAGCCCGCAAGCAGGCCTGATCGGCCTGATGCCCCGAATGTCTGAGGCAGGATCGCGATGAGCGCAGGCGTCGAGCCGACACCGGCCAATGAGCACGTGGTGCTGGGCAAGTTGACCAGCCCCTACGGTGTGAAGGGCTGGCTGAAGGTGTATTCGTACACCAGCCCGATGGAAGGCATCCTCGAGTACGACGAGTGGGTGCTGCGTCATCAGGGCCGTCTCGTGCGCTATTGTCTCGTCCAGGGACGCCCGCAGGGCAAGGGCCTGGTGGCCCGCCTGGAAGGCGTCGACGGTCGAGATCAGGCCGAGGCCCTGGCTGGCGCCGAAGTGCTGCTGCCCACGGCCGAGCTGCCCGAACTCGACGGCGACGACGAGTTCTACTGGTACCAGCTGGAAGGCCTGCGGGTCGTGACCCGCGACGGCGTGACGCTGGGCCGCGTCGACTACCTCTTCGAGACCGGCGCCAATGACGTCATGGTCGTGAAGGGGCATGACGCCATCGACGATCGCGAGCGACTGCTGCCCTTCCTGCCCGACGAGGTCGTGCAGAAGGTGGATCTCGAGGCCGGCGTGATGACCGTCGACTGGGATCCGGACTTTTGAGTCGCAGCGACGCCTCCATGTGGGTCGGTGTGGTATCGCTGTTCCCCGAGATGTTCGAGGCGCTGACCCGTCAGGGCGTGACGGGCAGAGCGGTGGACAAGGGGCAGATCGCCCTGGAGTTCTGGAATCCCCGGGACTACGCCACCGACCGGCATCGCACCGTGGACGACCGCCCCTACGGCGGCGGACCGGGGATGCTGATGAAGGTCGACACCCTGCGCTCGGCCATCCACGATGCCCGCGAGCGGGCCGAGGACGCCACCGGGCAACGCCCGAAGGTGATCTATCTTTCGCCCCAGGGGCGTCAGCTGGATCAGCGCGGCGCGCAGGAGCTGGCGGAAGGCCCACCCCTGGTGGTGGTGGCCGGACGCTACGAAGGCATCGATGAACGGGTCGTTGAAGCCGACATCGATGAAGAATGGTCGATCGGCGACTATGTGCTGAGCGGCGGCGAGCTGCCGGCGATGGTGCTGATCGATGCCGCGGCAAGGCTGGTGCCTGGCGTGCTGGGCCATCAGGATTCCGCGGTCGAGGACTCCTTCAACGACGGACTGCTGGACTGTCCGCACTACACGCGCCCCGAGGTGATCGACGGGCGGCGGGTGCCGGATGTCCTGCTCAGCGGCCACCATGGCGCCATCCGGCGCTGGCGGCTCAAGCAGTCCCTGGGGCGGACCTGGCTCCGGCGACCCGACCTGCTCGAGGGCAGGACGCTGGACGCCGAGCAGCAGGCTCTGCTCAAGGAGTTCATCGAGGAGTACGTGCCGGCCGAAGGCGACTAGGCCGGGCGGAGGTGCAGGACACGCCACGAGAGGCGGTGACCTGCGTCACCAACAGGACTCCCGCGCGTCGAGGCATTCGAGCGCCGGGATCACGATTCGTCGGCCATCCACTGCCGGATCGGCGAATCATGCATGTTATCGAGGAGTTAAGTCATGAGCAGCAAGAACAAGGTGATCCAGGCGCTCGAAGCCGAGCAGATGAGCAAGGAAGTGCCGGAATTCGCCCCGGGCGACACCGTGACCGTCCAGGTCAAGGTCAAGGAAGGCAGCCGCGAGCGTCTGCAGGCCTTCGAAGGCGTCGTCATCGGCAAGCGTAACCGCGGCCTGAACTCCGCCTTCACCGTGCGCAAGATCTCCCACGGTGTCGGCGTCGAGCGGACCTTCCAGACCTACAGCCCGCTGGTCGACTCCATCAGCGTCAAGCGCCGCGGCGACGTTCGCCAGGCCAAGCTGTACTACCTCCGCGAGCGCAGCGGCAAGTCCGCCCGCATCAAGGAAAAGCTGGCCTGAGGCGACGCCTCGCCGGCCAGTGGTGACGCGGCTTGTCAGTCCGCGTGACATCGCAACCCCGTCACCGCAGTCGCGGGGCGGGGTTTCGTCGTTCAGGGGGCGAGGAACGCCATGACGACCATCGCTGACGAGGCCCTGGCGCTGATCGAGGCCTGCCTCGATGACCTGTGGCTGGGAGAGGGCGCCAGCGACAACACCCTGGCGGCCTATCGCCGTGACCTGACCGCCTGGGCGGCCTGGCTAGACGGGCGCAACGCCACGCTGCTGGCGCCAGGCGCCGAGGCCCTGCCGGCCTGGCTCGACGCCCGGCGTGACGACGGCTACAAGCTGCGCAGCAATGCCCGGCTGCTGTCGAGCCTGCGACGCTTCTACCGCTGGGCGCTGGCCGAGGGGCGCATCGACCACGACCCGATCGCCGAGGTGAAGCTGCCGCCGGCCCGGCCGTCGCTACCGGACACCCTGGAAGAGGACGAGGTGGAGCGGCTACTGGCCGCGCCGGACCTCGGCAGCGACCTGGGGCTGCGCGATCGCACCATGCTCGAGGTGCTCTATGCCGCCGGGCTGCGCGTCAGCGAGCTGGTCGGGCTGACCACCGACGCCGTCAACCTGCGCCAGGGCGTGGTGCGGGTGCGCGGCAAGGGCGACAAGGAACGCCTGGTGCCGCTCGGCGAAGAGGCGGTGGATTGGCTGTCGCGCTACCTGCGTACCGGGCGTGCGGCGCTGATGGACGACCCGTCTCGGCCGGCGCTGTTTCCCGGTCGGCGTGACGCCTGCCTGACGCGCCAGGCCTTCTGGCACCGTATCAAGGCCCATGCCCTGGTCGCCGGCATCGATCGCCCGCTGTCGCCGCACACCCTGCGCCACGCCTTCGCCACCCATCTGTTGAATCATGGGGCCAATCTGCGTGTCGTACAGCTGCTGCTCGGTCACAGCGACCTGTCGACCACGCAGATCTATACCCATGTCGCGCAGGCCCGGCTCGAGGTCCTGCACGCCGATCATCATCCCCGAGGCTGAATCATGAGACCCATCTCCCGTGTTGTCGCCGGCGGTATGCTCGCCGCTCTGTCACTCCCCGCCCTGGCCCAGGACCCGGCCATCGAGCGGCTGACCGAACGTCTCGAGGTCGACGGCCAGCAGATGCCGGTGGAGCATATCGAGGAGACCCCGCTGGCGGGTTTCTACGCGGTGCGACTGGAAACCGGCGAGCGCTTCTATACCGATGCCGATGGCGGCTACTTCCTGGTCGGCGACCTCTACGAGAACGCCGAGGGAGGGCTGGTGAACCTCTCCGAGCAGGCGCGCAACGCCGAGCGGGCCGCCCGCGTCGCGGCGATCCCTGACGAGGAGCGGGTGATCTTCCGCGGCACCGACGAGCCGAAGGCGCGGGTCACGGTGTTCACCGACACCACCTGCCCCTACTGCCGCCGCCTGCACGAGGAGGTGCCGCGCCTCAACGAGATGGGTATCGAAGTCGACTACCTGGCCTTTCCGCGCGGCGGGATGAGCTCGCCGGGGGCCCGTGAGCTGCAGCAGGTCTGGTGCGCCGACAATCCCAGCGAGGCGATGTCGACGGCCAAGCGCGAAGAGGCGCTCGAAGGCAACGCAAGCTGCGACAATCCGGTCGAGGAACAGTATCATCTGGGCATGCAGCTGGGCGTGCAGGGCACCCCGGCCATCGTGCTGCCCGACGGGCGCCTGGTGCCCGGCTACGTGCCGGCCGAACGCCTGGCGACCATGCTGGGCCTGAACGACGAATAGGCGCGCCATCGAGCGCGCGGGCCTTCGGGTCGAACATCGCTGAGACACCAAGCAGTAACGAGGGGAAAGACATTGAAACCGGTGAGAGTGGGAATCTGTGGCCTGGGCACCGTCGGCGGCGGGACCTTCAACGTACTGACGCGCAACGCCGACGAGATCGCCCGTCGGGCGGGGCGTCCGATCGTCATCGAGCAGGTGGCCTTCCGCACGCCGAACCCCGAGTGTGACGTCACCGGCATCAAGACGACCCAGGACATCTTCGAGGTCGCGGCCAATCCCGACATCGACGTCGTCGTCGAACTGATCGGCGGCTACGACGTGGCCCGCGAGCTGGTGCTGACCGCCATCGAGAACGGCAAGCACGTGGTCACCGCCAACAAGGCGCTGATCGCGGTGCACGGCAACGAGATCTTCCAGGCCGCCCACGAGAAGGGCGTGATCGTGGCCTTCGAGGCCGCGGTGGCCGGCGGCATCCCGGTAATCAAGTCGCTGCGCGAGGGTCTGGGCGCCAACCGCATCGAGTGGCTGGCCGGCATCATCAACGGCACCGGCAACTTCATCCTCACCCACATGCGCGACGAAGGCCGCGCCTTCGAGGACGTGCTGGCCGAGGCCCAGGCGCTGGGCTACGCCGAGGCCGACCCGACCTTCGACGTGGAAGGCATCGACGCCGCCCACAAGCTGACCATCCTGGCCTCCATCGCCTACGGCGTGCCGCTGCAGTTCGAGAAGGCCTACACCGAGGGCATCTCCCGGGTCACCGCCGAGGACGTCGAGCAGGCCGACAACCTGGGCTACATCATCAAGCACCTGGGCATCTCCAAGCGCACCGACGAGGGCCTGGAGCTGCGCGTGCATCCGACGCTGATTCCCAAGGAGCGGCTGCTGGCCAACGTGCACGGCGTCAAGAACGCCATCGCCGTGATGGGCGACGCCGTGGGCCCGACCCTCTACTACGGCGCCGGTGCCGGCGCCGAGCCGACCGCCTCCGCGGTGGTCGCCGACGTGCTCGACGTGGCCCGCGACATCGCCACCGACCACCACTACCGCGTGCCCTACCTGGCCTTCAGCGGCATCGGCGAGAACGCCGACCAGCCGCCGATCCTGGCCATGGAAGAGATCAGCACCGCCTACTACCTGCGTCTGCTGGCGGTCGATCGTCCCGGCGTGCTGGCTCGCGTCGCCACCATCCTCTCCGAGGAAGGCATCTCCATCGAGGCGCTGATCCAGAAGGAGGCGACCGAGGGCGAGCTGGTGCCGATCATCCTGATGACCCACCGCACCCGCGAGAAGCACATGAACGAGGCGATCCGCAAGATCGAGGCCATGGCCGACATCGCCGGTTCCGTCACTCGCATTCGCGTCGAGTCGCTGGAAGAGAATCAATAACCATCGGCCGCGTGCCTCGGGCAGCGGGCGGCGGGCAGCGATATGCCCGTAGCCCGTAGCCCGTAGCTCGAGTCCCACGGAGTGGAATGATGCGCTATATCAGTACTCGCGGGCAGGCGCCCGCGCTCTCCTTCGAGGAGGTCGTGCTCACCGGCATGGCCAGCGACGGCGGCCTCTACGTGCCCGAGACCGTCCCCCAGCTGAGCCACGAGCAGCTGGCCGACATGGCTGGCTGCTCCTACGCTGAGATCGCCTTCCGGGTGATGCAGCCCTATGTGGGCGGCGAGATCGACGACGACACCTTCCGCGAGATCGTTCGCGACGCCTACGCCACCTTCAGCCACGACGCCGTGGTGCCGCTGAACCAGCTCGATGCCAACCACTTCCTGCTCGAGCTGTTCCACGGCCCGACGCTGGCGTTCAAGGACGTGGCCCTGCAGCTGCTCGGCCGGCTGCTCGACCACTTCCTCAAGAAGCGCGGCGAGCGTGCGGTGATCATGGGCGCCACCTCCGGCGACACCGGCTCGGCCGCCATCGAGGGCTGCCGCCACTGCGACAACCTGGACATCTTCATTCTGCACCCCCACGAGCGGGTGTCCGAGGTCCAGCGTCGCCAGATGACCACCGTGCTGGCGGACAACGTGTTCAACGTCGCCATCGAGGGCAACTTCGACGACGCCCAGGCCATGGTCAAGGCCAGCTTCGCCAACCAGGACTTCCTGAACGGCACTCGGCTGGTGGCGGTGAACTCGATCAACTGGGCGCGCATCATGGCCCAGATCGTCTACTACGTGGCCTCCGCCGTGGCGCTCGGCGCGCCGCACCGCAAGGTGAGCTTCTGCGTGCCGTCGGCCAACTTCGGCAACGTCTTCGCCGGCTACATGGCCTACCGCATGGGCCTGCCGGTCGAGCGCTTCGTGATCGCCACCAACGCCAACGACATCCTGCACCGCACCCTGGCCGACAACGACTTCTCCAGGAAGGAACTGGTCGCGACCCTGGCGCCGTCCATGGACATCGTGGTGTCGTCCAACTTCGAGCGTCTGCTGTTCGAGGCCTATCAGCGTGACGGCGCGGCCGTGGCCGAACTGCTCGAGCGCTTCCAGGACGAGCCCTCGGCGCTGGCCGATGCGCCGCTGGCGCGGCTGCGCGAGATGTTCGCCAGCCACAGCATCGACGACGCCACCATCCTGGAAGTGATCCGCGAGGCCCATCACCGCACCCAGGAGATCCTCGACCCGCACACCGCCACCGGCTATCGCGCCGCCGAGCGCGAGCGCGGTGACGGCAGCGTGCCGATGGTCACCCTGGCCACCGCGCATCCCGCCAAGTTCGCCGAGGCGGTGGTCAAGGCCGGCTTCCCGGGCGTGCCGCTGCCGCCGCACATGGACGACCTGCTGGAGCGCGAGGAGCGCTACAGCGTGCTGCCGGCCGAGCTCGCCGCCGTGCAGCAGTTCGTGGCCGACAACCGGCGCTGAGTCGGTCCCGGCTCGCAGGCCGCTCCGGGGGCGCCCGTCTCCGGCGGTTCCCCGGTATCACCGTTGCCCCCATGACGCCCGGTTCGCCGGGCGTCTTGCCGTCATCTCCAGGAGTTTCCGTGGACGCTACCCCGACGCCCGTATCCGAAGACGCGTTGACGACCCGTATCCTGCCGCGCCCCCGCGACGAGGCCCTGGAGGCCCGTGCCCTGGCGGAGGGGCTGACGCCGCTGCAGGCCCGCGTGCTGGCCGGGCGTCTGTCTGGTCATGCCGGCGAGCTTGCGCCGCTGGTGTCGCCGAGCCTTCGCCACCTGGCGCACCCCGAGCGGCTCAAGGACGCGCGCCCGGCGGCCGAGCGCATCGCCCAGGCGGTGGTCGAGGGCGATCACATCGGCATCCTCACCGACTACGACGTCGATGGCATCACCTCCCACGTGGTGATCCGGCGCACCCTGAACGAGCTGTTCGGCGTGCCGGAAGACAGGCTGCACAGCCTGATCGGCCACCGCATCCACGACGGCTACGGCATCAGCCTGCCGCTGGTGGAGCGCACGCTGAAGCTCTCGCCGCGGCCGAGCCTGGTGATCACCGCCGACTGTGGCAGCAGCGACGAGCCGCGCATCGCCCGGCTCAAGGCCGCCGGCATCGACGTGGTCGTCAGCGACCACCACGCACTGCCGGTGGAGGGGCCGCCGGCCTCGGCCTTCGCCACCGTCAACCCGACCCGCGACGACTGTGACTACCCGGACCCGACCATTGCCGGCTGCATGGTCGCCTGGCTGACCATGTCGCTGGCCCGGTCGGTGCTGATCGAGTGGGGCGTGCTGGCGGCCGCCACGCCCAAGCTCTCGCCCTGGCTCTCCTACGTGGCGCTGGGCACCGTGGCCGACTGCGTGTCGCTCGGCGGCAGTGCCGCCAACCGCGCCGTGGTCACCCAGGGACTGGCGCTGATCAATCGCATGGAGGCGGCCTGCTGGCGGACCATGGCCGAACGGCTGGGCGCCGACAGCGTGCCCTTCGACGCCGAGACCCTGGCCTTCCAGATGGGCCCGCGGATCAACGCCCGCTCGCGGCTCGACGATCCCTACGCCGCGCTGCACTTCATGCTCGCGGCGGACGACGCCACGGCGGCGCGGCATCTGGAAACGCTCGACCAGGACAACCAGTCGCGCAAGGCCATCGAGGCCGACATGGCCGAGCAGGCGCGGGCACTGGCCCGGCCGCAGCTGGCCGACGACGCGCCGGCGCTGGTGGTCTATCTGGAGGACGGCCATCCCGGCGTGCAGGGCATCGTCGCCTCACGGCTGGTGCAGGCCTTCGGTCGGCCGACCCTGGTGCTGACCCCGGCCGCCCAGGCCGGCATGCTGACCGGCTCGGGGCGCTCCATCGAGGCGCTGCACCTGCGCGACGCCCTGCAGCGCACCTTTGAGCTCGCCCCCGAGGCGCTGCCGCGCTTCGGCGGCCACCGCGGCGCCGCCGGCGTCGGCGTGCCGGTGGAATCCCTCGAGGCCTTCCGCGCCGCCTTCCTGCAGGCGGTTAGCGAGCAGCTCGGGGACACCGAGCTGTTCCCGAAGGTCTTCACCGACGGCGAACTGGCACCGGCCCAGCTGAGCCTCGCCACCCTCGACGAGCTGGAGGCGCTCGGGCCCTACGGCCGCGAGTTCGACCCGCCGCTGTTCGAAGGCGAGTTCCTGGTGGAGTCGCTGCGCCCGGTGGGCGCCGAGGGCAATCACCTGATGATGGAGCTCTCGGCCGGCCCGGTGTCGACCAGGGCGATCTGGTTCCGGGCACTGACCCCGGGCGAGGTGCCGGCCTTCGGCGTCGGCGACCGGCTGCACTGCGCCTACAAGCTCAACCGCAACCGCTGGCGCGGCCGCGAATCGCTGCAGCTGATGGTCGAGCACGCCGCGGCGGTGCGTTAAGCGGTCAGTAGGTCGGCCATACCCCCGGCGTGGCCAGCTCCAGCAGGTGGCCGTCGGGGTCGCGGAAATACACGCTCTCACCGCCCCGCGGCCAGTGGGTGCGGCCCTCGATCCCGACGCCGTGCTCGCCCAGCTGGGCCTCCCAGTCGGGCAGCGCCGGCGCGGCGATGGCGAAGGCCATGTGCACCCGGCCGGCGCCGTCGTGGGGCGGGATGGTGCCCATCTCGCCGGGCAGCACCACCGTCTCGCTGGTCTCGCCGTCGAGAAACAGCAGCAGCACCGTGCCGGCGCCGGCGTCATAGGCGGTGAAGCGATGGTCGGCGTTGAAGGGGCTGAGCCCCATCACCGTCTCGAAGAAGCGCCGGGCCCGGGGCATGTCCGCCACGTAGAGGGCCGTTTCCAGCACGCC
The DNA here is from genome assembly GCF_003030865.2 of Halomonas sp. SL1. Classification (NCBI taxonomy): domain Bacteria; kingdom Pseudomonadati; phylum Pseudomonadota; class Gammaproteobacteria; order Oceanospirillales; family Halomonadaceae; genus Halomonas; species Halomonas sp. SL1. The sequence goes on along the minus strand of NZ_PYUQ02000004.1, from coordinate 183,963 downwards.
GTTGAGTTCGGGCATCGGGGATCCTCCCTTTGGCTTCATCTCTCAAGCGTAGCGCCGGCGGTCCCGGGCGTCGGTCAACGCTGGCCCCAGAACCACCAGGCGATCAGGGCGATCAGCGCCAGGCCGGCGAGATTGACGATCCAGCTCATGCGGATGCCTCCTGTTTGCCGGAAGAAGAGGTCTCGTCGGGCGCGGCGACCCCCTGGGGGCGGAACCTGCGCAGGCGACTGGCGTTGCCGACCACGGTGATCGACGAGGCCGACATGGCGGCGCCGGCGATCACCGGCGACAGCAGGCTGCCGGTCAGCGGGTAGAGCGCGCCGGCGGCGATGGGGATGCCGAGCACGTTGTAGCCGAAGGCGCCCACCAGGTTCTGCTTGATGTTGGTCAGGGTGGCGCGGCTGATGGCGATGGCGTCGGCCACGCCGTGCAGCGAGTCGCGCATCAGGGTGATGCCGGCGCTTTCGATGGCCACGTCGGTGCCCTGGCCGATGGCGAAGCCGACGTCGGCGCGGGCCAGGGCCGGGGCGTCGTTGATGCCGTCGCCGACCATGCCGACCGTCTCGCCGTTGGCTTGGCGCCGCTCGATCTCGGCGTGCTTGTCCTCGGGCAGCAGCCCGGCGCGGACCTCGTCGATGCCGACCTCGTCGGCGATGGCGCGGGCGGTGTGCGCGTTGTCGCCGGTCAGCATCACGAGGGTCAGTCCCTCGTCTCGCAGGCGCGCGACGGCGGCCTTGGCATCGGCGCGCAGCGGATCGCTGACGCCGAACAGGGCGACGAGCTCGCCGTCGACCGCCAGCTGGACCACGGTGCGCGCCTGGCCCTCCAGCGCCTCGACGCGCGCCTGGCCCGAGGCCAGATCGATGCCGGCCTCCTCGAGCAGCCGGGCGTTGCCCAGCAGCAGCGTTCGGCCGTCGGCCGTGCGGGCTCGCACGCCGCCGCCGGTCACGCTGGTGAAGTCCTGGATCTCGGCCGCTTCAGCGTTCTGCGCTTCGGCGTGGGCGAGCAGGGCGGTGGCCAGCGGGTGCTCGGAGCCGCGCTCCAGCGCCGCCACCCAGCCGAGTGCCTCCTGCTCGTCGCCCGTCAGCACCTCGGCCTCGGTGAGCCGCGGCTTGCCCTCGGTGAGGGTGCCGGTCTTGTCCACCACCAGGGTGGTGAGATGGCTGGCGGTCTGCAGCGCCTCGCCGCTTCTCACCAGTACGCCGTGCTCGGCGGCCTTGCCGACGCCGATCATGGTGGAGATCGGCGTGGCCAGGCCCAGCGCGCAGGGGCAGGCGATGATCAGCACGGTGCTGGCGGTGACCAGCATGTGCAGCACCCGCGGTTCGGCGCCGACGTTGAACCAGATCAGCGCGGTGAGCACGGCGATGATCATCACCGACGGCACGAAGATGCCGGAAATAGTGTCGGCGAGCCGGCCGATGGGCGGCCGCGAGGCCTGGGCGCGGGCCACCTGCTCGGTGATGCGGCCGAGCCGGGTGTCGGCGCCGACTCGGGTGGTCCGATAGACCAGCCCGCCCTGGCCGTTGACGGTGCCGGCGCTGACCTCGTCGCCGGCCGCCTTGGCCACCGGAGCGGGCTCGCCGGTGAGCATGGACTCGTCGAGATGGCTCTCGCCCTCGAGCACCTCGCCGTCCACCGGCAGGCGCTCGCCGGGGCGCACGCGCAGCCGGTCGCCCTCGCGTACCTCGTCGATCTCGACCTCCTGCTCCTGGCCGTCGCGGATCACCCGGGCGGTGCGGCTCTGCAGGTCGAGCAGGCGGCGCAGGGCGTCGCTGGTGCGGCCCTTGGCCTTCAGCTCCAGGGCGTTGCCCAGCAGCACCAGGCCGATCACCATCGCCGAGGCCTCGAAGTAGAGGCCGCGGGCCATTTCGGGCAGGGCCTCGGCGAAGGCCACCACCGCCATGGAGTAGAGCCAGGCGGTGCCGGTGCCCATGGCGATCAGGGTGTCCATGTTGGCCTGGTGATGGCGCAGGTTCTTCCAGGCGTTGCGGAAGAAGTGCCGGCCGGGCCCGGCCATCACCGCCAGGGTCAGCAGGCCCACTGTCAGCCAGAACCAGCGCCCGGCGCCGAGCGGCTGGGGATGGTAGACGAACATGCTGACCATCAGCGGCACGGCCAATGCCAGCGACAGGACGCTGCCGCGCAGCCGGCGGCGATACTCCTCGACGTCGCGCTCGGCCCGGACCTGCTCGGCCTGGCGCAGGTCGAGGATCGGCTCGGCGCCGTAGCCCACCGCGTCCACGGCGTCGATCAGCGCCTGGGTGTCGGCGCTGCCGCGTACCTGGGCGGTGTGGTTGCCGAGGTTGACCGTGGCCGATTCGACCCCCGGCGTGCGCTCCAGCGCCTGCTGCACGCTCTTCACGCAGCCGGCGCAGGTCATGCCGGTGATCGACAGGCGTTGAGTGGTGGCGCCGTCGCCAGCGGACGCCGCCGTCGATGTCGGCGCCGGTTCCGGCGCGGAGCCGGGGGCCGGCTCGGCATTGGTCTCGGCGTTGGCGGTCGGCTCGATGGACGACGTCTCGGCGTGATAGCCGGCGTCCGCGAGCACGCGGTCGAGCTCGGCATCGCCGAGCGAGGAGATGACCTGGAGGCGACGCTCGGCCGGTGTGCCGGTGACCTCGGCCTCGGCGTCTTCGGCCTGGATGGCCTCGCGCATGCGCTTCACGCAGCCCTGGCAGCTCATGCCGGGCACGGTGCGCTCGAGGCGTGTCGTTGTGCTCATGACGATGTCTCCTTGGGCGCCGCTTTCCTGGCGGTAGGCTCCAGCGGCTCGGGGAAGCTCTCGATCAGGCGACACAGGCTGTGGCCGTCCGGGATGCCGTCGGGCAGGTGCTCCCAGGCTGCCAGCGCTTCTTCCATGCGCTCGGCCAGGGCCTCGAGCTCGCGGATGCGGTGGCGGATCTCCGGCAGGCGCCGGGCCAGCAGATCGCGCACCAGCGGGCAGGGGGAGTCGCCGTGGTCGGACTGCTCGAGGATCTCGCGAATCTCGGCGACGCCGAAGCCCAGGGTGCGGGCGCGTTGGATGAAACGCAGCCGGCGCAGGTCGGCATCGTCGAAGAGCTGGTAGCCGTTGTCCGGGTTCCGCTCGGGTCGCAGCAGCCCCTCGCGAGTGTAGTGGCGCACGGTCTCGGCGGTGACGCCGGCCTGGCGGGCGAGTTCGCTGACCTTCATGCCTTGCGTCTCCTGATAAGGGAATACTCAGAGTGTAAAACCCTTGGGTTACACAAGGGTCAAGATGGAGGCGCAGGGCTCGGAAGGGTGGGCAGGATGAGAAGGCAAGTCATTGTTGCGCATGAAGATGAAACGAGCGTGCCACCAAAGTATTAGGAAAAATCGGATTTAAACGGTCGTTTGTCCTTGATCCTTGCGATGAGTTCTGACGACACTGTCGGGCAGCCGCGTCATCACCATAACAACAGCAACGTTAGGAGCCGCGCCATGCCCCTGCCTTTCACGTCTCGCAAGCTCGCCGCCGCCGTCGCCCTGGCCTCCGCGGCGCTCGTTTCCGCCCAGGCCTCCGCCGCGGGTTTCCAGGTGCGCGAGCAAAGCGCCAAGACCCTGGCCAACGCCTTCTCCAACACCGCCGCCGGTGCCGAGGACGTCAGCTTCATGGCCTACAACCCGGCCGCCATCGGCAATATCAACGGCAATCAGGTCGCCGGCGGGGTGGCCTATATCGATGCCACCTTCGAGCTGCACGACGCCGAGGCTTCGAACGTGGCCGGCATCCCGTACACGGCCGGCGCCTCCGGCGAGGGGGGTGAGTCCGCCTGGGTGCCGAGCTTCGCCGCCAAGACGCAGTTGAACGATCAGTGGGACCTGGGGCTAGCGATCTACTCGCCCTACGGCCTTTCTACCAAGTACGACGAGGACTGGATCGGTCGCTACCACGCCGTGGAGACCGAGCTGACGACGATCGATATCCAGCCGACGCTCAACTATCGCGCCACCGAGCGGCTCAATCTGGCCGTGGGGCTGCGTGCCCAGTACGCCGATGCGACTTTGTCCAATGCACTGGACATGGCAACGATCGGGGGGAATCCGATGGCGGCTGGGGCGGCAAATGCCATGGCTGAAGTCCAAGGAGACGACTGGGGCTATGGCTATACCCTCGGCGCCCTCTTCCAGGCTACCGAGCGGACCCGCTTCGGCGTCAGCTATCGCTCGGAGATCGATCTGACGCTCGATGGTGACGTCGATTTCAGTTCCGATAGCGCCGCCGGCCAGCAAGCGCTGGCTGGTGCCCAGTTGACGAATACTTTCACCAATGGCGGTGGCAAGGCGGAGCTGACCACGCCGGCCAACCTGAATCTGGGCGTCTATCACCAGCTGACCGATCGGCTGGCGCTGATGGCCAACGCCGAGTGGACCGAGTGGAGCAGCTTCGACGAGCTGACTGTCGAGTTCAACGACAATACGCCGGATAGCACCACCACCGAGAACTGGGACGATACCTGGGCCTTCTCGGTGGGGGCGAACTACGCGCTGACGCATCAATGGACGCTGCGCGGGGGCCTTGGCATCGACCAGACCCCGGTGCCGGATGCACGGCATCGCACCCCGCGGGTGCCGGACGCCGATCGCCGCTGGGCCTCTCTCGGTGCCACCTACCAGCCGACCGAGAACCTCGGCATCACCGCCGGCTATCTGCGCATCTTCGGCGACGACGTCGACATGGACCAGGACGCCACCCTGACCAACGAGAACGCCAGCCGCGGTAACCTGTCCGGCGAGTACGAGGTGGAAGCCGACGTCTTCGCGCTGTCGGTGGACTATCGCTTCTAGCCGCCGCCTTGTCAGACACCGCGGACGCTCCGCCTCGCGCGACCCGGCCACCGGCCGGGTCGCCGTCTTTGTGCCGCCGCGTGGGATGGCCGCTGGCGGCGCATTTCGCTACAATGCCCGTCTTTTCTCCGCCGCTGGCGCCCGGCGCCGGCGCGCGCCTCATCTCCCTTGGATTCAGGCGAACCCCATGCTGGAAACCAATCCGATCAACCACCTCATCAAGGACCTGTCTGAGCGGACAGACGTCCTGAGGGGGTATCTTTGACTATGCCGAAAAGAAAGATCGGCTAGAGGAAGTCACCCGCGAGCTCGAGGATCCCGACGTCTGGAGCGATCCGGACCATGCCCAGAAACTGGGCAAGGAACGGGCGACCCTCGAGGCCATCGTCGCCACCATCGATGAGCTGGACCAGGGGCTGGCGGACAGCCAGGACCTGCTGGAGCTGGCCGAGATGGAGGAGGACGAGGGCACCGTCGAGGAGGTCCAGCGCGAGCTGGAGAACCTCCAGGCAAGCCTCGAGAAGCTCGAGTTCCGGCGCATGTTCTCCGGCGAGATGGACGAGAACAACGCCTATCTCGATATCCAGGCGGGCTCCGGCGGCACCGAGGCCCAGGACTGGGCCAACATCCTGCTGCGCATGTACCTGCGCTGGGCCGAGCATCACGGCTTCAAGGCCGAGATCACCGAGCTCTCCGCCGGCGAGGTGGCGGGCATCAAGTCCGCCTCCGTGCATATCCAGGGCGAGTACGCCTTCGGCTGGCTGCGCACCGAGACCGGCGTTCACCGCCTGGTGCGCAAGAGCCCGTTCGACTCCGGCGGCCGCCGCCACACGTCCTTCGCCTCGGTGTTCCTGTCGCCCGAGGTGGACGACAGCTTCGAGATCGAGATCAATCCCTCGGACCTGCGTGTCGATACCTATCGTTCCAGCGGCGCCGGCGGTCAGCACGTCAACACCACCGACTCGGCGGTGCGTATCACCCACGAGCCGACCGGCATCGTGGTGGCCTGCCAGAGCCAGCGCAGCCAGCACGCCAACCGCGACTTCGCCATGAAACAGCTCAAGGCGAAGCTGTGGGAACACGAGATGGAGAAGCGCAACGCGGCCAAGCAGGCCGCCGAGGACTCCAAGGCCGACATCGGCTGGGGCAGCCAGATCCGCTCCTACGTGCTGGACGATCAGCGCATCAAGGATCTGCGCACCGGCGTGCAGTCCAGCAACTGCGACAAGGTGCTGGACGGCGATCTGGACCCGTTCATCGAGGCGAGCCTCAAACAAGGCCTATAGCCTGCTGCGCTCGCCGATACGGCGTTGCCCCTCGGCCAGAGATGCTCATTGACGACTCGTCAACTCCGCGCTCTGTCCGAGGGGCGCCTTGTCTCGGCGTCGCTCGCGCGGCTCTAGGTGAGATGTCTCTGTATTCGACACCATGATTTAACAGGTAGCGACATGGCTAACCAGGACACTTCCCAGGACGAGAACCACCTGATCGCGGAGCGCCGCGGCAAGCTGGCCGAGCGCCGCGAGCGCGCCGCCACCGACGGCGGCAGTGCCTTCCCCAATGATTTTCGTCGCGACAGCACCGCCGCCGAACTGGCCGCCGAGCTGGGCGACAAGGACAAGCCCGAGCTCGAGGCGCTGGCGCGTCCCGCGGCCGTGGCCGGGCGCATCATGCGCAAGCGCGGACCGTTCATCGTCATCCAGGACGCCAGCGGCCAGATCCAGCTCTACGTCGACAAGAAGGGCCTGCCGGCGGACGTGCTCGAGGACATCAAGGGCTGGGACATCGGCGACATCGTGGCCGGCCGCGGCCCGGTGCACAAGTCGGGCAAGGGCGACCTCTACGTGATGATGGAAGAGGCGCGCCTGCTGACCAAGAGCCTGCGCCCGCTGCCGGACAAGTTCCATGGCCTGACCGACATGGAAGCCCGCTATCGCCAGCGCTACGTGGACCTGATCATGAACCCGGATTCGCGCGAGGTCTTCCAGACCCGCGCCGGCGTGATCAGCGCCATGCGCCGCTTCTTCGAGGATCACGGCTTCATGGAAGTCGAGACCCCGATGCTGCAGCCGATCCCCGGCGGCGCCACGGCCCGGCCCTTCATCACTCACCACAACGCGCTGGACATCGACATGTACCTGCGCATCGCGCCGGAGCTGTATCTCAAGCGCCTGGTGGTGGGCGGCTTCGAGCGCGTCTTCGAGATCAACCGCAACTTCCGCAACGAGGGGCTGTCGACCCGGCACAACCCCGAGTTCACCATGGTCGAGTTCTACCAGGCCTACGCCGACTACCAGGACCTGATGGATCTGACCGAGGCCATGCTGCGCGAGGTCACCCAGCGGGTGCTAGGCAGCACCGTGGTCACCAACACCGTGCGCGACGCCGAGGGCGAGGTGCTGGAGAGCTACGAGTACGACTTCGGCCAGCCGCTGCGCCGGCTGAGCGTGTTCGACGCCATTCTCGAGTACAACCCGGACATCCATGCCGAGTCGCTGGCCGACGAGACCGCCGCGCGCCAGATCGCCGAGCGCCTGGACATCGACGTCAAGGACGGCTGGGGTCTGGGCAAGGTGCAGATCGAGATCTTCGAGAAGACCGTCGAGCATCGCCTGCAGCAGCCGACCTTCATCACCGACTATCCGACCGAGGTCAGCCCGCTGGCGCGTCGCAAGGACAGCGATCCCTTCGTCACCGAGCGCTTCGAGTTCTTCGTCGGCGGCCGCGAGATCGCCAACGGCTTCTCGGAGCTCAACGACGCCGAGGATCAGGCCGAGCGCTTCGCCGCCCAGGTGGCCGAGAAGGAGGCCGGCGACGACGAGGCCATGTACTACGACGCCGACTACGTGCGCGCGCTGGAGTACGGCCTGCCGCCGACCGCCGGCCAGGGCATCGGCATCGACCGGCTGGTGATGCTGCTGACCGACAGCGCCTCGATCCGGGATGTGCTGTTGTTCCCGGCCATGCGCCCGCAGGTGGACTGACACGGTCCGACGTTCCAAGGCTGGCACGGGGATAAGCGAACCTCCTTCTTCAGGGGTGAGGCGATAGCCGAACGGGGTGACCACGGATGGTCACCCCAGGCCCTGCAAGCGAAGCAGGATGCGACAGCGCAGCAGGAAGAAGGGAGCGCCCAGGGAAGGGTTCACAGCGTGTTCGCGTTGCCCTGTGCCAGCCGACGTCGCCGACTTGGTCTAGCTCGCTGCCTTCCGCGTGCTGGAAGACGTTTGTTTGGCCCCAGCGCAGTCAGGTTGTTTGGGAAGTGTTGGTAAGGAGCGCTCCTGGCACCCATAATGGCAGCGTTTCGACGTCGAGGAGACCGTGATGAAACTGCTCAACCGTTCCGCCCTGAGCGTCAGGCCGACCCAGCACTTCGTCGACTGGGTCAACGCCCTGGAACCCACCCTGGGTGACGACGACCTCTCGCTCGGCGACGTCGAAAGGGAAAGCACCGTCTATCTGATCCCCGAGATGGATACCCCCGAGGCCCTCGAGGCCTTCGTCCGCGAGCGCTATCTCGAGATCCTCGAGACCGAGCTGCGCGCCTGGGAAGAAGACGAGCGTCAGTGGCCCGAGACCCTCGACTGGGCGCTGTTCCAGCGCTTCCTGCACTTCGAGTACAGCTACCTGGCCGTCGACCTCGATGACGAGGCGGCCCTGGAAGTGGCCGAAGTGGACGATAATCTGCTGCTGGAAACGGACCAGGACTGATTCTGCTTCCATCCGGCAGGTAAACCTCGAGAAAACCGGCTTCGGCCGGTTTTCTTGTCAGCGACGATCACACATGAGCCGACTCTTCTCGAACCGCCCCGGCGACGATGGCCTGCCGGGTTCCGAACGCCGTCTCGCCGTGCTGGCGCTGATCCTCGGCACCACCATGGCGGTGATGGACAACTCCATGGTCAACCTGGCGCTGCCCTCCATCGCCGCCGATCTCGAGGTGGCGCCGGCCGACGCGGTGTGGGTGACCAACCTCTTCCAGGTGACCTGCGCGGCCTTCCTGCTGGTCTTCGCCGCCTTGAGCGAGCTGGTCGGCCGGCGCCGGATCTACATGGGCGGGCTGGTGCTGTTCGCCGTCGCCGCGCTGGGCTGCGCGCTGTCGCGCAGCCTGGAGGCGCTGCTGGCGTTCCGCGCCCTGCAGGGCGTGGCGGCGGCGGCGACGCTGTCGATCGGGCCCTCGCTGTATCGCGCCATCTTTCCCTCGCGGCTGCTGGGCAGTGCCCTGGGGCTGAGCTCGCTGGTGGTGGGCATCGGTTACGCCGCGGGACCCGCGCTGGGCGGTTCGATCCTCTCGGTGGCCCGCTGGCCGTGGCTGTTCGCGCTGCCGGCGCTGCCGGCGATGGGGGCGGTCGTGCTGGCCTGGCGGGCGCTGCCCAGGGAGCCGGGCCGCCGCGGCGGCTTCGACGGCTGGGGGGCGCTGCTGGCCATGGTCACGCTGGGCGGTTTCTTCGTGGCCATGGACGGCAACGGCGCCGAGCTCCCCGGTCTCGAGACGCTGGGTTGGCTTGCCCTCAGCCTGATCGCCGGCGCCGCCTTCCTGGCCCGCCAGCGCCGCGCGCCCTATCCGCTGATGGCGCTGTCGATGTTCGCCGAGCGCCGCTTCAGCCTGGCGGTGTCCTCCCAGGGGCTGGCCTTCGTCGGCCAGGGGCTGGCTTTCGTCGCCCTGTCCTTCCTCTACCAGCAGGAGATGGGCTTCTCGCCGCTGGAGACCGCCTGGCTGTTCACCCCCTGGCCGCTGACGATCATGGTGGCCGGGCCGCTCGCCGGTCGGCTGGCCGATCGTTTCAACCCCAGCCTGTTGAGCTCGGCGGGCCTGGTGCTGCTGATGATCGGCTTGGGCAGCCTGGCGATGCTCGATGCCGACGCCGAGGTGATCGACTGCCTGTGGCGCACCGCGCTGTGCGGGCTCGGCTTCGGCTTCTTTCAGCCGCCCAACAATCGCGAGCTGATGGGCAGCGTGCCGGCCGAGAAGAGCGCCAATGCCTCCGGCGTGATGAGCACCACGCGCACCGTGGGGCAGTCCCTGGGCGTGGCGCTGGTCGGCGCCTGCCTGGCCGCCGGGGCACCTGTGCAAGCGACGCTGTGGGCCGGCATGGCGGCCACCGGCCTGTCGCTGCTGGCCAGCCTCGGGCGTGTCTCGCTGGCCGGCGAGGCGCTGCGCGCCCGTCGTCGCGCCGCGGCCGAAAGCGTACAATGATCCCCGACACTCACCAGCGGAACGCCGAGATGAGCATCCAGTCGACCATCGAGCACAAGCTCCAGGCCCTCGAGCCCACCTACCTGATGGTGGAGAACGAGAGCCACATGCACCATGTGCCGCCGAATTCCGAGACCCACTTCAAGGTGACCGTGGTGTCGCCGCGTTTCGCCGGCATCATGCCGGTCAAGCGTCACCAGCAGATCTATGCGCTGCTGGCCGACGAGCTGGCCGGCCCCGTGCACGCCCTGGCGCTGCACCCTTACACCCCGGAGGAGTGGCAGGCCCGCGGCGCAGCGCGCCCGGACTCCCCGAACTGCCGGGGCGGCGGTCAGTCGTGACCACCGAGCCCCAGCGGCTGCAGTACCTGGAGGCCATGGGCCTGACGGCCTGGACGGCGCGCTACCGGCTGCCCAACGCCCGAGAGACCGAGGCCTGCGAGTGGGAGCTGCCGACGCCGGACGATGGCGCCCGGCAGGCGCCCGGCGAGCGCCTTCAGGCGTTGCTGGACGCGCCCGCGGAGGCGTCTCCTGCACCGACCGTCCCCGCGTCGCCCGCGGCGGAGGCGCCCGTGCGTCCGCCGCCGGGCGAGCGCAAGGCGCGTGCGCTGCTTGGCGGGCTGGTGCCCGAGGCGGCTCCCGAGGAGACGCCGCCGCCCGTCGCGTCGGCACCTGCCCGGGAGACTGCCGCCGACGAGTCCCGGGAAGCCCTGCGCTTCGCCCTGCAGGTGGCCTGCCTGGACGGGCGCTGGCTGGTGGTACAGCCCGGCGAGGCGTTCCCCTCGCCGCTGGCGCAGCGGCTGCTGGTCAATCTGCTGCGTGCCGCCGGTGTCACCCCGGAGCATGCGCCGGCCTTCGAACCCTTCCACTGGCCCCAGATCGAAGGCCTGGAGGTGCAGGCGCCGCTGGACGAGGCGCGCCAGGGGCTCGGGGCCTTCCTGGCCGGCCGCGCGCGTCGCGGCTGGGCGCCGGAACGGCTGCTGGTGTTCGGCGACGACGCCACCCTGACGCGGGTGCTGGCGATCGACGGCGAGCGCTCGACGGCGCTGGACCTGCCGGCCTGGCAGGGGCCGGCGCTGGAGACCCTGGGGGGAAGCGCCGAGGCCAAGCGTGATCTCTGGCCGCGGCTGCTCGACTGGCGTCGTGAGTGGAATGGTGAGGCTCAGGGCGAGGCGAAAGGCGATGCCTGAGCCTCGCCTGCGCGCGTTGGGCCTTCCCGATCTTTCGGCGCTGATCGAACTGGAGGCGAGCGGCCAGGCTCATCCCTGGTCGGCGACGCGGCTCGAGCAGGCGCTGGCGGTGGCGGAATACGCGGTGCTGGGGCTGGAAGATGCGGCAGGGCTGATCGGCCACGCGGTGGTGTCGCGTCAGCCCTTCGATGCCGAGCTCGAGAGCATTCTCATCGCACCGGAACGACGCGGCGAGGGGCTGGCGGGAAGGCTGCTGGCCGCGGTGATCGAGCGGGCGCGGGAGTGGGGCGCCGAGCGGCTGCTGCTGGAGGTCAGGGCAGGCAATGCCGCGGCGATCGCGCTGTATCGGCGGGCGGGATTCGCGGAAGACGGGCGCCGGCGCGGCTACTATCCGCCGCTGGCCGGCACCGAACGCGAGGACGCGTTGCTGATGTCTCTCCCCCTGGCCTGACGAACGACGGACCGGCCAGGGGCGGAGCGGTCCGGGACGTCAGCCGGCCTGCTGTTCGGCGGTGTTGCCGGTCTCGACATCGTCGAACTTGCCCAGCAGCGCGGACAGGCGACGTTCCCATTCCTCACGCTCCTGCTTGAGGCGAGCGTTTTCCTCGCGCAGCTCCTCGGCTTCCAGTTTCATCAATTCCAGTGCCTCGACGGCGCTGGATACCTTCTGTTCGAGCTGGTTGAAGAGTTCGATGCTCATCCGTTTCTCCTGACGATGTCGGCGGGGCGGGGCCCGTGATTGGCGTCCTGCAGCGGCAGACTAACGCCGTGGAGGGGGCTCAGCAAGCGTCGTCGTCGGGCGACGCGCCGGCCGTGTCCGGGCGGTGATAGAGCCGCCCGGTGCTGTCGCCGGCCCGCACCTCGCGATGCAGCCGCCAGCCGCTCGGCACCGCCGGCGTGAGCTCCGACTCGGTCTCCACGTAGATCCAGGCGTCCGCCGCCAGCCAACCGGCCTCGAGCGCGCGGCAGCAGGGCGCGGCGAGGCCCTGGCGGAAGGGCGGGTCGAGGAACACCAGCGAGAAGGGCGACCGTTCCTCGGCGAGCCCGGCCTCGAGATAGCCGAGCGCATCGGCGACGCTGACCTCGGCGGACGCGATGCCAAGCGTCGCCAGGTTATCGGACAGCGCCCGGGCGACCCGCGCGTCGCGCTCCACCAGCGTCGCCTCGGCGGCGCCGCGCGAGAGCGCCTCCAGGCCCAGCGCACCGGTGCCGGCGAACAGATCCAGCACCCGGGCGCCGGGCGTGGCCATGCCCAGCCAGTTGAACAGCGTCTCGCGGACGCGGTCCGGCGTGGGGCGCAGGCCCGGGCTGTCCAGCACCGGCAGCCGGCGGCGGCGATGCTCGCCGCCGATGATGCGCAGCTGCCCGGCGGGGCGGGAGGTCGCCTGCTTGCCGCGGCCGCGGGCAGGCGTCGAGGAACGGGAGGAGGGGCGTCGTCGGCTCATGGGCGCGATTGTAGCGGGCGCCTTGTCCACAGTCATGGTGCGCGATGGTAGGATGTGGCGATTCGTTCACCCGCGAGGCTGAATCCCCCCATGTTCGGTTTTTTCAAGCGCAAGAAGAAGCAGCAAGAGCAGCAGCAGGAGCCCCAGCAGGCCCCCGAGGTCGAGCAGGAGGAGGCGCCTGATGCCGCGACGGCCGAGCCGGAGGCCGAGACGCCGACCGAGGCGCAGCCCGCCCCGGCGACCGAGCCGGCACCCGTCGCCGAGCGCGACGATGAAACCGAGGCGTCCGCAGCGCCCGAGCCGGCCATTGAGCCTGAGCCGGTCGAGGAGCCCGAGACCCCTACGGCAGGCGCCGAAACCGCGCCGGTAGAGGCGCCTGAGACGCCCCGGGCAGCCGACGTCGAACCGGAAGCGTCCGAGCCCGAGACGCCCGAGGTGGCAGACGCCGAACCGCCGGCCGCGGAGCCCGAGGCCGAGCCCGCCGTCCAGTCGCCAGCCGAGCCGGAGCCCGAGCCCGCTCCGGCGCCGGGGGAGGCGCCCAGGGCCGAGGCCCGCGAGAAGCCCCAGGGCAAGAAGAAGGGCCTGTTCGCGCGCATGCGCGAGGGGTTGGGCAAGACCCGCGCCAACCTGACCGAGGGGCTCGCCGGCCTGTTCATGGGCCGCAAGCAGATCGACGACGATCTGATGGAGGAGCTCGAGACCCAGCTGCTGATGGCGGACGTGGGCATCGAGGCCACCACCGAGATCATCGACCGGCTCACCGACCGCGTCTCGCGCAAGGAGCTCAAGGACCCCGAGGCGCTGTACAAGGCCCTGCAGGAGGAGCTGGCGACCCTGCTCGAGGGCGTCACTGGGCCGCTCGAGCTGCCGCCCAAGGGCGAGGGGCCGTTCGTGATCCTGGTGGTCGGCGTCAACGGTGTCGGCAAGACCACCACCATCGGCAAGCTGACCCAGCGCTTCCAGCGCGAGGGCCGCAGCGTGATGCTGGCCGCCGGCGATACCTTCCGCGCCGCCGCCGTGGAGCAGCTCAAGGTCTGGGGCGAACGCAACGACGTGCCGGTGGTGGCGCAGCACACCGGCGCCGACAGCGCCTCGGTGGTCTACGATGCCCTGGCCGCGGCCCGCGCCCGCGGCGTCGACGTGCTGATCGCCGACACCGCCGGCCGGCTGCACAACAAGGCGCACCTGATGGAGGAGCTCAAGAAGGTGCGTCGGGTGATGGGCAAGCTCGACCAGCAGGCGCCCCATGAGGTGATGCTGGTGCTGGATGCCGGCACCGGTCAGAACGCGTTGTCCCAGGCGTCCACCTTCAACGAGGCGGTGCCGGTCTCCGGCATCACCCTGACCAAGCTCGATGGCACCGCCAAGGGCGGCGTCATCTTCGCCCTGGCCCAGCAGCTGGGCACGCCGATCCGCTTCATCGGCGTCGGCGAGACCCTGGACGATCTGCGTCCCTTCCATGCCCGGGAGTTCGTCGACGCCCTGTTCGACCGCGACGACGCCTCGGCATGATCGCCTTCGAGCACGTCGGCAAGCGCTACGGCGGGCGCTTCGAGGCGCTCGCCAATCTCGACTTCCGCGTGCGCCGCGGCGAGATGGTGTTTCTCACCGGCCACTCCGGGGCCGGCAAGAGCTCGCTGCTGCGGCTGCTGATGCGCCTGGAGCGGCCCAGCCGCGGGCGCATCCTGGTCGCCGGTCATGACATCGACCGCCTGCATCACAGCCAGGTGCCGTTCTACCGGCGCCAGATCGGCGTGGTGTTCCAGGATCACCAGCTGTTGTTCGACCGCTCGATCTATCACAACGTGGCGCTGCCGCTGGAGATCCAGGGCGCCGAGCCGAGGGAGGCGGCGCGGCGGGTGCGCGCCGCGCTGGACAAGGTGGGGCTGCTGCACCGCGAGAAGGCGCTGCCGATCGAGCTTTCCGGCGGCGAGCAGCAGCGCGTGGGCATCGCCCGGGCGGTGGTCAACAAGCCCTCCCTGCTGCTGGCCGACGAGCCCACCGGCAACCTGGATCCCCAGCTTTCGGCGGACATCATGCGCCTGTTCGAGGATTTCCACCGCATCGGCACCACGGTGATGATCGCCAGCCACGATCTGGCGCTGATCGCCCGGCTGCGCCACCGTACCCTGCGCCTCCACGAAGGGCGTCTGGTGGCCGACGAGGAGGCCTCATGAGCCGAGAGACGCCTGCCCGCCGTGGCGCCCGTGCCCAGCGTCCGTCCTCCGGCGGCCGCTGGCGCAGCTGGCTGCGCCACCACCGGGCCATGGCGCTGGACAGTGCCCGTCGGCTGCTGCGCCACTCGCTGAGCAGCCTGCTGACCATGCTCGCCATCGCCATCGCCCTGGTGCTGCCCGCGGGGCTGTGGCTGACCCTGGACGGGGCACGACTGCTCGATGCCGAGCTCGACGAGAGTGCGACCGTCACCGTTTACCTGGAGGATCGCGTCGGGGACGCCGAGGCGGGGCGCATCGTCGAGGCCCTCGCCGCCCACGATGGCGTGGCCGGCACGCGCCTGATCACCGCCGCCGAGGGCATGGCCGAATTCCAGCAGGCGCTGGGGCTGGAGGATGCCCTGGCGCGGCTGCCGGGCAATCCGCTGCCGGCCAGCGTGGTGATTCGCCCCGACGACCCCGCGCCGGCGGCGGTGAAGCGCCTGGCCGGCGACCTGGAGGAGGTGGCCGGGGTCGAGGAGGTGCGCCTGGACCTGGCCTGGCTGGAGCGCCTCGGTCGCCTGGCCGAGCTGGGCCGCCGGGTCGGGCTGGGGCTCGCCGTGCTGTTCGGCCTCGGGGTGCTGCTGGTGGTCGGCAACACCGTTCGCCTGGCGGTGGAGAATCGACGCCAGGAGATCGAGGTGGTGACCCTGATCGGCGCCACCCATGCCTTCGTGCGCCGTCCCTTCCTCTACAGCGGGGCCTGGTATGGCCTGGGCGGCGGCCTGCTCGCCTGCGGGCTCTTGACCCTCGGCGGCAACTGGCTGGCGGCGCCGATTTCCGCCCTGGCGGCCAGCTACGGCGCGACGTTCACGCTGCCGGGGCTCGGCTTCACGGGGTCGGCAACCCTGCTCGGCTGTAGTACACTGTTGGGCTGGCTGGGCGCCTGGATCGCCGTGAGTCGCCACCTGGCTCAGATCCGGCCCCGCTAGCGACGCATTTGCGAATCGGGAATACTGCCGGAACCAAATCGGTAAGCCGCTATCCAATGCGGCGACTCAGGTTCCCAGTACGGGTTTCCATACAAGGGATTCCACACACGGGCTTCAACGGAGACATTTTGCACATGAGCACCAGTCTTCTGCCGGTGGGCCACCTTTCCCCGGGCCACGACCTCAACGGCTACATCCAGGCGGTGAACGGCATCCCCATGCTGACCGTCGACGAGGAGCGTGACCTGGCCTTCCGTCTGCACGACGAGGGCGACCTCGAGGCGGCGCGCCGTCTGGTGATGTCGCATCTGCGCTTCGTCGTACACATCGCGCGCAGCTATTCCGGCTATGGCCTGGCTCAGGCCGACCTGATCCAGGAAGGCAACGTCGGCCTGATGAAGGCGGTCAAGCGTTTCGATCCGCGCCAGGGCGTGCGTCTGGTGTCCTTCGCCGTACACTGGATCAAGGCCGAGATTCACGAGTTCGTGCTGCGCAACTGGCGGATCGTCAAGATCGCCACCACCAAGGCGCAGCGCAAGCTGTTCTTCAACCTGCGCAGCGCCAAGAAGCGCCTGGCCTGGCTGAACACCGACGAGGTCGAGGCCATTGCCAAGGATCTCGACGTCAAGCCCGAGGTCGTGCGCGAGATGGAGGGGCGCTTGTCCGCCCACGACGCCGGCTTCGATGCCGCGCCGGGCGAGGACGAGGAGACCGCCTACCAGGCGCCGGTCCACTATCTGGACGACGCCAGCCAGGATCCGGCGACCCAGCTCGAGGACAGCGACTGGGAGGCCGACGCCACCCGCCGCCTGCAGATGGCGCTGGAGGGGCTCGACGAGCGCTCCCGCGACATCCTCCAGCAGCGCTGGCTGAGCGACGACAAGTCGACCCTTCACGAGCTGGCCGACGTCTATGGCGTATCCGCCGAGCGCATCCGTCAGCTCGAGAAGAACGCCATGAAGAAGATCAAACAGCAGATCGGCGAGACCCTGGCGGCCTGACGGTACGGGCCGCCGCGCCGCACGAAGAAAACCCCGAAGGCTGGTGCCTTCGGGGTTTTTTGTTGCCGGTTCTCGCGGCGAGCGGCGTCAGGCGGTCTGCACTGCCTCGCGCAGTAGCCCCGCCGATAATACCGGCCACTGGTCATCCCAGTGCGCGGTGGGCAGGTGGCGGAAGTCGCTGCGCACGTACTGGGCGATGCGTCCCTCGACCTGAGCGACCAGCAGGTTGGCGGCGGCGGGAATCGGCAGCGACGGGCGACGCCCCTCGCGCAGTTCCGCCTCCCGCAGCACCTGCTTGAGCTGGGTCTCGAGGCGCTCGAACAGCTGGTGGATGCGCTGGCGCAGCCGCGCCGTCTCGCCGGTCAGGGCGTCGCCGCCGAGCAGCCGCGACAGGCCCGGGTTCTTCTCGGCGAAGGCCAGCACCAGGGTGAGGATCTGGCCGCAGCGAGGCAGTGCCTCGGGCACCTCCTCGAGGATGCGGCCGATGCGTTCGAACAGCGTCTGTTCGATGAACTCGATGAGCCCCTCGAACATGCGTGCCTTGCTGGGGAAATGGCGGTAGAGGGCGGCTTCGGAGACGCCGACCTGGCGCGCCAGGGCGGCGATGGTGATGCGCTTGCCGCTGTCTTCCTCCAGCATCAGCGCCAGCCCCTGGAGGATCTGCTCCCGGCGGCTGGGGGTGTGAGTTGCCTGCGTCATGATGGTCTTTTCTTGTCGGTCCTTGATAAGAGGGGCAGCCGGGGCGTCGGCCCCGGCATCATCATCGGTTCGCGTTGGTGATCAGCGTGCCCACTCCCGCGTTGGTGAAGATTTCCAGCAGGGTCGCATGGGGCACCCGGCCGTCGACGATGTGAGCGCTCGCCACGCCGCCCTTCACGGCGTCCAGGGCGCAGCGGATCTTCGGCAGCATGCCGCCGTGAATGGTCCCATCGGCAATCAGGGCGTCGACTTGAGCGGTGGTCAGGCCGGTGAGCACCTCGCCCTCGGCGTTCATCAGGCCGGAGACGTTGGTCAGCAGCATCAGCTTCTCGGCGTCCAGCGCCTCGGCCACCTTGCCGGCCACCAGATCGGCATTGATATTGTAGCTGCGCCCGGCCTCGTCGACGCCGATCGGTGCGATCACCGGAATGAAGTCGCGCTCGGCGAGCATCTCGATCAGGTCGGTGGAGATGTGCTCCACCTCGCCGACGTGGCCGATGTCGATGATTTCGGAGGCGGCCATGTCCGGCGTCTGCTGTTCGACCTGGAGCTGGCGGGCACGGATCTGGCCGCCGTCCTTGCCGGTCAGGCCGATGGCCTTGCCGCCGCTCTGGTTGATCAGGTTGACGATGCCCTTGTTGACCAGCCCGCCCAGGACCATCTCGACCACGTCCATGGTCTCGGCGTCGGTGACGCGCATGCCGTTGACGAAGCGCGACTCGATCTTGAGCTTGTCGAGCAGGTCGCCGATCTGCGGGCCGCCGCCGTGGACCACCACCGGATTGATGCCGACCTCCTTCATCAACACCATGTCGCGGGCGAAGGAGTCGATCAGGGTGTCCTCGGTCATGGCGTTGCCGCCGTACTTGACCACCACGGTCTTGCCGGAGAAGCGCTGGATGTAGGGCAGGGCCTCCGACAGCACCTCCACTACCTGGCGCGGGTCGCGGTTCTGTTCGCTCATGTCTTCCTTCCTGGTCGTGTCTTTGTCGTGGCTCACAGCGCGAGCTCGAGGTCCGGGGCCACCTGGGCGAGGGCGTCGGCGAAGCGGGCGCGGATGCGCTCGAGCGCCGCCTCGCTCTTGCCCTCGAAGCGCAGCACCAGCACCGGCGTGGTGTTGGAGGCGCGGCACAGGCCCCAGCCGTCCGGATAGTCGACGCGGATGCCGTCGAGGGTGGTCTTGACGCCATCGTCGCCGAAGTCGCCTTCCCGGGCCAGCCGCGCCACCAGCTCGAACTTGGTCTCGTCGGTCACCGCGACGTTGATCTCCGGGGTGCCGATGTCCTGCGGGTAGCGGGCGAAGAAGGCATCGGCGTCCTCTTCATGACGCGACAGCACCTCCAGCAGCCGGGCGGCGCCGTAGAGGCCGTCGTCGAAGCCGTACCAGCGCTCCTTGAAGAAGATATGGCCGCTCATCTCGCCGGCCAGCTGCGCGCCGGTCTCCTTCATGCGCGCCTTGATCAGCGAGTGGCCGGTGCGCCATATCTCCGGGGTGCCGCCGGCCTCCTCGATGACGCGGGCCAGGTTGCCGGTGCACTTGACGTCGAAGATCACCCGCGCACCGGGGTTGCGCTCGAGCATGTCCTCGGCGAAGGCCATCATCAGGTGATCGGGGTAGATCAGCTGGCCCTGGGGCGTGATCACGCCCAGGCGGTCGCCGTCGCCGTCGAAGGCCAGGCCGATGTCGGCGTCGTGCTCGCGTACGGCGCGGATCAGGTCCTCGAGGTTCTCGGGCTTGCCCGGGTCCGGATGGTGGTTGGGGAAGGTGCCGTCGATCTCGGCGAACAGCGGGATCGTCTCGGCGCCCAGGCGCTCGACCAGCTTGGGGCCGAGCTCGCCGGCCACGCCGTTGCCGCAGTCCACCACCGCCTTGAGCGGGCGGGCCAGGCTCACGTCGCCGAGGATGCGCTCGAGATAGGCCTCGCGCACGTCTTCCTGGTGCACCTCGCCGGCGCCCTCGGCCAGGTCGCCTTCCTCGATCCGGCGATGCAGGTCGGTGATCGTCTCGCCGGACAGCGTCTCGCCGCCGAGCACGATCTTGAAGCCGTTGTAGTCCGGCGGGTTGTGGCTGCCGGTGACCATCACGCCGGAGGCGGTGCCGTCCAGCACGTGGGTGGCGAAGTAGAGCACCGGGGTCGGCACCATGCCGATGTCGATCACGTCGCAGCCGCTGGCGGTCAGGCCGCGGGTCAGGGCGTCCTTGAGCCGCGGGCCGGAGAGGCGGCCGTCGCGGGCCACCACCACCCGGGATTCGCCGCGGGAGAGGGCGGCGCTGCCGATGGCTTGGCCGATGCCCTCGACGCCGGCCTCGGTGAGGGTGTCATCGACGATGCCGCGGATGTCGTAAGCGCGGAAGATCGAGGCCGGAGCCTGGCAAGAGCCATTCTGAGTCATGTCATCGTTCCTGTGTGAGGAAATCGTTGTCGGTGGCGCCAGCAACGTCAGTGGCGGCCCGAAGCATCAGTGGCGACCGGAGGCGTCAGTGTCGACCGGAGTGGCCGAAGCCGCCGCCGCCGCGCAGGCTCTCGTCGAAGTCGTCGACCAGCTCGAGCTCGGCCTGCACCACCGGCACCAGCACGTACTGGGCCAGGCGCTCGAAGGGCTCGAGGGTGAAGGTGGTGCTGCCGCGGTTCCACACCGAGATCATCAGCTCGCCCTGGTAGTCGGAGTCGATCAGCCCGACCAGGTTGCCGAGCACGATGCCGTGCTTGTGGCCGAGCCCGGAGCGGGGAAGGATCATGCCGGCCAGACCCGGGTCGGCGATGTGGATGGCGAGTCCGGTGCGCACCAGCTGGCAGTCGCCAGGCTCGAGGGTCAGCGGCTCGTCGAGCAGCGCGCGCAGGTCCATACCGGCGGAGCCTTGGGTGGCGTAGTGGGGCAGGTGGTCGCGCATCCGCTCGTCGAGCAGCTTGACGGCGAGGCGGGGGCGGTCGGCGGTGGTCGGCATGGTGTGGCTTCCAGAAATAGAACGGTAAAAGACGAACGGAGTCGGGGATCAGCCGGCGTCGCCGACCGATGGGGTCAGGCGTGCCAGGGCGCGTCGGATCACGGCCTCGGCGAGCTCGGCCTTGGGCTGGGGCGGCAGGTCGTCCTGGCCGGTGGTGTCGCCCTCGCGCCACAGCAGCAGGGCGGCGTTGTCGTCGGCGCCGAAGCCGAGCCCGGCGCGGGAGACGTCATTGGCCACCACCATGTCGAGCCCCTTGCGCGCGAGCTTGTCATGGGCGTAGGCGGCGAGGTCCCGGGTCTCGGCGGCGAAGCCGACGACGAAGGGACGATCGGGCCGTGCGGCGACGGCGGCGATGATGTCGGGGTTCTTGACCAGGCGCAGGGTGAGGGTGTCCTCGCCTTCCTGTTTCTTGAGCTTGTGCTCGGCCGGCGCCTCGGCGCGGTAGTCCGCTACCGCGGCGCAGCCGATGAACAGGTCGCAGTCGCCGGCCAGGCGCTGGGCGGCGTCGTGCATCTCCCGGGCGCTTTCCACGTCGAGGCGTTCCACGCCCGCCGGGGTGGGCAGCGCCACCGGTCCGCTGATCAGCGTCACCCGGGCGCCGAGGGCGGCGACGGCGGTGGCCAGGGCGTAGCCCATCTTGCCGGAGCTGTGGTTGGAGAGGTAGCGCACCGGGTCCAGCGGCTCGCGGGTGGGGCCGGCGGTGATCACCACGTGAAGACCTTCGGCGGGGCGGTCGGCGGGCGCGCTCAGGGCGGCGAGGATGGCGTCGGGCTCGAGCATGCGGCCGGGGCCCACGTCGCCGCAGGCCTGGTCGCCGCTGTCCGGGCCCAGCAGTGTCCAGCCGTCGTCGACCAGCCGACGGGCGTTGCGGGCGGTGGCCGACTGGCGCCACATGGCCTGGTTCATGGCCGGGGCCATGGCCTTGTCGGCGTCACTCGCCAGGCACAGGGTGGTGAGCAGGTCGTCGGCGTGGCCGTTAGCCAGTCGCGCCATCGCGTCGGCGGTGGCCGGGGCGATCAGGATCAGGTCCGCCCAGCGGGCCAGCTCGATGTGCCCCATGCCGGCTTCGGCCTCGGGGTCGAGCAGCGAGGTGCGCACCGGTTCGCCGGTCAGCGCCTGCAGCGTCAGCGGGGTGATGAAGGCCTGGGCGCCGTCGGTCATCACGACGCGCACCTCGCAGCCGGCCTGCTTGAGCAGGCGGGCGAGCTGGGCGCTCTTGTAGGCGGCAATGCCGGCGCTGATGCCGAGCAGAACGCGGCGTGGAAGGGCTGTCGACATGGTCGTATCCGCGGCTGAATCCGGCCGTCTACCTTACCATTCGGCCGCACCCTTGCGTAGCCGCGCTCCTCGGCGTTGCCGGTGCCACGCCTTCCGGCTATCGCCTTCCGGCTATCGCCTGCCGGTCTCGGGGCTACACTATCCTGAGGATGAAAAACGGGCAGGGAGGCCGGGATGTCGATTCGTGACTGGCCGGAGGGCGAACGCCCCCGGGAGAAGCTGCTGGCGCTGGGTTCCGAGGCGCTTTCCGACGCCGAGCTGCTGGCGATCTTTCTGCGCGTGGGCGTGACCGGGCGCTCGGCGGTGGATCTGGCCCGCGACCTGCTGTCGGCCTTCGGCGGCCTGCGGCCGCTGCTGGAGGCCGATCGTACGCGCTTCTGCGCCGAACGCGGGCTGGGCGAGGCCAAGTTCGTGCAGCTGCAGGCCACGCTGGAGCTGTCCCGGCGCCACCTGGCCAGCCAGCTGGCGCGGGAGGATGCGCTGACCTCGCCGTCGCTGGTGCGCGCCTATCTGGCCTCGCGGCTGCGACATCTCGGCCACGAGGAGTTCGCGGCGCTGTTCCTCGACAGCCAGCATCGGGTGATCCGCTTCGAGTCGCTGTTCCGTGGCACCCTCGACAGCGCCTCGGTGTATCCCCGCGAGGTGGTGCGCCGCGCCCTGGAGCTGGGCGCCGGGGCGATCATCTTCGCTCACAACCATCCCTCCGGGGTGGCCGAGCCCAGCGATGCCGACCGGCGCATCACCGAGCGTCTCAAGGAGGCGCTCGGGCTGTTCGAGATCCGGGTGCTGGATCATTTCGTGGTCGGTGACGGCGAGGTGGTGTCATTCGCCGAGCGAGGGCTGCTATAATCCGCCGCGATCAAAATCCGCAGACGCAGTCGTGCTCGCCCGAGACTGGCCCCGAGGCCACGTCGGCCGGCGATGCCGCTGCACATTTCTGCACGTCGCTTGTCTGGCAACGTTGACTCTGGTATAAAGTGCAGCCTTTGAATTCCCTTGGGTCAAATGACAGCGGGGTCGTCCCGGTTTTGCCCGACAGGTTTTGAACAATCAGGTATTCGTACCTGGCCAAGCGGTTGGAGGCTCTCATGTCCAAAGTATGTCAGGTTACCGGCAAGCGCCCGGTGACTGGTAACAACGTTTCACACTCCCAGCGCAAGACGCGTCGTCGTTTCGTGCCGAACCTGCACAGCCACCGTTTCTGGGTGGAGTCCGAGAAGCGCTTCGTCAAGCTGCGCGTCTCCTCCAAAGGCATGCGCATCATCGACAAGAAGGGCATCGAAGCGGTGCTCGGCGACATTCGCAAGCGTGGCGAAACCGTCTAAGCGTTTCCATAAGGGAGAAGACTCATGCGTGACAAGATTCGTCTGGTGTCCAGCGCCGGTACCGGCCACTTCTACACCACCGACAAGAACAAGCGGAACACTCCTGACAAGATGGAGATGAAGAAATTCGATCCGGTTGTTCGCAAGCACGTGATGTACAAGGAAGCCAAGATCAAGTAAGTCGGGATCCCCGCGGTTCCCGAGATCGCTTCCGCCGCAGGCCTCGGCCTGTCCCCAAGAACCCGGCCCGATGGTCGGGTTCTTGCGTATGATCGCCGCACGCCGCCGATAGCAGGTCATTCCATGCCCGAGTTGCCCGAAGTCGAGACCACCCGGCGCGGCATTGCCCCGCACGTGGAGGGCCGCGAGATCACCGAGGTGATCGTGCGCCAGTCCCGCCTGCGGGTGCCGGTGCCGGAAGACCTGATCGACCGCCTGGTGGGCGCGCGCATCGGCTCGCTGGGGCGTCGCGCCAAGTACCTGCTGATCCCCGTGGAGGGCGGCGGCGGCACGCTGCTGTGGCATCTCGGCATGTCCGGCAGCCTGCGCATCGCCCGGGTCGGCGAGCTGCCCAAGAAGCACGACCACGTCGACCTGGTGCTCGACGACGGCGCGGTGCTGCGCTATCACGACCCTCGGCGCTTCGGTTTCGTCGACTGGCTGGCCGGCGATGCCGAGCACGACGCGCGCCTCGCGAAGCTGGGCCCGGAGCCGCTCTCCGAGGCCTTCGACGGCGGGCGGCTGTACGAGCTGTCGCGCCGGCGGCGCATGGCCGTGAAGCCCTTCCTGATGGACAATGCCGTGGTCGTCGGCGTCGGCAACATCTACGCCGCCGAGGCGCTGTTCCTGGCCGGCATCGATCCCCGGCGCGCCGCCGGGCGCATCTCGCGCGAGCGCTACGACCGCCTGGCGGCCGCGGTCAGCGAGGTGCTGGCCGCCGCCATCACCCAGGGCGGCACCACCCTGCGCGACTTCGTCAGCGGCACCGGCGAGCCGGGCTACTTCGCCCAGCGGCTCAACGTCTACGGCCGTGACGGCCAGCCCTGCCGGCGCTGCGGCGCCGAGCTGCGCCTGGTGACCCTGGGCCAGCGGGCCAGCGTCTTCTGCGGCGAGTGCCAGACCTGAGCGCCGCCACCCGATTCGATTTCGATGCCCGGGCCCACGGCCGGCATTCCCCGAACGTCCCCACGACCTCCATGATGAGAGCCACGACATGACCGCCCTACGCTCACTGCGCCTGAAGAAGAACGCCGATCGCCGCCTCAAGGCGGGACATCTCTGGCTGTACTCCAACGAGATCGACATCCAGGCCACGCCGCTCAAGGACTTCGCCCCCGGCGAGCAGGCCCAGGTCGAGGCCGCCAACGGCAAGGCGCTGGGCGTGGCCTACGTCAACGCCCACTCGTTGATCTGCGCGCGCCTGGTGTCCCGCGACCCGGCCATGCAGCTCGACCGCTCGCTGCTGGTCCACCGCCTGAACCAGGCCCTGTCCCTGCGCCAGCGCATGTTCGACAAGCCGTTCTATCGCCTGGTGCACGGCGAGGGCGACCTGCTGCCGGGGCTGATCATCGACCGCTTCGGCGACGTGCTGGTGGTGCAGCTCAACACCGCCGGCATGGAGGCCCAGCTCGAGCCGCTGCTCGATGCCCTGGACAAGGTCGTCTCCCCGAGCGCCGTGGTGCTGCGCAACGACACCTCCGGTCGCCGTCAGGAAGGCCTCGAAAGCCAGATCGAGGTGGTCAAGGGCACGCTGCCGGAGGCGGTGGAGCTCGAGGAGAACGGCGTGCGCTTCGTCGCCCCGGTGCTCGACGGCCAGAAGACCGGCTGGTTCTACGACCACCGCGTCAATCGCGCCTGGCTCAACCAGCATGTGGCCGGCAAGCGCGTGCTCGACCTGTTCAGCTACGTCGGCGGCTGGGGCGTTCAGGCCGCCGCCAGCGGTGCCAGCGAGGTGCTGTGCGTGGACGCCAGCGCCCCGGCGCTGGAGCGGGTCGCCGATAACGCCGCCCTCAACGGCCTGCACGAGCAGGTGGCGGTGGGCGAGGGCGATGCCTTCGAGGCCATGGCCGCGCTCAAGGCCGACGGCGAACAGTTCGACGTGGTGATCCTGGATCCGCCCGCCTTCATCAAGAAGCGCAAGGACACCACTGCCGGCGAGCGCGCCTACGGCAAGCTCAACCGCGAGGCCATGCGCCTGCTCGGCCGCGACGGCCTGCTGCTGTCGGCCTCCTGCTCGATGCATCTGGCGCCGGAGCGTCTGGTGGACACCGTGCGCGGTGCCGCCCGCCATCAGGATCGCCACGCCCAGATCCTGTTCCAGGGCCACCAGGGGCCGGATCACCCGGTGCACCCGGCGATTCCCGAGACCGCCTACCTCAAGGCCCTCGGCGTGCGTGTCTTCCGCGACTGATCGAGGCCCGATGAAACGGGGCGCGCCATCCGGCGCGCCCCGTTTTTCCTTAACGCGAGCGCCCATGAACGACTTCGCCTTCGTCCGTGTCTTCTCTCACGCCAATCCGCTGCTGGTCGGCCACGTGGCCAACCTGCTGGAGGTCGCCGGCATCCCCGTCGAGCGGCGCAACCTGACCCTGGGTGGCGGCGCCGGTGAGCTGCCGCCGGGCGACTGCGAACCCGAGGTCTGGGTCGCGCCCCACAACCGGGCGCGGGCCGAGGCGCTGATCCACGACGCCCTCGAAGGTCGCGTGGACCGCCCGGCCTGGACCTGCCCCGGTTGCGGCGAGCGGCTGGAAGGCGCGTTCGATGCCTGCTGGAACTGCGGCCGCTCCCGGCCCTGATGTCGGGCAACCGCAGGGCGGCGGCGGTTTCGTCGAGCGAATTGTGGTGAGAAGGCCGTTTTGCCGAACGACGTTCTGTACCTTTCGGCACTTTCCTGAAAATCCTGTCTTTTTAAGCGCGCCTGTCTGCGTGATCGTTCTGCTGTGCTGTAATGAGGTGGTGAGCCATTCTCATCCATCGGCCAACCGCGAGGATCGTCCATGCAGATCGCCGTTCCGAAGGAAATCAAGAACCATGAATACCGCGTCGCCCTGACGCCCAGCGGTGCCCGCGAGCTGATCGGCCGCGGCCACGCGGTGGTCGTTCAGGCCGGCGCCGGGGAGGGCGCCGGCTTCAGCGATGCCGACTACGAGGCCGCCGGCGCGCGCCTCGAGCCCGATGTGGCCAGGGTGTGGGCCGAGGCCGAGTTGATCCTCAAGGTCAAGGAGCCCCAGTCGGAGGAGGTCGCGAGGCTCTCGAAGGGGCAGACGCTGTTCACCTACCTGCACCTGGCCGCCGAGGAAGAGCTGACCCGGGGGCTGATGGAAAGCGGCGCCACCTGCATCGCCTACGAGACCATCACCGCGGCCGACGGCGGGCTGCCGCTGCTGGCACCGATGAGCACCGTGGCGGGCCGCATGGCGGTGCAGGCCGGCGCCCACAGTCTCGAGAAGGCCCAGGGCGGCGCCGGCGTGCTGCTGCCGGGCGTGCCCGGCGTGGCGCCGGCGCGGGTCACCGTGATCGGCGGCGGCGTGGTCGGCGAGAACGCCGCGCGCATGGCGCTGGGGCTGGGCGCCGAGGTGACGGTGCTGGACAAGTCCATCCCGCGCCTCGAGACCCTCGACGACCGCTACCAGGGCCGCATGAAGACCGTGTTCTCCACCGCCGACGCCCTCGAGGAAGCGGTGCGCGAGTCCGACCTGATCATCGGCGCCGTGCTGGTGCCCGGCGCCGCCGCGCCCAAGCTGATCACCCGCGCCATGCTGGCGGAGATGAAGCCGGGCAGCGTGCTGGTGGACGTGGCCATCGATCAGGGTGGCTGCTTCGAGACCAGCCGGCCGACCACCCACGCCGAGCCCACCTACGTGGTCGACGGCGTGGTGCATTATTGCGTGGCCAACATGCCCGGCGCGGTGGCGCGCACCTCGACCCAGGCGCTGACCAACGCCACCCTGCCGTTCGTCGTCGCCCTGGCCGACAAGGGCTGGCAGCAGGCGCTGGCCGACGATGCCCACTTCGCCGCGGGCCTCAATGTCCACGACGGCCAGCTGACCTATCGCGCCGTGGCCGAGGCCTTCGGGCTCGACTACGTGGAGGTCGATCGACTGATTGGCTGATTCCCGTTACCGAGTCGATAGCTGGCGGGCGCCGGGGACAGGTCGAAGAGGAGGTCCTACGCCAAGGATGGCGTCGGTAGCGCCCAGGGAGGGGTTCACAGCGCCTCCTCGATGGTCCGGCACCCCGGGACCTGTCGCCGGATCAGCCCGCGGGCGGCCTCAGGCAGGTCGCCTTGGCCGGGGCGCCGCGTTACCATAGCGGGCATTCGAGAGTCAGCTGAGTCCCGCTTTCATGACCGCATCTTCCGACAAGACCCGTGTGCTGACGGGGATCACCACCACCGGCACGCCCCACCTCGGCAACTACGTCGGGGCCATCAAGCCCGCCATCGCGGCTAGCCAGGACCCGAGCGTCCAGTCCTACTACTTCCTCGCCGACCTGCACGCCCTGATCAAGTGTCAGGACCCCAAGCGGGTCCAGCAGTCGCGCCTGGAAATCGCCGCCACCTGGCTGGCGCTGGGTCTCGACACCGACAACGCGATCTTCTACCGCCAGTCGGACGTGCCCGAGATCGCCGAGCTGAACTGGATGCTGTCCTGCGTCTGCGCCAAGGGCCTGATGAACCGCGCCCACGCCTACAAGGCGGCGGTGGCGGAGAACGAGGAAGCCGGCAGCCCCGATCCCGATCGCGGCATCACCATGGGCCTGTTCGGCTATCCGGTGCTGATGGCGGCGGACATCCTGATGTTCAACGCCAACAAGGTGCCGGTCGGCCGCGACCAGATCCAGCATATCGAGATGGCGCGCGACATGGGCGGACGCTTCAACCACCTGTTCAAGGGTCAGTACTTCACCCAGCCCGAGGCGGTGGTGGACGAGCGGGTTCAGGTGCTCAACGGCCTGGACGGGCGCAAGATGTCCAAGAGCTACGAGAACACCATTCCGCTGTTCGTCTCCGAGAAGAAGCTGCAGAAGCTGGTCCGCAAGATCAAGACCAACTCGCTGGAGCCCGGCGAGCCCAAGGACCCGGACACCTGCACCCTGTTCCAGATCTACTCGGCCTTCGCCAGCGCCGAGGAGACCGCGGCCATGCGTTCCGAGTACGAGAACGGCATCGGTTGGGGCGACGCCAAGAACCGCGTCTTCGAGTACCTGAACGCCCACCTGCGCGAGCCCCGCGAGCGCTACCAGGCGCTGCTGGAAGACCCCGCCCACATCGAGGCCGTGCTGAAGCAGGGCGCCGAGCGTGCCCGGGCCGAGGCCGCCCCCTTCATGGATCGCCTGCGAGAGGCGGTCGGCCTGGGCCGGTTCGTCTAGGCACGGTGTCCCAAGGTGGAGATCCACAACGGCGCCTCCGACCCTGGTCGGGGGCGCCGTTGTGGTAGAGTACCGACCAAGGCGCCGCAGAGCGCCACGGCCCGCATTCCCGACATGGAAAGAGAGAACTTGATGACCAGCGAAGCCAAGCGCCCCCTCTATGTGCCCTACGCCGGGCCGCCCCTGCTCGAAATGCCCCTGCTCAACAAGGGCAGCGCCTTCACCCGGGAGGAGCGCCTCGAGTTCAATCTGATCGGCCTGCTGCCGCAGAACGTCGAGACCATCGAGGAGCAGGCGGAGCGGGCCTATCGCCAGTATCGCCAGTGCCAGACCGACCTGGATCGCCACATCTATCTGCGCGCCATCCAGGACGACAACGAGACCCTGTATTTCCGGCTGGTCTCCGAGCATCTCGAGGAGATGCTGCCGATCATCTATACGCCGACGGTCGGCCAGGCCTGCGAAGAGTTCTCCAACATCTACCGCAACCACCGCGGCCTGTTCGTGTCCTACCCCGACCGCGACCGCATGGACGACATCCTGCGCAGCGCGACCAAGGACAACGTCAAGGTGATCGTGGTCACCGACGGCGAGCGCATCCTCGGCCTGGGCGACCAGGGCATCGGCGGCATGGGCATCCCGATCGGCAAGCTGTCGCTGTATACCGCCTGCGGCGGCATCAGCCCGGCCTATACCCTGCCGATCCAGATCGACGTGGGTACCAACAACCAGACCCTGCTCGACGATCCCATGTACATGGGCTGGCGCCATCCGCGTATCTCCCAGGAGGAGTACAACGTCTTCATGGCCGAGTTCATCACCGCCGTGAAGCGCCGCTGGCCGAACGTGCTGCTGCAGTTCGAGGACTTCGCCCAGGCCAACGCCCTGCCGCTGCTCGACCGCTACCGCGACGAGCTGTGCTGCTTCAACGACGACATCCAGGGCACCGCTTCCGTCTGCGTCGGCACCCTGATGGCGGCCTGCAAGGCCCGCGGCGAGACCGTCAGCGACCAGCGCGTGGCGGTGGTCGGCGCCGGCTCGGCCGGCTGTGGTATCGCCGAGCAGATCGTCGTGGCCATGCAGACCGAGGGCCTGTCCGAGGCCGAGGCGCGCCAGCGCATCTACATGGTGGACCGCGAGGGCCTGGTGACCGGTGACCAGGCCTGGCTACGCGACTTCCAGCGCCGCCTGGCCCAGGAGGCGACGCTGGTCGCCGACTGGGACGGCCAGTCGCTACTGGAGGTGGTCAAGCGGGTCAAGCCGACCGTGCTGCTCGGGGTCAGCGGCCAGCAGGGCATCTTCACCGAGGAAGTGATCCGCACCATGCACGCCGGCTGCGCCTCGCCGCTGGTGATGCCGCTGTCCAACCCGACCTCCCGCGCCGAGGCGGTGCCGGCGGACGTGATCCGCTGGACCGACGGCCAGGCGATGGTCGCCACCGGCAGCCCCTTCGCCCCGGTGGAGCATGGCGGCCGCTCCTACCCGATCGCCCAGTGCAACAATGCCTACATCTTCCCGGGCATCGGCCTCGGCGTGGTGGCGTCCGGCGCCAAGCGCATCACCGACACCATGCTGATGGCCGCCTCCCGGGCGCTGGCCGATGCGGCGCCGGTGGCGAAGACCGGCGAGGGCGCGGTGCTGCCGGCGCTGGCCGACATCCGCGAGCTGTCCAAGGCGATCGCCTTCGAGGTCGGCGCCGAGGCCCAGCGCGAGGGCGTGGCGCTGAAGTCCGATGAACAGACCCTGCGCAATGCCATCGAGCGCAACTTCTGGACGCCGGAGTATCGCGCCTATCGTCGCCGCTCCTTCTGAGGCGCGCCGATCGAGCTCAGTATCGACCGCACAAGAAAGCCCCCGCCGGGTCAACGGCGGGGGCTTTTTCATGGTGCTGTGGAATCAGCGAATCAGGCCGAACCGATCATCTTGCGCAGCACGTAGTGCAGGATGCCGCCGTGGCGGTAGTACTCCAGCTCGTTGGCGGTGTCGATGCGGCACAGCGCCTCGAGCGTCTGCTCGCCCTTGTCGCTCTCGATGGTCACCTCGACCTTGCCGCCCGGGGCGAGATCGTCGAGGCCCTTGATGGAGACACGCTCGTCGCCGGTCAGGCCCAGGGTCTCGCGGGTCTCGCCCTCGGGGAACTGCAGCGGCACCACGCCCATGCCGATCAGGTTGGAACGGTGGATGCGCTCGTAGGACTCCGCCAGCACGGCGCGCACGCCGAGCAGCCGGGTGCCCTTGGCGGCCCAGTCGCGGGAGGAGCCGGTGCCGTATTCCTTGCCGGCGATCACCACCAGCGGGGTGCCTTCCTGCTGGTACTGCATGGCCGCGTCATAGATGGCCATCTGCTTGCCGGAAGGCACGTGGCGGGTCTCGCCGCCGACCACGCCGTCGAGCATCTCGTTCTTGATGCGCACGTTGGCGAAGGTGCCGCGCATCATGATCTCGTGGTTGCCGCGCCGCGAGCCGTAGGAGTTGAAGTCCACCGGCTTGACGCCGCGTTCCTGCAGATAGCGGCCCGCCGGGCTGTCGGGCTTGATGGCGCCGGCCGGCGAGATGTGGTCGGTGGTCACCGAGTCGCCGAGCAGGGCCAGCACGTGGGCGCGGTGGACGTCCTCGGTGGGGGCGGGATCGCGGCCCATGCCCTCGAAGAACGGCGGGTGCTGGATGTAGGTGGAATCCTCGTTCCACTGGTACACCTCGCTCTCGGGCACATCGATGGCCTTCCACACCTCGTCGCCCTCGAACACTTCGGCGTATTCCTTGCGGTACATCTCGGTGCGGACCTGTTCCACCGCCTCGGCGATCTCGGCCTGGGAAGGCCAGATGTCCTGCAGGTAGACCGGCTGGCCGTGGCGGTCGACGCCCAGCGGGTCGCGAGCCAGGTCCTTGCGCACGTTGCCGGCCAGGGCATAGGCCACCACCAGGGGCGGCGAGGCCAGCCAGTTGGTCTTCACCTGAGGATGGACGCGGCCCTCGAAGTTGCGGTTGCCGGACAGCACCGAGGCCACGGTCAGGTCGCCGTCGGTGATCGCCTGCTCGATGGGCTCCGGCAGCGGGCCGGAGTTGCCGATGCAGGTGGTGCAGCCGTAGCCGACCAGGTTGAAGCCCAGGGCGTCGAGGTCGTCCTGCACGCCGCCGGCGGCCAGGTAGTCGGTGACCACCTTGGAACCGGGCGCCAGCGAGGTCTTGACCCAGGGTTTGGTGTCGAGCCCGCGCTCCCGGGCGTTACGCGCCAGCAGGCCGGCGGCCATCATCACGCTGGGATTGGAGGTGTTGGTGCAGGAGGTGATGGCGGCGATCACCACCGCGCCGGGGTCGAGGCGGAAGGCCTCGCCCTCGAGGTCGACCTCCTGGCTGTCGTGGTGCTCGTAGCTCTCCTCGACGCCCACCGCGGTCTGGCCGCCCTCGGACATCAGCTTGCCGTTCTCGGTGGATTCGCCGAGCGGCTTGCCGTCGTCCTCCATCACCTTGGCGAAGGCCGTCGGCATGTCGGCCAGGGTGACGCGGTCCTGGGGACGCTTGGGGCCGGCCAGGCTGGCCTCGACGTCGCCCATGTCGAGCTCCAGGGTGTCGCTGAAGACGGGCTCGGCGCCGGGCTCGCGCCACAGGCCCTGGGCCTTGCAGTAGGCCTCGACCAGGGCGATCTGCTCCTCGTCGCGGCCGGTCAGGCGCATGTAGGTGAGGGTCTCGTCGTCGACCGGGAAGAAGCCACAGGTGGCGCCGTATTCCGGGGCCATGTTGGCGATGGTGGCACGGTCGGCCAGCGGCAGGTCCTTGAGGCCATCGCCGTAGAATTCGACGAACTTGCCGACCACGCCGCGGCTGCGCAGCATCTGGGTCACCGTCAGCACCAGGTCGGTGGCGGTGATGCCCTCGCGCAGCTTGCCGGTGAGCTTGAAGCCCACCACCTCGGGGATCAGCATCGACACCGGCTGGCCGAGCATGGCCGCCTCGGCCTCGATGCCGCCGACGCCCCAGCCGAGCACGCCCAGGCCGTTGATCATGGTGGTGTGGGAGTCGGTGCCGACCAGGGTGTCGGGATAGGCGAAGGTCTTGCCGTCCTCCTCCTTGGTCCACACCGTCTTGCCCAGGTACTCGAGGTTGACCTGGTGACAGATGCCGGTGCCCGGCGGCACCACGCGGAAGTTGTCGAAGGCCTGCTGGCCCCAGCGCAGGAACTCGTAGCGTTCGCGGTTGCGCTCCATCTCGATGGCGACGTTGTCCTTGAAGGCGCTGGGGTCGCCGAAGTGGTCGACCATCACCGAGTGGTCGATCACCAGGTCCACCGGCGACAGGGGATTGATGCGCGACGGCTGCTCGCCGAGGGTCTCGACCGCGGCGCGCATCGAGGCCAGGTCGACCACGCCGGGGACGCCGGTGAAGTCCTGCATCAGCACCCGGGCCGGGCGGTAGCCGATCTCGCGATCGGACGAGGCGGTCTTCTGCCAGTCGACCAGCGCCTGCATGTCCTCGCGCTCGACGCCTTCCTGATCGGCGAAGCGCAGCTGGTTCTCCAGCAGGATCTTCAGCGTCATCGGCAGGCGATCGATGTCGCCCAGCGTCTCGGCGGCCTTGGGCAGGCTATGGTAATGGAAGGTGGTGCCGGCGGCGTCGAGGGTCTGCAGCGTCTCCGGTAGGGACGAAGTGCTCATGGGGTCCTCCTGTCACGGCGGGAAAGATCGAACCATCCTGGTCCGCTATCGATTACATGGTCATGATAGATGGCCTTTTCAACCATCGCGCCGACGGCGGGCCCGGCGCCCTTGAAAAGACGGCCGCGGCGCCCCATCTAACGAGGCATTGACCCGGCCGGGGGGAGACAGACGTGCACGAGGAAGCGCTGGACAGCCACGCGGTGCGCTGCCCCTACTGCGATACCGGCTTCGACCTGCTGGTCGACCTTTCCCAGGGCAGCCACACGACCTGGGAGGACTGCCCGCAGTGCTGTTCGCCGATCCAGATGCGCATCGAGGTGTCGCTGGTCGGCGGCGAGCTCGAGTCGCTGACCCTGGGACGCGACGACGAGGTGCTGTGAGCCGCCGCGGCGTGCGTGCGCGCCGCCGCTGCCGGTCATCGATTTTGCCTATCCGTGCCATTGACTCGCTTCGGTGGTGCGGCGAGGATGCCTGACCTAGCGTAGGCATTCCGCTTTTACTCCCATGAATGCCATCACTCACTCAAGGAGATCTGCATGAGCGTACTGGTTGGACGTCAAGCACCCGATTTCGAAGCCGCCGCCGTCCTCGGCAACGGCGAGATCGTCGATAACTTCAAGCTGTCCGACAGCAATGGCAAGCTCCGCGTGCTGTTCTTCTGGCCGCTGGACTTCACCTTCGTGTGCCCGTCCGAGATCATCGCCCACGACAACCGTCTGGCGCAGTTCAAGGAGCTCGGCGTCGAGGTGATCGGTGTCTCCATCGATTCCCAGTTCACCCACCACGCCTGGCGCCTGACCTCGCCGGAGAAGGGCGGCATCGGTGAAGTCGGCTTCCCGATCGTGGCCGACGTCAAGCACGAGATCACCCAGGCCTACGGCATCGAGCATCCGGAAGCCGGCGTCGCCATGCGCGGTTCCTTCCTGATCGACGAGAACGGCGTCGTCCAGCACCAGGTCGTCAACAACCTGCCGCTGGGCCGCAACGTCGACGAGATGCTGCGCATGGTCAAGGCCCTGCAGTTCCACCAGAAGAACGGCGAAGTCTGCCCGGCCGGCTGGGACGAAGGCCAGGAAGGCATGAAGGACACCGCCGAAGGTGTCGCGAGCTACCTGGGCAACCACGCCGGCGCCCTCTAAGCCCGTGCGATGTCCCCCGGGGCGGCCTGCGGGCCGCCCCCTCGCCTCCTACAGCGGCCTTCGCGATGCCGACGGCTCGCCGCCATCGCCAAGCCCGTTGCCCCACCCCTTTCGAGACCTGCGAGGTTCCCCATGAGCGAAGCGCGCCACGAACGCCTGATCATCCTCGGCTCCGGCCCCGCCGGCTACACCGCCGCCGTCTACGCCGCCCGCGCCAATCTCAAACCGCTGCTGATCACCGGCATTCAGGCCGGCGGCCAGCTGACCACCACCACCGACGTGGACAACTGGCCGGGCGATGACACCGGCGTGCAGGGCCCCGAGCTGATGGAGCGCATGAAGCGCCACGCCGAGCGCTTCGACACCGAGGTGCTGTTCGACCATATTCACGAGGTCGAGCTGCGCGAGACGCCCTACACCCTGAAGGGCGACAACGGCACCTACACCTGCGATGCCCTGATCATCGCCACCGGCGCCAGCGCCCGCTACCTGGGCCTGGACTCCGAGCAGAAGTTCATGGGCCAGGGCGTGTCCGCCTGTGCCACCTGCGACGGCTTCTTCTACCGCAACCAGGAAGTGGTGGTGGTCGGCGGCGGCAACACCGCCGTGGAAGAGGCGCTGTACCTCTCCAACATCGCCTCCAAGGTCACCCTGGTGCACCGCCGCGACAGCCTGCGCGCCGAGAAGATTCTGCAGGACAAGCTGTTCGAGAAGGCCGAGAACGGCAACGTCGAGCTGATCTGGAACCACACCCTGGACGAGGTGCTGGGCGACAACAGCGGCGTCACCGGGGCGCGGCTGACGTCCACCGAGGACGGCAGCACGCGTGAGATCGGCGCGCCGGGCGTGTTCATCGCCATCGGCCACAGCCCCAACACCGGCATCTTCGAGGGCCAGCTGGACATGGCCGGCGGTTACATCAAGGTGCAGTCCGGCCTCGAGGGCAACGCCACCGCCACCAGCGTGCCGGGCGTGTTCGCCGCCGGCGACGTCATGGACCACGTCTACCGCCAGGCGGTGACCTCCGCCGGCACCGGCTGCATGGCGGCCCTGGACGCCGAGCGTTACCTGGAAACGCTCTGAGGCTCGAGGCCCGCCTGTCGGGCTCTGGCATCACGCTAATCGCTAGTAATGCGGCGGCACCTCGTCCTCCGGGCGGGGTGTCGCTGTGTCCGCTTCCTGGAGTGCCTGGCGCTGTTCGCGCAGCTTGTGCTGCATCAGCTCGTTGAGGCGTTCCAGCTGCATCAGGCGCTTTTCCTGGGCGGCCACCGTGCGGTCCAGGGTATCCAGCCAGTGTTCCTGGTAGGCCAGCCGGCTCTCCAGGGCCTCCAGCCGCGCCGCGGCGTCGGAGGGCGTGTCGTCGTCGTGCATGATAGACTCCTTATACCGTGTCAAGGCTCGTCCTGGTGCGGTCTGTCGTGGCCCCGTTCGCCGATGCATCGAACGCGGCCGGCGCAGTCGGGTCGAGGGCGGCCTGCGGGCCGTTCGGTGCCTCGCCCCCATCACATCCGTTCCCAATGACAAGAGAGCATCCGAGGTTTATGAATCGAAAGGTCGTGTTTCGTTGCAGTATCGTCAGTCTGCTGCTGGCCGCACCGGCGCCGCTGCTGATCGCGCTGTTCGTCCATCTCACCGGTGGTGAGCTGTCCCGCGAGCTGTTCGCCAGCCTCGAGGTCGGCGGTCTGGCGGTGGTCTATGTCGCGGCGGCCCTGGCGGTCTTCCTGCTGATGCTGGTGGCCACCCTGGCGATCAACGCCCTGACGCCGCAGCTGTCCAACATCGCCGAGGTCGAGGACGACGGCCGCGAGATCGGCGAGGTCAAGTGGTTCAACGTCAACAAGGGCTATGGCTTCATCACCCGTGACAGCGGCGAGGATGTCTTCGTCCATTTCCGTGCCATCCGCGGTCGCGGTCATCGCACCCTGGCCGAGGGGCAGAAGGTGAAGTATCACGTCTCGCGCAATGACAGAGGTTTGCAGGCCGACGACGTCACCGTCATTACGTGAGAGGAAAGCGGCTGCGCTCGGCCATACGGCGTTAAAAATCGACTCAAAGTACTCATTTACTTCAGTAAACTCCGTCTTTTCGTCGATTTTTGCCTTGTCTGGCCTTCGCTCGCCAGCTTTCTGGTAGCTCTATATCTCAGCACTTAACGACATCGCCCCGCATCCGCGGGGCGATGTCGTTTCGGCTCACTGCCCCGAGTCGGGCCAGTCGATGGTGGCCTCGGCGCCGTCCGGCAGCACCTGCAGGAAGCGGTCCGGGTCGTCGCCGGGCTGCCAGCCGCCCAGCGAGCAGCGCACCTCGCAGCCGAGTCGCGCGGCGGCGGCGCGGGCGAGGTCGCTGTCGGTGGGCCAGGGCGATTCGGCGCTGTCCAGCCACAGGCTGGCGAAGCCGTCGGCGGCCTTCTCGACCAGCAGCACCGGGATCTCGGCCCCGTCGTGGCGGCCCTGGGTGCGCCAGCGGTGCTTGCCGGCCGGCTTCAGCGGCGCGGCGTCGAGGGTCTCGCCGAGCCAGGCGTTCAGGGCGTCGGGCTCGACGCGGGCCAGATAGATCTCGATGTCGGGATAGCGTTCCATGGTGTCCTCAGGGGCGTGACGTGCCGTCGACGAACAGCCGGGTCATGATCGCTTCATAGACCCGGCTGAGGTCGTCGAGGTCGGCGGCGCGGACCCGTTCGTTGACCTTGTGGATGGTGTCGTTGCGCGGGCCGAGCTCGACCACCTGGCTGCCCAGGGTGGCGATGAAGCGGCCGTCGGAGGTGCCGCCGGCGGTGGACAGCTCGGGGCGATGGCCCATCACGTCCTCGACGCCGCCGACCGCGGCCTCCACCAGCGCGCCTTCCGAGGTCAGGAAGGGCTCGCCGTTGAGCGTCCAGTCGATGTGGAAGTCCAGGCCGTGGGCCTCGAGGATCGCCTCGGTGCGCTGGCGCAGCGTCTCGTGGGTCAGCGCGGTGGAGTAGCGGAAGTTGAACACCACCTCCACCTCGCCCGGAATCACGTTGGTGGCACCGGTGCCCGAGCGGATGTTGGAGACCTGGAAACTGGTCGCCGGGAAGAATTCGTTGCCGCCGTCCCAGTGCTCGCGCACCAGGGCGTCCAGCGCCGGGGCGACCTCGTGGATCGGGTTGCGCGCCATGTGCGGGTAGGCCACGTGGCCCTGCACGCCCCTGACGTGCAGCACGCCGCCCAGCGAGCCGCGCCGGCCGTTCTTGATCACGTCGCCGAGTCGGTCGGTGGAGGAGGGCTCGCCGACGATGCAGTAGTCGAGGCGGTCGTGGGACTCGCGCAGGTGCTCGACCACGGCGCGGGTGCCGTCCACCGCCGGGCCTTCCTCGTCGGAGGTGATCAGGAAGGCCAGGCGCCCCGGATGATCGGGATGGGCGGTCACGAAGCGCTCCACGGCGGTGACCATGGCGGCCAGGCTGCCCTTCATGTCGGCGGCGCCGCGGCCGCACAGCATGCCGTCGTCATCGATGCAGGGCGCGAAGGGCGGGTGCTCCCAGTTCACCTCGGGGCCGCTCGGCACCACGTCGGTATGGCCGGCGAAGGCCAGCACCGGGCCGTGATGGCCGCGCACCGCCCAGAAGTTCTCGACGTCGCCGAACGGCAGGCGCTCGATGGCGAAGCCCAGGCGTTCCAGGCGTTCGATCATCAGGTCCTGGCAGCCCAGGTCATCGGGGGTCACGGAGGGGCGGCGCATCAGCGCCATGGCGAGTTCGAGGGTCGGGGAGAGCGTAGGGTCGGAGCTGGTCGAGGTCATGCGGGATTCCGGCGGGCCGTCCCCCGGCGCCGTGAGGCGCCGGGGCAGGGCTCAGTTGTGGGCGTGCAGGGCTTCGTTGAGCGCGATGGCGCTCTTGTTGGTCAGGCACTCGATGCGGCCGTTCTGGGAGTTGCGGCGCAGCAGCAGGTCGTCCTGGCCGGCCAGCTCGCGGGCGGCCACGACCTCGACTTCCTGGCCCTGGTCATCGAGCACGGCGACCTTGGCGCCGGCGGTGATGTAGAGGCCGGCCTCGACGGTGCAGCGATCGCCCAGCGGGATGCCGATGCCGGCGTTGGCGCCGATCAGGCAGCCTTCGCCGACCTTGATGATGATGTTGCCGCCGCCGGACAGGGTGCCCATGGTGGAGCAGCCGCCGCCCAGGTCGGAGCCCTTGCCGACCATCACGCCGGCGGAGATGCGGCCTTCGATCATGCCCGGGCCTTCGGCGCCGGCATTGAAGTTGACGAAGCCCTCGTGCATCACGGTGGAGCCCTCGCCGAGGTAGGCGCCCAGGCGCACGCGGGCGGTGTCGCCGATGCGCACGCCGGTCGGAACCACGTAGTCGGTCATCTTGGGGAACTTGTCGACGCAGTCCACCGACAGGGTGCGGCCTTCCAGGCGCGCCTTGAGGCGACGGGCCGGCAGCTCCTCGATGTCGATCGGGCCTTCGCTGGACCAGGCGATGTTGCGCAGCAGGCCGAACATGCCGGTCAGGTCGGTGCCGTGGGGCTTGACCAGGCGGTGCGACAGCAGGTGCAGCTTGAGGTAGACCTCCGGAGCACTCTGCGGCGGCAGGTCCTCGGCGATGAAGGTCGCCACCAGCGGACGCTGGCTGGCCGCCATGGCCTCGGCGAGCTCGGCCTGGTCGGCGTGGCCGGCGGCCTTCAGGGCCTCGGCCAGCGCGGCGCACTGCTCGGGCAGGAAGCTGACGGCGGCGTTGCCGGCGGGGGCGTCGAGCACCTTGGCGGCGGCCTCGACCAGGGCGGCGTCCGGGTTCAGCAGCGGCGCCGGGTAGTAGATCTCCAGCCAGTCGCCCTGGGTGTTCTGGGTGCCGATTCCGAGTGCAAAGCTGAGCATGTGGGGGTCCTCTCGATGGAGTTCAGGTCGGCCGGGGGCCGCCTAGAGATTGTCGTAGTCGCCGTCGCGATAGCCGACGAGGATGTCGTCGCCGGTATCGAGCAGCGGTCGCTTGATCAGGGTGGGGTTGGCCATCATCAGCCGGCGGGCCTTGTCGCCGTCGATGTCGGCCTTGTCCTCGTCGGGCAGCTGGCGCCAGGTAGTGCTGCGCTTGTTGAGCAGGGTCAGCACCGGCACCCGCTCGAGGATGTGCTCGAGCAGCGGGGCGGACAGGCCGTCCTCGCGCAGGTCATGAAACTGAAAGGGCTGACCCTTGCCTTCCAGGGCCTTGCGCGCCTTGCGGCAGGTATCGCAGTTCTTGATGCCGAACAGCGTCATCATGGCGGTCTCTCCTGAATCAGGCGTGTCGTTCGACGTGGCGGCGCAGGCGGCGGGCGGCCTCGACGGTGGCGTCGAGTTCGTCCACCAGCGCCAGGCGGATGCGGCCGGCGCCGGGGTTCACGCCGTCGGCGCCGGGGCGGCCCATGTAGCTGCCCGGCAGCACGCTGACGTGCTGCTCGGCGAACAGCGAACGGGTGAAGGCCTCGTCGTCACCGCCGGGCACCGCCGGCCACAGGTAGAAGCTGGCCTCGGGCGCGGGGAAGTCCATCACCGGGGCGAGGATCTCGGTCACCGCGGCGAACTTCTCGCGATAGGCGCCTCGGTTGGCGAGCACGTGGGCCTCGTCGTTCCAGGCGGCGATCGAGGCGTGCTGCAGCGGCAGCGACATGGCGCAGCCGTGATAGGTGCGGTAGCGGCGGAAGGCCGCCAGCAGCTCGGCGTCGCCGGCCACGAAGCCCGAGCGCAGCCCCGGCAGGTTGGAGCGCTTGGACAGCGAATGGAATACCAGGCAGCGCCGGTAGTCGTGGCGGCCGAGCTCGGCGCAGGCCTGCAGCAGGCCCGGGGGCGGGGCGGCCTCGTCCAGATAGAGCTCCGAGTAGCACTCGTCGGCGGCGACGATGAAGTCGTGTTCGTCGGCCAGGGCGATCAGTTGCTTGAGCTCGTCGAGCGGCGTCACTGCGCCGGTGGGGTTGCCCGGCGAGCAGGTGAAGACGATCTGCACGTCGCGCCAGGTCTCGGCCGGCACGGCGTCCAGGTCGGGGCGGAAGCCGTGCTCGGCGCGGCAGTCCAGATAGAGCGGCGTGCCGCCGGCCAGCAGGGTGGCGCCCTCGTAGATCTGGTAGAAGGGGTTGGGCACCGCGACCCGCGCCGGGCGGCGGCGGTCCAGGGCCGCCTGGACGAAGGCGAAGATCGCCTCGCGGGTGCCGTTGACCGGCAGCACCTGGGTGCCGGCGTCGAGGTCCTCGAGGGCGAAGCGCCGCTTGGCCCAGTCGGCGATGGCGCCGCGCAGCTCGGGCGTGCCGGGGGTGGCCGGGTAGCGGGCCATGTCGTCGATGTTCGCGGTCAGCGCCTCCAGGGCGCCGGCATAGGGCGCGTGGCGCGGCTCGCCGATGGTCAGGGGGAGGTGCACCAGGCCCTCGGGCGTCGTCACGTCGGCCTTGAGGGCGGCGAGCTTCTCGAAGGGGTAGGGCTGCAGGGCGTCGAGATCGGGGTTCATGGCGCGTCCAGTGGGGGCCGTTGTCGGCGTCGTTATGATGCTGGTGGTTCGATCGAGCGCTGGGCAAGACGCCGATTATAGGGAACCCCCGGTGGGGCCTCAAACGAGGTCTCAGCCGCGGATGTCGAGCGTCTCGATCAGCCGCTCGCGCAGGCGCTGCTGGCGCTCGGGGTCGGTGATCGGCTCGCCGTCCCGGTCGGTGATGAAGAACACGTCCTCGACCCGCTCGCCCAGGGTGGCGATCTTGGCCGCCGAGAGCGCGATGTGCTGCTCCATGAAGATGCGCCCGACCCGGGCCAGCAGGCCGGGACGGTCCGGGGCGGTGAGCTCCAGCAGGGTGCGCCCGCCGGTCGGATCCTGCTCGATGGTGACCTGGGTCGGCACCCGGAAGTGCTTGAGCTGGCGCGGGGTGTGGCGGCTGACGATCTGCGGATAGTCGTCCGGGTCGTCGAGTTCCTCCACCAGGTGGCGATGGATCTCCTCCAGCCGGGCGGGCTCGCGGATCGCCAGGTTGTCGTCGTCGAGCACGATGAAGGTGTTGAGCGTCCAGTCGTTGCTCGAGGTGGCGATGCGGGCGTCGTGGATCGACAGGCCCAGCTGCTCCATGGCCGCGGAGGTGGCGGCGAAGAGGTTGTCCACCGAGCGGGTGTGGATGAAGACCTTGGTGCCGCCTTCGGCCATGTCGGCGGTGGGGGCACTGATCATCACCAGCGGCAGCGCGCTGTCCCGGTGGGCGAGGATGCCCTGGGTCTGCCAGGCGATCTCGCTGGGGGCGTACTGCAGGAAGTACTCTTCGCCGAGCGATTCCCACAGTCGGTCGACGCGGGCCATGTCGGCGCCCACCGTGGCCAGCAGGGAGTGGGCCTCGTCGCGGGTCTCGCGCACCGAGTCGTCGCGCTCCAGCGGGTTCTCGAGCCCGCGGCGCAGGGCGCGTTTGGTCTCGGCGTGGAGCTGGCGCAGCAGCGAGGCGCGCCAGCCGTTCCACAGCGTCGGGTTGGTGGCGGTGATGTCGGCCACGGTCAGCACGTAGAGGTAGTCCAGGCGCGTCTCGTCGCCGACCTCGCGGGCGAACTCGCTGATCACCTCCGGGTCGCTGATGTCGCGCTTCTGGGCGACCATCGACATCAGCAGGTGGTGCTCCACCAGCCAGGCCACCAGTCGGGTGTCGCGGCCGGACAGGCCGTGCAGGGCGGCGAAGGCCTCGACGTCGCGGGCGCCGATCAGCGAGTGATCGCCGCCGCGGCCCTTGCCGATGTCGTGGAACAGTCCGGCGATCCACAGCAGTTCCAGCTTGGGCAGCTGCGCGATGAGGGTGGCGGCCACCGGGTAGGTCTCGCGGGCCTCTGGCTTGCGGAAGTTGTGGAAGCACTTCAGCAGCCGCAGGGTGTGGGCGTCCACGGTGTAGATGTGGAACAGGTCGTGCTGCATCAGGCCCACGGCCTGGCCGAACACCGGCAGGTACTTGCCGAGCACCCCGTAGCGGTTCATGCGCCGCAGCTGGCGGGCGACGTTGCCGCTGGAGCGCAGCAGGGCCATGAACAGCCGCTGGTGGCGCGGGTCCTCGCGGTAGCGGTCGTCGATCAGGTGGCGGTGGTCGCGGATCAGTCGGATGGTGTCCGCGCGCACGCCCTCGATCTCGGGGTGTTCGGCCATCAGCAGGAACAGTTCGAGCAGCGCCGAGGGCGCCTCGCGGAACACCGTTCGCGTGCGGGCCTGGATGTAGCCGCCGGTGATCTCGAAGCGGGCGTTGAGCGGCACCGTTTCGAGGGGCTCGCCGCCGCGCAGGATGGCCTCGTCGAAGTGCTGCAGCAGCATGTCGTTGAGGCCGGCGAGCGCGGTCACGTGCCGGTAGTAGCGCTTCATGAACTGCTCGACGGCCAGGCGCTCCGGGGTGTCCCGATAGCCGAACAGCTCGGCAATGGTGGCCTGGTGGTCGAACAGCAGGCGGTCCTCGGCGCGCCCGGTGAGCATGTGCAGGGCGTAGCGGACCTGCCACAGGAAGGCCTGCCCCTGGCTGAGGATGCGCAGCTCGGCGTCGTTCATGAAGCCGATGTCGACCATGTCCTCGTAGCGCTCGGTGGCGAAGTGGCGCTTGGCGACCCAGCCGATCATCTGGATGTCGCGCAGCCCGCCGGGCGAGCTCTTGATGTTGGGCTCGAGGTGGTATTCGGAGTTGTTGAAGCGGTAGTGGCGGGCGATCTGCTCCTGCCACTTGGCCTCGAAGAAGCGATCCGCCGGCCACAGCCGCTCGGTGGCGATGCGGTCCTGCATCGCCTCGCGCAGCCGCTCGGGGCCGGCCAGGGTGCGCGACTCGAGCAGGTTGGTGATCACCGTGACGTCGGCGGCGGCCTCGCGCTCGCAGTCCGACAGCGAGCGCACGCTGTGGCCGATCTCCAGGCCGATGTCCCACAGGAAGGTGATGAAGGCGGTCAGCGGCTCGCGGAAGGGCTCGTCGTCCTCCTGTTCGAGCAGCAGCAGCAGGTCGATGTCGGAATGCGGGTGCAGTTCGCCGCGGCCGTAACCCCCCACGGCCAGCAGGGCGATGCCGTCGGGCCAGTCGTGCTGCTGCCAGGCCAGCGCCAGCAGGCGGTCGAGGCACCAGGCGCGGCCGTGCACCAGATCGCGGATGTCGGCGCCGGCGTGGAAGCGCTCGTCGAGGCGGGCCTGGATCTCGGCCAGCGCCGCCTTGAACGGCGCGATCGGCGAACGGCTGCCGCTCAGCTCGGCGCGGAACGCCTCGACGTCGAACAGGCTTTCGTCGGGCGTGAAGGCGTAGTGGTGCAGCAGCATGGCGGCCGGCTCAGTGGGCGAGGAAGGCGAGGTCTTCGTCGCTGCGCGCGGTCAGCACCTCCACACCGTTGGCGGTGACCAGCAGGGTGTGCTCCCACTGGGCGGTGAGCCCCTTGTCCTTGGTGACCGCGGTCCAGCCGTCGCGCAGCACCTTGGTGCGATGGTCGCCCACGTTGATCATCGGTTCGATGGTGAAGCACATGCCTTCCTCGAGGGCGATGTCCGCCTCCGGGGCGTAGCCGTCGTAGTGCAGCACCTGCGGGTCCTCGTGGAAGCCGGCGCCGATGCCGTGGCCGCAGAAGTCGCGCACCACCGAGTAGCCGTTGGCCTCGGCGTGCTGCTGGATGACGCGGGCCAGTTCCGAGAGGTGGACGCCGGGGCGCACCA
Source organism: Halomonas sp. SL1 (assembly GCF_003030865.2). Classification (NCBI taxonomy): domain Bacteria; kingdom Pseudomonadati; phylum Pseudomonadota; class Gammaproteobacteria; order Oceanospirillales; family Halomonadaceae; genus Halomonas; species Halomonas sp. SL1. Next base: position 140,172 of record NZ_PYUQ02000004.1, on the reverse strand, counting down.
GGGCGATGCTCTTGTAGAGACACTCCTGGGTGACGCGGCACAGGCGGCTGCCCTGGATGCTCTCGCCGACGATGAACATCACGCTGGAGTCGCCGTGGTAGCCGTCGGGGGTCTTCACCGTGACGTCCAGGTTCATGATGTCGCCCTTCTTCAGCTTCTTGCCGTCGTCGGGGATGCCATGGCAGACCACGTGATTGATCGAGGTGCACACGGACTTGGGGAAGCCGTGGTAGTTCAGCGGGGCGGGCGTGGAGCCGAGCTCGCCGACGATGTAGTCGTGGCAGCGCCGATCGATCTCGCCGGTGCTGACGCCGGCCTGGACGTAGGGGGCGATCATCTCGAGCACGCTGGCGGCCTGGCGGCCGGCTTCACGCATCTTCTCGATCTCGTCGGGCGTCTTGATGGGTACGTTCATGGAATCTCGGAATTCGGAGGTGGTGTCGCCGGGGTCGAGGGCGCGGGAGGCGTCGGGCGACTTCATCTTGAGAGTGATCCATGGTATAAAGCTGCGCGCTTTCCTGCAATCGCCGATCCCCCGCCGCCCGAGCGGCGCCTCGGCGTTGTCAGGGCGCGACTGTATTTATCAACGCAATGCCTTGAAAACACACATGCACCGGCACATGGTCCCGGGTGCCGTCGGCGCGTCCGTCGGTCGGATCCATGGGGTGCATGGAGGCCTAACCCGATTTACCAGGAGTCATCCATGGCACACGTCAACATGCGTGACCTGCTGAAGGCAGGCGCCCACTTCGGTCACCAGACCCGTTACTGGAACCCGAAGATGAGCAAGTTCATCTTCGGCGCTCGTAACAAGATTCACATCATCAACCTCGAGCATACCCTCCCGGCCCTGAACGAGGCCATCGAGGTGATCGAGAAGATGGCCGCCGCGAACAACAAGATCCTGTTCGTCGGTACCAAGCGCAGCGCCAGCAAGATCGTCAAGGAAGAGGCCAACCGCGTCGGCCAGTCCTACGTGAATCATCGCTGGCTCGGCGGCATGCTGACCAACTTCAAGACGATCCGTCAGTCCATCAAGCGTCTGCGCGAACTCGAGACCATGCACGAAGATGGTACCTTCGAGAAGCTGACCAAGAAGGAAGTCCTGATGGCGACCCGCGAGCAGGACAAGCTCGAGCGTTCCATCGGCGGTATCAAGGACATGGGCGGCCTGCCCGACGCGCTGTTCGTGATCGACGTCGATCACGAGCGCATCGCCATCAACGAGGCGAACAAGCTGGGCATCCCGGTCATCGGCGTGGTGGATACCAACTCCGATCCGGACGGCGTCGACTACGTGATCCCGGGCAACGATGACTCCATCCGCGCCATCCAGATCTACGTCAAGGCCATCGCCGACGCCTGCGCGCGTGCGAAGGAAGGTCGTCCCGACGAGTTCGTCGAGGTCACCGAAGACAACGCCAGCGACGCCGCCGCCGAGTGATCGTCGGCCCGCCCGGGTGCCGGCCGGCGAACGCGTCGGCCGGCGTCGGGAGCGGCTCAAGCGCCGCGCCTCAGGGCGGGTAATGGACGTGCCGGGCTCAGGCCCGGTTTCCACATTCCAGGTCGAACCATTCAGAGGACACTACCATGGCAGCTATCAGCGCCTCTCAGGTCAAGGAACTTCGCGAGCGCACCGGGCTCGGCATGATGGAGTGCAAGAAGGCCCTCACCGAGGCCGGCGGTGACATCGACACCGCGATCGAGAACCTGCGCAAGAACTCCGGTCTCAAGGCCGCCAAGAAGGCCGGCCGTACCGCCGCCGAAGGCGCCGTCGTCACCCGCGTTGCCGAAGACGGCAGCTACGGCGTGATGGTCGAGATCAACTCCGAGACCGACTTCGTCGCCCGCGACGACAACTTCACCGCCTTCGCCGACCGCGTGGCCGATGCCTTCTTCGCCGCCAAGAGCGAAGACGTCGCCGCCATCATGGAAGGCGAGCTGGAAGAAGCTCGCGAGCAGCTGGTGCAGAAGATCGGCGAGAACATCGGCGTGCGTCGCAGCGTCGTCGTCGACGCACCGGAAGGCGGTCTCGTGGGCGCCTACGTCCACGGCGGCCGCATCGGCGTGCTGACCACCCTGAAGGGTGGCACCGCCGAGGCCGCCAAGGACGTGTCCATGCACGTGGCCGCCATCAACCCGGCCGTCGCGCTGCCGGAAAACATGCCGCAGGACAAGCTGGACGCCGAGAAGGCGATCATCCTGGCCCAGCCGGACATGGCCGGCAAGCCGGAGCAGATCGCCGAGAAGATGGTCCAGGGCCGTCTGAAGAAGTACCTGGCCGAGAACAGCCTGACCGAGCAGGCCTTCGTCAAGGATCCGAACCAGACCGTGGCCGAGTACGTCAAGGCCGCCGGTGGCGAGGTCATTGGCTTCACCCGCTTCGAAGTGGGTGAGGGCATCGAGAAGGAAGAGGTCGACTTCGCCAAGGAAGTCATGGAACAGGCGCAGCGCAGCTAAGGCGCCAGCCGGTTCCAGCATGAAGATGGCGTGCGCGAGAGCGCACGCCTTCGCGTATCCGGCCGGTGCATCCGGCCATCCAGATTCCTCGAGTTTCCGGGAGACATGCCATGAGCAGTGCCGAGCCACTTTCCACCAAGACCGACAAGCCTCGCGCCGAGGTCTCTAAGTACAAGCGCATCCTGCTCAAGCTGTCCGGGGAGGCCCTGACCGGCGACGCCGAATTCGGCATCGACCCCAAGGTGCTGGACCGCATGGCGCTGGAGATCGGCCAGCTGGTCGGTATCGGCGTCCAGGTCGGCATCGTGGTCGGCGGTGGCAATCTGTTCCGCGGCGCCGCGCTGCACGAGGCCGGCATGGAGAGGGTCACCGGCGACCACATGGGCATGCTGGCCACGGTGATGAACGCCCTGGCGATGCGCGACGCGCTGGAGCGCTCCAACATCCGCTCGCGGGTGATGTCGGCGATTCCCATGAGCGGTGTGGTGGAGCACTATGATCGCCGCACGGCGATTCGCTACCTGACCTCCGGCGACGTGGTGATGTTCTCCGCGGGGACCGGCAATCCCTTCTTCACCACCGACTCCGCGGCCTGCCTGCGCGGCATCGAGATCGACGCCGACGTGGTGGTCAAGGCCACCAAGGTGGACGGGGTGTACGACAAGGACCCGGTCAAGTATCCCGATGCGGTCAAGTACGAGCAGCTGTCCTACGATGACGCGATCGACCAGAAGCTCGGGGTCATGGATTTGACCGCCATCTGCCTGGTGCGGGACCATGACATGCCGGTGCGCGTGTTCAACATGAACAAGCCGGGGGCGCTGCTGAACCTGGTGGTAGGCGGCCGGGAAGGCACGCTGATTGACAGAGGGTGAGAACGTGATTGACGAGATCCAGAAGGACGCAGAGAGTCGCATGAAGAAGAGCCTCGACGCTCTTCATCACAACTTCAACAAGATCCGCACCGGCCGGGCGCACCCCAGCATCCTGGAGGCGGTGACCGTCGATTACTACGGCGGCCAGGTGCCGATCAACCAGGTGGCCTCGGTCAACATCGAGGATGCCCGGACCCTGACCGTGGTGCCCTGGGAACAGCAGATGGTGCCGAAGGTCGAGAAGGCCATCATGACCGCCGAGCTGGGCCTCAACCCGGCGAGCGCCGGCAACGTGATCCGCGTGCCGATGCCGATGCTCACCGAGGAGACCCGCAAGGGCTACATCAAGCAGGCGCGTCAGGAAGCCGAGAACGCCCGGGTGGCGGTGCGCAACGTGCGCCGCGACGCCAATGGCGACATCAAGGCGCTGCTGAAGGACAAGGACATCACCGAGGACGAGGCACGTCAGGGTGAGGACGCCATCCAGAAGCTGACCGACAAGGTCGTCGCCGAGATCGACAAGACCCTGGAATCCAAGGAACACGACCTGATGCAGGTCTGACGGACGGGCCGGCGGCCCCTTCGGGGTCGCCGTTCATGGAGCGCCCCGTCCCACCCGCCATGCGAGACATCATGACGTCACCCCAGTCTCCCCAGCCCCGTGCCGACGGGGATCGCCTGCCGCATCACGTCGCCATCATCATGGACGGCAACAACCGCTGGGCCAGGGCGCGCGGCATGTCCGGCGTGCGCGGCCATCATGCCGGCGTCGAGGCCGTGCGCGCGGTGATCCGCCGCGCCGCCGAGCGCGGCATCGAGACCCTGACGCTGTTCGCCTTCTCGAGCGAGAACTGGAAGCGGCCCGCCGTCGAGGTCAACGCCCTGATGGAGCTGTTCCTGATCGCGCTCAAGCGCGAGGTCAAGAAGCTGCACCAGCACGATATCCGCCTCTCGGTGATCGGCGATCGCAGCGGTTTCTCGACGTCCATTCAGAAGCACATCGAGCAGGCCGAGGCGCTGACCGGCGACAACCGGGGGCTGCACCTGGTGATCGCCGCCAACTACGGTGGCCAGTGGGACATCGCCCAGGCCGCCCGGCGGCTGGGCGAGCGGGTCGCCGAGGGCGAGCTGGCCCCCGAGGCGATCGACGAGGCGTCGCTCGGCGCCGAACTGAGTCTCACCGCCCCTGTGGACCTGTGCATCCGTACCAGCGACGAGAAGCGCATCTCCAATTTCCTGCTCTGGCAGCTGGCCTACGCCGAGCTGTACTTCTCGCCGCTGCTGTGGCCCGACTTCGACGGCGAGGCCTTCGACGCGGCCCTGGCCGACTTCGCCGGGCGCAAGCGCCGTTTCGGCATGACCGACGAACAGGTCGAGGCTCAGCAAGGTGCTTAAACAACGCATTCTTACCGCCGCCTGGCTGGCCCCGCTGGCGCTGGTCGGGCTGTTCGGGCTCGACGGCATCGCCTTCGCGCTGTTCACCGCGGCCATTGTGCTGCTCGGGGCCTGGGAATGGGCCAACCTGGCCGGCCTCGAGGCCGGCGCCCGTCGCTGGAAGCCGGTGCTGGGCCTGGGCGCGCTGATGGCGCTGCTGGGCCTGACCGGCCAGCACCTGGCGAGCTGGCCGCTGTGGCTCGGGGCCCTGGGCTGGCTCGTCAACCTGCGCTGGGTGGTCGGCTATCCGGCGCGCCTCGCCCAGTGGCGCTCCACTGCCATGCGTCTGGCCATGGGGTTGTGGGTGCTGCTGCCGGCCTGGGTCGGCTTCAACGTGCTGCATGAGACCGGCGGCGTGTGGCTGCTGTTCGTGCTGCTGCTGGTGTGGGGCGCCGACATCGGCGCCTACTTCGTCGGCAAGTCGCTCGGCAAGCGCAAGCTGGCGCCCCGGGTCAGTCCCGGCAAGACCCGCGAGGGCGTCATCGGTGGCCTGGTGGTGACCGGGCTGCTGGCGCTGGTGTTCGCCGACTGGCAGGCCCTGTCGTTCGGCGCGACCCTGGCGCTGGTGGCCGCCACCGCCGTGGTCACCCTGGCCTCGGTGGTCGGCGACCTGCTCGAGAGCATGCTCAAGCGCCATCGCGGCATCAAGGACTCCAGCCAGCTGTTGCCCGGTCACGGCGGGGTGCTCGATCGCATCGACAGCCTGTGCGCCGCGGTGCCGCTGTTCGCGCTGCTGGCGGGAGGGCTCGGCGCATGAGTCGGCCGCAGTCCGTCACCGTGCTCGGCGCCACCGGGTCGATCGGCGTCAGCACCCTGGACGTGCTGGCCCGCCATCCCGAGCGCTACCGGGTCCATGCGTTGACCGCCCATCGCTCCCGCGAGACGCTGCTGGCCCAGTGTCGTGTCCACGCCCCGGCGCTGGCCGTGCTCGAGCGCGAGGAAGACGCCGCCTGGCTGCGCGAGCGGCTGGGCGAGGCGGGGCTTGTCACCGAGGTGCGCTGCGGCCCGGAGGCGCTGGTCGAGGTCAGCGAGGCCTCGGAGGTCGACGTGGTCATGGCGGCCATCGTCGGCGCCGCCGGACTGCTGCCGACGCTCGCCGCGGTGCGGGCCGGCAAGCGGGTGCTGCTGGCCAACAAGGAAGCGCTGGTGATGTCCGGGGCGCTCTTCATGGACGCGGTGGACCGTCACGGCGCGACCCTGCTGCCGATCGATTCCGAACATAACGCCATCTATCAGTGTCTACCCGTCGAACATCGCGGCGGACTCGCGCGCCACGGCGTCACCCAGCTGCTGCTGACCGCCTCGGGCGGCCCTTTCCGCGGCTGGTCGGCCGAGGCGCTGGCCGGCGTCACCCCCGAGCAGGCCTGCGCCCATCCCAACTGGTCGATGGGGCGCAAGATTTCGGTGGACAGCGCCACCCTGATGAACAAGGGGCTCGAGCTGATCGAGGCCTGCTGGCTGTTCGACGCTCGGCCGTCGCAGATCCAGGTGGTGGTGCATCCGCAGAGCGTGATCCATTCCATGGCCGCCTACGCCGATGGCTCGGTGCTGGCACAGCTGGGCAACCCGGACATGCGTACCCCGATCGCCTACGGACTGTCCTGGCCCGAGCGCCTCGATGCCGGCGTGGAGGCGCTCGATCTCTTCCAGGTCGCACGGCTCGACTTCGAGCCCGCCGACGAGGCCGCCTTCCCCTGCCTGCGGCTGGCCCGCGAGGCCATGGAGGACGGCGGCACGGCGCCGGCGGTGCTCAACGCCGCCAACGAGGTGGCCGTGGAGGCCTTCCTCGACGGCCGGCTGGGCTTCGCCGGAATCGGCGAGCTGGTCTCGCGGGTGCGCGAGGCCTGCCCGCCGGAGCCGGCCACCGAGCTGGCGGGCATCCTCGACGCCGATGCCCGGGCGCGCCGCGAGGCCGAGGCCCGGCTGGGGCGCCGCTAGCGCCGACTTTCGACAACTTCACCGGAGATAGCCATGGGTCTGATCCAGAACGTGCTGGCCGTGATCGTGGTGCTCGGCCTGCTGATCACCTTCCATGAGTTCGGCCACTTCTGGGTCGCCCGGCGCTGTGGCGTCAAGGTGCTGCGCTTCTCCGTGGGCTTCGGCAAGCCGCTGTGGTCGCGGGTCGACCGCCACGGCACCGAATTCGCCGTGGCGGCGATTCCCCTGGGCGGCTACGTCAAGATGCTCGACGAGCGCGAGGCGCCGGTCCCCGACGACGAGCGCCACCTGGCCTTCAATCGCCAGGGCGTCTGGCGGCGCATCGCCATCGTCGTTGCCGGGCCGCTGGCCAACTTCCTGCTGGCGCTGGTCGCCTACTGGCTGCTGTTCGTCGCCGGGACCACCACCGTGGTGCCGGTGATCGGCGAGGTCGCGCCTGACTCGCCGGCCGCTCGCGGCGGTCTCGCCGCCGGGCAGGAGATCACCGCGGTGCGAGGGGCCAGCGTTCGCTCCTGGGAAGACATCAACCTCGAGCTGGTATCGGCCATCGGGGCCAGCGGCGAGCTGACGGTGAGCGCCCGCGACGAGGGCGACAGCCGGGTCCGGGAGCATCGCCTGCCGGTGCAGGACTGGCTGGTGCGTCAGGATCCGCCTCGGCCGCTGGACACCCTCGGCGTGACGCCCTGGCGCCCGCAGATCCCCGCGGTGCTCGGCCAGGTGGTGGACGGCGAGCCGGCGGCCGAGGCAGGCCTCGCGGCCGGCGACGAGATCCTGGCCGTCGACGGCGAACCGGTGGCCGACTGGGGCGACTTCGTCCAGCGGGTCCGCGGGCGGCCCGGTGAGGCCCTGTCGCTGAGCGTGGCGCGCGACGGCGAGCGTCGCTCGCTGTCGCTGACGCCGCGCCCTCGGACCCTCGATGACGGCACCACCATCGGACATGTGGGGGCCGGCGTGGCATCGGTGCCCTGGCCGGAAGAATACCGCCGCGAGATCCGCTACGGCCCCCTGGCCGCCGTGGGGCAGGCCGTGTCGCGCACCGGCGAGATGACCGTGCTGACCCTGGATGCGATCCGCAAGATGCTGGTCGGGCTGATCTCGCCGTCGAACCTCTCCGGACCGATCACCATCGCCCGTATCGCCGGCGACTCGGCCCGCTCCGGGCTCGAGAGCTTCGTCAGTTTCCTGGCCTACCTGTCGATCAGCCTCGGCGTGCTCAACCTGCTGCCGATCCCGGTGCTCGACGGCGGCCACCTGCTGTATTACCTGGTGGAGGCGGTTCGCGGGCGGCCGGTGTCCGAACGCACCCAGGCCATCGGTTTGCGCGTCGGCCTGGCGCTGGTCGGCACCCTGATGCTGATGGCGCTGTATTTCGACCTGATGCGGCTCTGGTAACCGGCTCCTGGCTTGTCAGTTGCCCGTGCAAATGTATAAGGTGCCTGTCTGGACAGGTAGGCAGATCAACGCGAGCGAATCGACTGCATGAAGATCAAGACCATCGGACTGGCGGCGCTGCTGCTCGCCGGTGCCGGCACGGCACAGGCGGAAACCTTCGACGTAAAGGACATACGAGTGGAGGGGCTGCAGCGCGTATCGGCGGCCTCCGTCTTCAATGCCTTTCCTGTCAATGCACCCGATCGGGTCGATGACCGCGAGCTGGCCGAGGCGGCCCGACAGCTGTTCGCCACCGGCCTGTTCGAGGACATCCAGCTGGCCCGTGACGGCGACGTGCTGATCATCGAGGTGGAGGAGCGCCCCACCATCACCAGCCTCAACATCGAGGGCAACAGCCAGATCCCCGAGGAAGAGCTGCGCCGTGGCCTGCGCGAGGCCGGCCTCGACGAGGGCCAGGTGCTGCAGCTCTCGACCCTGGAAGAGATCCAGCGCGAGCTGTCCGGCGTCTATCAGGCCCAGGGCCGCTACAGTGCCAGCATCGACACCGAGGTCCAGGACCTCGGCCAGGGTCGCGTGCAGGTCGACATCGACATCGACGAGGGCGCGGTGGCCAAGATCCGCCAGATCAACATCGTCGGCAACCAGGCCTTCGACGACGATACCCTGCGCGACGTCCTTGAGCTCGAGGACAAGCCGGGCTGGTTCTTCGGCTGGTTCTCCAGCGACGAGTACTCCCGTCAGGCGCTGTCCGGCGATCTGGAGCGGCTGCGTTCGTACTATCTGGATCGCGGCTACGTCAATTTCACCATCGATTCCACCCAGGTCTCGATCGGTCCCGACAAGTCGAAGATCTTCATCACCATCAACGTCAGCGAGGGCGAGCGCTACCGCCTCGGCGACATCGCCTTCGCCGGCGACCTGCGCATCCCCGAGCGCGAGGCCCGCGATCTGCTCGAAGTACAGAGCGGCGAGACCTTCTCGCGCAGCGACGTGACCGCCTCCTCCGAGGCGCTGCGCTCGCGGCTCGGCGCCGAGGGTTTCGCCTTCGCCAACGTCGACGGCATCCCCGAGACGCGCAGCGACGGCACCGTCGACCTGACCTTCCGCGTCGAGCCGGGCAGCCGCGCCTACGTGCGTCGTATCGAGTTCGTCGGCAACACCACCACCCAGGACGAGGTGCTGCGCCGCGAGATGATCCAGATGGAGGGGGCGCCGGCGTCCACCGAGTCGATCAGCCAGTCCCGGGAGCGCCTGGAGCGGCTGGGCTTCTTCAAGCAGGTCGAGGTGCAGACCGAGCCGGTGGCCGGCTCCAACGACCAGCTCGACGTCACCTACAACGTCGAGGAGCAGCCGTCCGGCTCGATATCCGCAAGCATCGGTTTCTCCCAGAGCGCCGGCGTGATCTATGGCGCCTCGCTGTCCCAGAACAACTTCCTGGGCACCGGCAACCGGGTCAACATCGGCGCCCAGCGCAGCGACACCTACACCAATCTGAACTTCGGCTTCACCGATCCCTACTGGACCCTCGACGGCATCTCGCGCGGCTACAACCTGTTCTACCGCGAGACCGACTACGAGGATTCCGACATCTCGACCTACTCGACGGATGCCTATGGCGGCGGCATCAACTTCGGCTACCCGATCAACGAGCTGACCCGGCTCAACTTCGGCGCCGACATCGAGGACCTGACCATCGAGACCTATCGGGACACGGCCTCGGAGATCCAGCGCTACGTCGATGACCAGGGCGACAACGCCCAGGCCTTCAAGCTGACCGCCAGCTGGACCCGCAACGCGCTGAACCGCGGCATCATGCCCACCGCCGGCAACTACCAGCGCCTGTCGCTGGAGACCGCGGTGCCCGGCAGCGACGCCGAGTACTACAAGCTGCGCGCCCGCGCCCGGCACTTCTTCCCGATCAACGAGGAGCAGACCTGGTCGTTCAAGCTGCGCGGCGAGGTCGGCTACGCCGACAGCATCGGCAACGATCCCTATCCGTTCTACGAGAACTTCTACACCGGCGGCCTGGGATCGGTGCGCGGCTTCACCAGCAACACCCTGGGGCCCAATACCACGCCGCCCGTGGGTGGCGACGCCGACGAGGACCGGACCCTGGGCGGCAACGTGCTGGTCGAGGGCGGCGCCGAGCTGATCTTCCCGATGCCCTTCGTCGAGGACAAGCGCTCGGTGCAGCCGTCGGTGTTCGTGGACGCCGGCAACACCTTTCTCACCGACTGCTATGCGGTGCGCGACGAGGAAGCCGGTCAGTCCAGTTGCAGCTCCGGCGTCGACCTGGGCGAGCTACGCTACAGCGTGGGTCTCGGCATCTCCTGGCTGACGCCGGTGGGGCCGCTGACCTTCAGCATCGCCGAGCCGCTCAACGCCAAGAGCGATGACGACACCCAGTTCTTCCAGTTCTCGCTGGGCCAGACCTTCTAACAGGGTCCGTCGGCGCGCCGCCTCCTCGCGGGACGGGGAGGCGGCGATTCATGCCACGGTCCCGGGGCCTCGACTCGCGTCATCGACGGAGTCGGGGCCCGTCGATATCGAACCGGCGCGGCGCTCGCCGCCAGCGCAGAGTGTTTTCACCACCGACATCGGGTTCCCATGACTCAAGACTCTCCTTCCCTGACGCTGGCCGAGATCGCCACGCAGCTGGGGGCCGGCCTCCAGGGTGACGGCGAGCGCCGTGTGCGTGGCCTGGCCACGCTGCGCGATGCCGGGCCCGATCAGATCGCCTTCCTGGCCAATCGCGCCTATCTCAAGGACCTGCCTGGAACCCGGGCCGCGGCGGTGCTGCTGCACCCGAGCCATGCCGACGAGTGCCCCGTGGCAAGCCTGACCCTCGACAACCCCTACCTGGGCTACGCCCAGCTGTCGCGGCTGTTCGACCCGCTGATCGGCCGCGAGACCCCGGGCGTGCACGCCTCCGCAGTGGTCGCCGAGGACGCGCGGCTGGGCGACGGCGTGGTGGTCGGCCCCCAGGCGGTGATCGAGGCGGGCGTCGAGCTCGGCGACGGCGTGGTGATCGGCCCCGGCTGCGTGGTCGGCGCCGACACCCGGATCGGGGCCGAGTCGCGACTGCATGCCAACGTGACCGTCTACCATGGGGTGAGCATCGGCGCCCGGGTGATCCTGCACAGCGGCTGCGTGATCGGCGGCGACGGCTTCGGATTCGCCCACGATGGCGCCGGCTGGCACAAGATCGCCCAGCTCGGCGGGGTGGTGCTGGGGGACGACGTCGAGGTCGGCAGTGGCTCGAGCATCGACCGCGGCGCCCTGGGCGATACCGTGATCGGCGAGGACGTGAAGATCGACAGCCAGGTGCAGATCGCCCACAACGTGCAGATCGGGGCCCACAGCGCGCTGGCCGGTTGCGTCGGCATCGCCGGCTCCACCCGCGTCGGCCGGCACTGCATGCTGGGCGGTGGCGTGGGCCTGTCCGGCCACCTGACGGTCTGTGACGGCGTCCAGGTCACCGGCATGAGCCTGGTCACCAACTCGATCCACGAGCCGGGCGTCTACTCTTCGGGGACCGGCGCCATGGAGAACGCCCAGTGGCGGCGCAGCGCGGTGCGCTTCAAGCAGCTCGACGACATCGCCCGTCGCCTGCAGCGTCTGGAAAAAGCCGGGCGCGATGCTTGAGGCCGCTCCCTCGGGCGGTATAATCCCCCGCCCGTCCGTCGCCATGCGCGCGGCGACGGCCGCGCCCGCGATACGGGGCATTCTGTCATTTCAGAGGTCGCTACGATGGTAATGGACATTAACGAGATTCGGGAATATCTGCCCCACCGCTATCCTTTCCTGCTGGTGGACAGGGTGACGGAGCTCACCCATGGCGAATCCATCGTTGCCTACAAGAATGTCAGCATCAACGAGCCGTTCTTCAATGGCCATTTCCCGCATCATCCGATCATGCCGGGCGTGCTGGTCGTCGAGGCGCTGGCCCAGGCCTGCGGCATCCTCGGCTTCAAGACGGTCAACAAGCTGCCTGCCGACGGCTATGTCTACTATCTCGTCGGCAGCGACAACGTGCGCTTCAAGCGCCCGGTGATGCCCGGCGACCAGCTGGAGCTGCGCGCCGACGTGATCCGCGAGAAGCGCGGTATCTGGAAGTTTCAGTGCAAGGCCAGCGTGGCCGGCGAGGTCGCCTGCGAGGCCGAGATCACCTGTGCCGAGAGGAAGGTCGCTTGATTCATCCCACCGCCATCGTAGATCCGGCCGCGCGCCTGGCCGATGATGTCGAGGTCGGCCCCTTCAGCGTCATCGGCGCCGACGTCGAGATCGGCGCCGGCTCGCGCATCGGCCCCCATGTGGTGATCCAGGGCCCGACGGTGATCGGCGAGCGCAACCGGATCTTCCAGTTCGCCTCGGTCGGCGAGGAGTGCCAGGACAAGAAGTACGCCGGCGAGCCCACCCGGCTGGTGATGGGCGACGATAACGTCGTGCGCGAGGGGGCCACCCTGCACCGCGGCACCGTCCAGGATCGCGGCGAGACCACCATCGGCTCGCGCAACCTGTTCATGGCCTACGTTCACGTCGGCCATGACTGCGTGATCGGCGACGACTGCATCCTGGCCAACCAGGTGACCCTGGCCGGCCACGTCAAGCTGGGCGACTTCGCGATCATCGGCGGGCTGTCGGCGATCCACCAGTTCTGCCACTTCGGCGAGCATGCCATGGCCGGCGGCGGTTCGATCATCACCAAGGACACGCCGGCCTACGTGATGATCAACGGCAATCCCGCCGCGGCCCACGGCCTCAACCTGATCGGCCTGCGCCGCCGCGGCTTCTCCAACGAGGCGATCCGCGCCCTGGGCGAGGCCTACAAGCTGGTCTATCGACAGGGCCTGACCGTGGAGCAGGCGCTCACCGAGATCCGCGCGCAGTACGCGCTGCCGGAAACCGAGACCTTTGTTGCCTCCATCGAGGCCTCGACCCGCGGCATCGTGCGCTGACGCCATGACGATCGCGCGCGTCTACCTGGTGGCCGGCGAGCTTTCCGGCGACATCCTCGGTGCCGGGCTGATGCGCGAGCTCAAGGCCCGCCACCCCGGCGTCGAATTCCGGGGCATCGGCGGGCCGCGCATGATCGCCGAGGGCATCGACAGCCGCTTCCCGCTGGAGACCCTCTCGGTGATGGGGCTGGTCGAGGTACTCAAGCACCTGCCGGGGCTGGTGCGCGTGCGCCGCACGCTGCGCCAGGACGCCCTCGACTGGCGGCCCGACATCGTGATCGGCATCGACGCGCCGGACTTCAACCTGGGGCTCGAGCGCCAGCTGCGCGAGGCCGGCCTGACCACCGCCCACTACGTCAGCCCCTCCGTGTGGGCCTGGCGCCAGGGTCGGGTCAAGGGTATCGCCCGCTCGGTGGATGCGATGCTGACCTTCCTGCCCTTCGAGGCCGCCTTCTACGTCCGTCACCGGGTGCCGGTGGCCTTCGTCGGTCATCCGCTGGCCGACGAGCTGCCGCTGGTCAACGACCGCGGCGAGGCTCGGGAAGCGCTCGGCCTGCCCGCCCGGGGCGTGCCCGACGCGGCGCCGCTGCTGGCCGTGCTGCCTGGGTCCCGGGCTAACGAGATCCGCTTCCTGGGCGCGACCTTCCTCGACGCCGCCGAGCGGCTGTGCCGCGAGCGCGAGGCGCTGCGGGTGGTGATTCCCGCCGCCACTCCGGCGCGGCGCGCCGAGCTCGAGGGGCTATTAGAGGGCCGCGAGGCGCTGCGCGAGCGGGTGATCCTGATCGACGGCCAGTCCCGTGAGGCCATGGTGGCCAGTGACGCCGTGCTGCTGGCTTCCGGCACCGCGGCGCTGGAGGCCATGCTGTGCCACCGCGCCATGGTGGTGGCCTATCGCATGGCGCCGATGACCCACTGGCTGGCCAAGCGGCTGGTCAAGACCGAATGGATCTCGCTGCCCAATCTGATCGCCCGGGAGGCCCTGGTGCCGGAGCTGATCCAGGACGACGCCAGCCCCGAGGGCATCGCCGCCGAGCTCGCCGCGCTGCTCGACGACGCCGAGGCGCGCCACGCCCTCGAGGCGCGCTTCGCGGCCATGCACGAAGGGCTGCAGCGCGACGCCAGCCGCCGCGCGGTGGATGCCGTCGAGGCGCTGGTGGCGCGCCGCGCGCTGCCCGCCTCGGTGGCGCCCGAGGCGCTGGAGGAGGGCACATGAAGGCCGAGGACTTCCCGCCGCTGGTCGTCGACTATCGCGGCACGCATCTGGCCGGGGTCGACGAGGTCGGGCGCGGCCCGCTGGTCGGCCCGGTGGTGGCTGCCGCGGTGATCCTCGATCCGGCCGCGCCGATCGACGGGCTGACCGACTCCAAGAAGCTGACCGCCAAGCGCCGCGAGGCGCTGGACGTCCGGATCCGCGAGCGGGCGCTGGCCTTCGCCGTGGCCGAGGCCAGCCCCGACGAGATCGATGGCCTGAACATCTACCACGCCACGCACCTGGCCATGCGCCGCGCCATCGATGCGCTGTCGCCGGCCGCGGAATATCTGCTGGTGGACGGTAATCGGCTCCCCGGGCATCATGTGCCGGGCCAGGCGGTGGTCAAGGGCGACGCCCGTCATCCGGCGATCGCCGCGGCCTCGATACTGGCCAAGGTGGCGCGCGACGCCGACATGCTGGCGCTGGACGCGCGCCATCCCGACTACGGCTTCGCCCGCCACAAGGGCTACCCGACGCCCGAGCACCTGGCCGCCCTGACGCGCCTCGGCGCGCTGCCCGAGCACCGTCGCTCCTTTGCGCCCGTCAAGCGCCAGCTGAACCTGCTCTAGATCATCTAGCCTGTGGGCGGGGCGTCGAGACGGGCCGTGCCGGCCGGTCTTCGTTTCCGTGACAGCGTCGACCCATTTCCCATCATCAAGCCCGAGTCCGCCATGACCGCTCCCTTCGTTCATCTCCGTGTGCACAGCGAATTCTCCCTGGTCGATGGCCTGGTGCGTCTCAAGCCGCTGATCAAGGCGGCGGGCAACCAGGGCGTGCCGGCACTGGCGCTCACCGACGAGGCCAACCTCTTCGCCCTGGTCAAGTTCTACGGCGGCGCCCAGGGGGCCGGCCTCAAGCCGATCATCGGTGGCGACTTCTGGCTCGCCAACCCCAACGACGAGGCCCATCCCTACCGCCTGACGCTGCTGGCCATGAACGACGTCGGCTATCGCAACCTCACCGAGCTGATCTCGCGGGGCTGGGTCGAAGGGCAGAAGGACGGCGTGGCGCTGCTTCAGCGGGGCTGGGTGCTCGAGCAGAGCGAGGGGCTGATCGCCCTGTCCGGCGGCCGCGAGGGCGACGTCGGCCGTCACCTGCTGACCGACCACCACGCCGAGGCCCGGGCCCTGCTCGACGAATGGCAGGCCGCCTTCCCCGGACGCTACTACCTGGAGCTGACCCGCACCGGCCGGCCGCTGGAGGAGGAGTGCGTGCACCTCTCGGTGGATCTGGCCGTTGAGACCGGCACCCCGGTGGTGGCCACCAACGACGTGCGCTTCCTCGAGCGCGAGGACTTCTGGGCCCATGAGACCCGGGTCTCGATCGGCGAGGGCAAGGCGCTGGACGATCCGCGCCGCGAGCGTCGCTATACCGAGGAGCAGTACTTCAAGAGCCCCGAGGAGATGGCCGAGCTGTTCTCGGACATTCCCGAGGCGCTGGAAAACAGCGTGATGATCGCCGCGCGCTGCAACGTCGACGTGCGCCTGGGCGAGATCTTCCTGCCGGAATACGGCATCCCCGAGGGCATGACCCAGGAGGAGTTCTTCCGCAAGATCTCCCACGACGGCCTGACCGAGCGCCTGGACTTCCTCTACCCGGTGGACAAGTATCCCCGTGACGGCGACGAGTACGCCGAGATCGATGCCCGCTACCGCAAGCGGCTCGACTTCGAGCTCGACATCATCCTGCAGATGGGCTTCCCGGGCTACTTCCTGATCGTGATGGACTTCATCCAGTGGGCCAAGGACAACGACGTCCCCGTCGGCCCGGGGCGGGGCTCCGGTGCCGGCTCGCTGGTGGCCTATGCGCAGAAGATCACCGATCTGGATCCGCTCGAATACGACCTGCTGTTCGAGCGTTTCCTGAACCCCGAGCGTGTCTCGATGCCCGACTTCGACGTCGACTTCTGCATGGAGAAGCGCGACCGGGTGATCGACTACGTGGCCGAGCGCTACGGTCGCGACGCCGTCTCGCAGATCGTCACCTTCGGCACCATGGCCGCCAAGGCCGTCGTGCGCGACGTGGCCCGCGCCCAGGGCAAGCCCTACTCGCTGGGCGACAAGCTGTCCAAGCTGATCCCCTTCGAGGTCGGCATGACCCTGGCCAAGGCCATCGAGGACGAGCCCCAGCTCAAGGAGTTCCTCGACGCCGACGAGGAGGCCCAGGAGATCTGGGACATGGCGGTGAAGCTCGAGGGCATCACCCGGGGCACCGGCAAGCACGCCGGCGGCGTGGTGATCGCGCCGACCAAGCTCACCGACTTCTCGCCGTTGATCTGCGACGAGGACGGCAGCGGCCTGCGCGTGCAGTACGACAAGAACGACATCGAGGACGCCGGGCTGGTCAAGTTCGACTTCCTGGGCCTGCGCACCCTGACCATCATCGACTGGGCGCTGGAGATGGTCGACAAGGTGCGCGCCGCGGAAGGGCAGGGGCCGCTGAACATCGACGCCATCCCGCTGGACGACAAGCCGACCTTCGAGATGCTCAAGAAGGCCGAGACCACGGCGGTGTTCCAGCTCGAATCCCGCGGCATGAAGGAGCTGATCAAGCGCCTGCTGCCGGACTCGCTGGAGGACATGATCGCCCTGGTGGCGCTGTTCCGTCCGGGGCCCTTGCAGTCGGGCATGGTCGACGACTTCATCAACCGCAAGCACGGCCGGGCCGAGGTCGCCTATCCGCACCCGGACTACCAGCACGAGCTGCTCAAGCCGGTGCTCGAGCCCACCTACGGCATCATCCTGTACCAGGAGCAGGTGATGCAGATCGCCCAGGTGATGGCCGGCTACAGCCTGGGCCAGGCCGACATGCTGCGCCGTGCCATGGGCAAGAAGAAGCCCGAAGAGATGGCCAAGCAGCGCGCCGGCTTCATGGAGGGCTGCGCCGAGAACGGCATCGACAAGGACCTGGCGGGCAACATCTTCGACCTGGTGGAGAAGTTCGCCGGCTACGGCTTCAACAAGTCTCACTCGGCGGCCTACGGCCTGGTGTCCTACCAGACCGCCTGGCTCAAGGCGCATTATCCCGGGCCCTTCATGGCGGCGGTGATGTCCACCGAGATGGACAACCTCGACAAGGTGGTGCCGCTGATCGAGGAGTGCCGCCATATCGGGCTCACGGTGACGCCGCCGGACGTCAACGTCGGCGGCTACAAGTTCACCGTCGATGATGAGGGCCGGGTGGTCTATGGCCTGGGCGCCATCCGCGGCGTCGGCGAGGGCCCCATCGGCGCCATCGTCGAGGCCCGGGAGGAGGGCGGCGCCTTCCGCGACCTGTTCGACTTCTGCAAGCGGGTCGACCCCAAGCGCATGAACAAGCGCACCCTGGAGGCGCTGATCCGCTCCGGGGCACTGGACAACCTGGGCCCGAGCCGCGCGGTGATGGCCGCCTCACTGGAGGCCGCGCTCAAGGCTGCGGCCCAGAACCAGGCCAACCAGAACCTGGGCATGATGGACATGTTCGGCGAGGCCTTTGCCGCCTCCGATGAAGAGGACGACACCGACGTCTACGCCGACTATCGCGGTGCCCGCGACTGGACCGACAAGGAGCGCCTGGGCGGCGAGAAGGATACTCTCGGGCTGTATCTGACCGGTCATCCCATCGACGAGTACGAGAAGGAGCTCGAGCGCTTCGTCTCCACCCGCATCGGCGACCTCAAGCCGTCCAGGGAGTCGCAGCGGGTCGCCGGGCTGGTGGTCGGCATGCGCACCATGAAGTCCAAGCGCGGCGACACCATGGCCTTCGTCACCCTGGACGACCGCACCGGCCGCATCGAGGCCTCGCTGTTCGGCGAGCTGTTCGATCAGGTGCGCAACCGCCTGGACACCGACCAGGTGCTGATCGTCGAAGGCGAGGTGCAGAGCGACGACTATTCGGGCGGCCTGCGCCTGCGTGGCAAGGAGATCACGCCGATGGTCGACGCCCGCACCCGCTACGGCCAGGCGGTGGAGCTGGCGCTGGACGGCGAACGCGCCAACGGCCGGCTGGTGGACAGCCTGCGCGACAGCCTGGCTCCCTACCGCAGCGGCGAGGGCCTGCCGGTGCGGCTGCGCTACCGCAGCGCCACGGCCAGCGGCTGGCTGGAGCTGGCCGAGGAGTGGCGGGTCACGCCCTCCGACGAGCTGCTGATCGCCCTGCGCGAGGTCGAGGGCCAGGACGGCGTGCGCCTGCGCTACCGTTGACACGCGACGCACCGACAATGTGCAGGCACCCTGGCTCGCCTTGCGTGGGCGTGTCAGGGTGCGATAATGAACACCGTTTGACGCTTCCCCCCGGTCGCCTCTTCGGCCGACGAGACAAGGCTATCCCATGAACCCCAACTACCTAGACTTCGAACAGCCCATCGCCGAGCTTCAGGCCAAGATCGAGGAGCTGCGCCTGGTCGGCAACGACAGCCAGGTCAACCTGAACGACGAGATCGGCCGGCTCGAGGAGAAGAGTCGCAAGCTCACCGAGTCGATCTTCAAGGATCTGACCGCCTGGCAGGTGTCGCAGCTGTCGCGTCATCCCCAGCGTCCCTACACCCTCGACTACCTCGAGCACGTCTTCACCGACTTCGACGAGCTGCACGGCGACCGCAACTTCGCCGACGACGCCGCCCTGGTCGGCGGCGTGGCGCGGCTGAACGACAAGCCGGTGATGGTCATCGGCCACCAGAAGGGCCGTGACGTCAAGGAGAAGGTGCGCCGCAACTTCGGCATGCCGCGGCCCGAGGGCTACCGCAAGGCCTGCCGCCTGATGGAGATGGCCGAGCGCTTCAGGATGCCGGTGCTGACCTTCATCGACACCCCGGGCGCCTACCCGGGCATCGACGCCGAGGAGCGCGGCCAGTCCGAGGCCATCGCCTACAACCTGGCGGTGATGTCGCGGCTCAAGACGCCGATCGTCTCCACCGTGGTGGGCGAGGGCGGCTCCGGCGGCGCGCTGGCCATCGGCGTGTGCGACGAGCTGGCCATGCTGCAGTACTCCACCTATTCGGTGATCTCCCCCGAGGGCTGCGCCTCCATCCTGTGGAAGAGCGCCGAGAAGGCCTCCGAGGCCGCCCAGGCCATGGGCATCACCGCCGAGCGCCTCAAGGAGCTGGGCTTCGTCGATACCCTGATCCCCGAGCCGCTGGGTGGCGCGCATCGCAAGCCGATGGACACCGCCGAGCGCATCCGCACCGCGCTGACCGAGAGCCTCGAACGCCTCGAGGGCATGGAGACCGACGAGCTGCTCGAGCGGCGGTACAAGCGCCTGATGAGCTACGGCGCCCCTGTGTAAAGCCCTTTCTGCGCTCGGCCATACGGCGTTAAAAATCGGCTGGTGCGCCAGCCCGGACGAAATGCTCATTTACCGACGAGTAAACTGCGCTTTCTTGCCGATTTTTGCCTTGCGACCCACACGGATGTGGGAAGTGCGTAGGCCCGTCGGGAACGGGCCTAGCCCTTGCCTTCGCTCGAAGAGGGCGCTGGCTTCGGGGCATCCGTTGCCGGTATCTGGCGTGGGGAAGCTTCCCCTTCAACATGCCTGAGCGTTCTCCCTGCCCATGAGCCTCGCGTCCTCTTCCCTGCAAGCCACGATCGACAGCGCCCTGGCGGAGACCCCGCCGGGGCGCTGCGTCTGGGTGGCGCTCTCCGGCGGGCTCGATTCCGCGCTGCTGCTGACCCTGGCCGCCGAGGCCTGCCGGCGTCATCCGCGCCCGCTGCGGGCGCTGCACGTGCATCACGGCCTGCAGGCCGCCGGCGACGACTTCGAACGCCACTGCCGGTGGCTGTGCTCGCGGCTCGGGGTGCCGCTGTTCGTGGAGCGTGCCGCGGTCGATGCCAAGGCGGGGCTTGGGCTCGAGGGCGAGGCGCGGGCCGCGCGCCATAGGGCCTTCGCCCGGCGCGTCGGCGCCGGCGAGACCCTGTGGCTGGCCCAGCATCGCGATGATCAGGCCGAGACCTTCCTGCTGGCGGCGCTGCGCGGCGCCGGCCCACGCGGGCTCGCGGCGATGCCGGCGGTGCATGATCTCGCCGGGCGCCGCCGCGTGCGCCCGCTGCTCGACGTTTCCCGCGCGGCGCTGGAAGCCGAGGTCCGGCGTCTGAATCTCGCCTGGGTCGAGGATCCGAGCAACAGCGACACCGCGCTGGATCGCAATTTCCTGCGCCATCGGGCGCTGCCGCTGCTGGCCGAGCGCTGGCCGCACGCCGCGGCGGGGCTGGCCCGCAGCGCGGCGCATGCCGGCGAGGCCGATGGCCTGCTCGAGGAATTCGCCGCCGAGGACCTGGCACGGCTGGGGGGCGAGCCGTCCTGCCTGCCCCTCGACGACCTTCTGGCGCTCTCGGCGCCGCGCCGTCGCCTGCTGATCCGCCACTGCCTGGAGCGACGGGGGCTGCCGCGGCCGCCGGCCGCTCGGCTGGCGACGTTGCTTGAGCAGCTCGAGGCGCGCCGCGACGCCGAGGTGCGCGTCGTCTGGGCGGGCGCCGAGGCGCGGGTCTGGCGCGGGAGCTTGTATCTGCTGGCGCCGGTCGTGTCGCTGCCGGCCGAATGGCGCGCCGACTGGGATGGCCGCGTGCCGCTTGTGACACCCTTGGGGCCGCTCGAGCGCGGCCTGTGCCGCCAGGATGGCCGGCCGGCGACCCTGTCGCTGGCGCCGCGGGTCGGCGGCGAGCGGCTGCGCCTGGCGGGCCGAGGGCGCCGCGATCTCAAGCGCCTGTTGCAGGAGTGGGGGCTGCCGCCCTGGGAGCGGACCGGGCTGATCGTCGCCTGGCATGGCGACGACGCGGTCGCGGTGGGGCGGCCCTCGGGCTGGCTGGCCTGCGCCGAGGGCTGGCGACGCGGCTGAGCGGGCTCAGCCGGGGCCAGGGTCAGTCGGTGGCAAGGATCAGCGTCAGGTCGGCGGCCTGCTGGTAGGCGACTTCCTGCTCCAGGTCGGCGAGCAGCAGGCTGGGGTCCTGCTCCGCCTCGAGGTGCAGTCGCAGGGCGTCCCCGTCGTCGGTCGTGAGCGTGGGTGTCTCGGGCGGCTGCTCGGGGCGCGAGTGGTTGAGGATCACCGCCAGGCGCAGCAGCCGGGCCAGCCGTGACATCGCGGGGCGCTCGGCGGCGGGCAGGGCCTGCCATTCCTTGTGCGGGAACTTGCGCCGGTGGGCGCGGACCAGGAAAGCCAGCTGCCGCTGCTCGGGGCGCGAGAAGCCGGCCAGGTCGGAGTGCTCCAGCAGGTAGGCGCCGTGGCGGTGGAACTGGCTGTGGGAGATGGCCAGGCCCACCTCGTGGAGCCGGCTGGCCCATTCCAGGAAGCGCGCCTGATCCTCGTCCAGCCGCCAGGCCTCGCGCACCTGTGCGAACAGTGCCAGCGCCGTGGCGGCGACGTTGTCGGCCTGACGGGCGTCGACGCCGTAGACGCGCTCGAGATTGGCCAGGGTCTTGAGCCGCGAGTCCTCGGGGCTGTTGCGGCCAGCCAGGTCGTAGAGCACGCCCTCGCGCAGGGCGCCGTCGGAATAGCGCATCTCCTCCAGGTCGAAGGCCTCGAAGATGGCGCCGAGGATGGCGATGCCGGCGGGGAAGACCCGGGCGCGATCGGCCTTGAGGCCGTCCATGGCGACCCTGTCCAGGCGCTTGCACTTGAGCAGCCGCTTGCGCAGGTCGGCCAGGCCCTGGCGGGTGATCACGCCCTCGGGCGACTTGCCGGCGGCGGCGATCACCGCCGCGGCGGCCTTGATGGTGCCGCTGGAGCCGACCGGGTCGCTCCAGCCGAGCTTCTGGAAGGGCTTCTGGATGTTGGCGAGCTCGGAGAGGGCGGCCAGCTCGGCGCGGCGCATGCGCTTCTCGGTGATCTCGCCGCCGTCGAAGAAGCGACGGGTGAAGGTCACGCAGCCCATGCTCAGGCTCTCCAGGGCCTGGGGCTCGAAGTGCTCGCCGATGATGAACTCGGTGGAGCCGCCGCCGATGTCGATGATCAGACGGCGGCCGTCCTCGGCCACCGCGTGGGCGGCGCCCAGATAGATCAGGCGGGCTTCCTCGCGGCCGGCGATGATCTCGATGCGGGTACCCAGCAGGGCCTCGGCGCGATCGATGAACTCCTGGCTGTTGTCGGCGTCGCGCAGGGCGTTGGTGCCGACCACCCGCAGGTCGGGCGGGGCGATGCCCTCGAGGAAGGGCGCGAAGCGGGCCAGGCAGTCCAGTGCCCGGGTCATGGCGTCCTCGTTGAGCTGACCGTCCTCGTCGATGCCGGCGGCCAGCTGGACCTTGTCGCCCTGCCGGGCGACGACCTGCAGGCGGTCGTCGCGATAGTTGGCGACCAGCAGGTGAAAGCTGTTCGAGCCGAGATCGATGGCGGCGAGTCGGCGGGGGGCGAGCTCGAGCTCGCTGGCATCGGCGTCGTGCCGGTCCTTGGGCGCGGTCATGGCGGGTCCTTCAGGTAGACTGGCCAAAAAGGTTGCGGTCGTCCATCGGGCTTGTCAATCGCGCCGGAGCGGGCTCGGCGCGGGTATTGCGTTTCCCGTCGCCCTTGACTAGTATCGGGGCGTTCGCCTGTTCCGAATGCTTCCCGACCGCCCATGGCCACCACGCCACGGTCATTTTTTCCAAGTCGTCAGATAGCCCTCTGCAATCAGCCCTCTTCCCGGCCCATGGCCCGCTGCGCTGATTTCAGGCGAAAACGAACCTGCTCCCTCGCTCCCGAGACTGGCCCGGCACCCTCAGCGGTCGCCCGCCCGTGGCCATGACCCGCATCCGACGAGAGGCAGCCTGTCCGGGCTCTGAACGCATCCACGCGGCGTTAACGTCTCGCCTCTTTATCCCATACGGCGCACGACTGCCCGGCTTTCACGAGCAACTTCTGAACACACCGATGAATCTTACCGAACTCAAGCAAAAGCCCGTGCCGGAACTCCTGGAGATCGCCCGCGAGATGGGCATCGACAACCTGGCGCGTTCCCGCAAGCAGGACATCATCTTCGCCATCCTCAAGAAGCACGCCAAGAGCGGCGAGGCGATCTACGGCGACGGCGTGCTGGAGATCCTGCAGGACGGGTTCGGCTTCCTGCGCAGCGCCGACAGTTCCTACATGGCCGGCCCCGATGACATCTATGTGTCGCCTTCCCAGATCCGGCGCTTCAACCTGCGCAAGGGCGACTCCATCTCCGGCAAGATTCGTCCGCCCAAGGAAGGGGAGCGTTACTTCGCGCTGTTGAAGGTCAGCGAGATCAACTTCGACAAGCCCGAGAACGCCAAGCACAAGATCCTCTTCGAGAACCTCACGCCGCTGTTCCCCCAGGAGCGGCTGCGCATGGAGATCGGCAACGGCTCCACCGAGGATCTCACGGCGCGGATCATCGATCTGACCGCCCCCATCGGCAAGGGCCAGCGCGGCCTGCTCGTCTCGCCGCCCAAGGCGGGCAAGACGCTGATGCTGCAGAACATCGCCACCTCGATCACGCGCAACAATCCCGAGTGTCACCTGATCGTGCTGCTGATCGACGAGCGGCCCGAGGAGGTCACCGAGATGTCGCGCACCGTGCGCGGTGAAGTGGTGGCCTCGACCTTCGACGAGCCGCCGGCCCGCCACGTGCAGGTCGCCGAGATGGTGATCGAGAAGGCCAAGCGCCTGGTCGAGCACAAGAAGGACGTGGTGATCCTGCTCGACTCCATCACCCGCCTGGCGCGCGCCTACAACACCGTGGTGCCGTCCTCAGGCAAGGTGCTGACCGGCGGCGTCGACGCCCACGCCCTCGAGAAGCCCAAGCGCTTCTTCGGCGCGGCGCGCAACATCGAGGAAGGCGGCAGCCTGACCATCATCGCCACGGCACTGGTCGATACCGGCTCCAAGATGGACGAGGTGATCTTCGAGGAGTTCAAGGGCACCGGCAACATGGAGGCCCACCTGGACCGCAAGCTCGCCGAGAAGCGCGTCTATCCGGCCCTCAACATCCGCCGCTCCGGCACCCGCCGCGAGGACCTGATCGCCTCCGAGGACGAGATGCAGCGCATGTGGATCCTGCGCAAGCTGCTCAACCCGATGGACGATACCGCGGCCACCGAGTTCCTGATCGATCGTCTGAAGGATACCAAGACCAATCTGGAGTTCTTCGAGGCCATGAAGCGGCGTTGACGCTACGCTGCCTTGGTGGGCGACGAGGACCGCCGCCGGCGCCACGCCGAGCGAAACCCTGATGCGTCGTTTGCGGCCTGCGCGTCGCGGTACAACATAATCCCTCACGGGTACCGCTCGCTCGCCATCCTTGGCGAGCGCCGCGCGCCGCTTCACTCTGCATCAGCGCTCGGCAAAGGCTTGCGCGTCGGTCCTCGCCGCTCTTTCCGTCTTCGATTCGTTCGGCCGGGGCGAGGGCTCAGGCGCAGCATCCCGAAGGGGCAGCATGCTATGCTGCCCCTTTTGCGTCGTTCGGGATAACGGGAAGGCCGCATGAAGTACAAGGACCTGCGCGAGTTCATCGCCGCGCTGGAAGAGCAGGGCGAGCTCAGGCGCGTGACCGCCGAGGTGGACCCCTACCTGGAGATCACCGAGATCTGCGACCGCACCCTGCGGGCCGGCGGACCGGCGCTGCTGTTCGAGAACGTCAAGGGACACGACATGCCGCTGCTCGGCAACCTCTTCGGCACGCCGAAGCGGGTCGCCCTGGGCATGGGCCAGGAGTCCGTCACCGCGCTGCGCGAGGTCGGCGAACTGCTGGCCTTCCTCAAGGAGCCGGAGCCGCCCAAGGGCTTCCGCGATGCCCTCGACAAGCTGCCGGTCTACAAGCAGGTGATGAGCATGGGCCCCAAGCGGCTCAAGCGCGCGCCGGTGCAGGAGGTGGTGCTCGAGGGCGATGACGTCGACCTCGACCGCCTGCCGATCCAGCACTGCTGGCCCGGCGACGCCGCGCCGCTGGTCACCTGGCCGCTGGTGATCACCAAGGGGCCGCACAAGTCGCGCCAGAACCTCGGCATCTACCGCCAGCAGAAGCTCTCGCGCAATCGCCTGATCATGCGCTGGCTGTCCCATCGCGGCGGCGCCCTGGACTTCCAGGAATGGTGCCGCGAGCATCCCGGCGAGCCCTTCCCGGTGGCGGTGGCGCTGGGCGCCGACCCCGCGACCATCCTCGGCGCCGTGACGCCGGTGCCGGATTCGCTCTCCGAGTACGCCTTCGCCGGGCTCTTGAGAGGCTCGCGCACCGAGCTGGTAAAGTGCGGCCACGCCGACCTCGAGGTGCCGGCCTCCGCCGAGATCATCCTCGAAGGCTTCCTCTATCCGGACGACACCGCTCCGGAAGGCCCCTACGGCGATCACACCGGCTACTACAACGAGGTGGAGACCTTCCCGGTGTTCACGGTCACGCGCATGACCATGCGCCGCGACGCCATCTATCACTCCACCTACACCGGCCGCCCGCCGGACGAGCCCGCGGTGCTGGGGCTGGCGTTGAACGAGGTATTCGTGCCGATCCTGCGTCGCCAGTTCCCCGAGATCGTCGACTTCTACCTGCCCCCGGAAGGCTGCTCCTACCGCATGGCGGTGGTGACCATGAAGAAGCAGTACCCCGGCCACGCCAAGCGGGTGATGATGGGCGTGTGGAGCTTCCTGCGCCAGTTCATGTACACCAAGTTCGTGGTGGTGCTCGACGACGATGTCAGCGCCCGCGACTGGCAGGACGTGATCTGGGCCATCACCACCCGCATGGACCCGGCGCGGGACACGGTGATGGTGGAGAACACTCCCATCGACTATCTGGACTTCGCCTCGCCGGTGGCGGGGCTGGGCTCCAAGATGGGCCTGGACGCCACCGACAAGTGGCCCGGCGAGACCGATCGCGAATGGGGCACGCCCATCGTCATGGACGAGGCCGTCAAGGCCCGCGTCAGCGAACGCTGGGACGAGCTGGGCATCGACACCCCTGATAACGACAAGAGGCATTCATGACGGCAAGGACCCTGACCTGCCAGGTCGTCGAGGTCGAGGACCTCACCCCCGACGTCTTCCGGGTGCGCCTGGAAGGCCGCGCCGAAGCCATGGCCCATGCGCCCGGCCAGTATCTGGAGATGGCGCTCGACCCCGAGACCTGGGTGCCGTTCTCCATCGCCAATGCCCATGCGGGCGACGGCCGGCTGGAGCTGCACATCCAGCACTGGCCGGAGCGCTCCAACTCGGCGCGGCTGCGCGAGCTGCTGGTGGAGGCGCAGCACCTGACCCTGCGGCTGCCGAGCGGCGACTGCGTGCTCGATCCGGACAGCACCCGCCCGCTGCTGCTGGTGGCCGCCGGCACCGGCTTCGCGCAGATGAAGGCGATCGTCGAGGCGGCGCTGCACGCCGATCCGGCGCGCGAGATCGCGCTGTGGTGGGCGGCCAAGGAACGTCGCGAGTTCTACCTCGAGAGCCTGGCCCGGGAGTGGGCGTCCCAGCATCCGAACCTGACCTTCCACGGCGTCAGCGAGCAGGGCATGGGCGACGACTTCGCCGACGAGCGCGTCCAGGGCCATGCCGGGCGCATCGACGCGGCGCTGGGCGAGGCGCTCGACGACGTCGACGTCTCCGGCCATGACGTCTATCTCTCCGGCTCGCCGGGCATGGTCTATGCCTGCGTCGACGTGCTGGCCTCGCTGGGGCTCGAGCCGTCGCGGGTGTTCTCCGACGTCTTCGCCTATGCGCCGCGCGACCCGCTGGTGCCTACCGTGGGCAGCCTGGTGAGGGCAGGCCGGGCATGAGCGCCTCGCCGATCCTGATCACCGGCGGCGCCCAGCGCCTGGGGCGCCACTGCGCCGAGCGGCTGATCGACGAGGGCCATCCGGTGATCGTCAGCTACCGTCGCGAGCGCGAGGCGCTCGAGGCGCTGCGGCGCCGTGGCGTCGTCACCCTGCAGGCCGACTTCGACAGCCAGGCCGGCATCGAGGACTTCCTCGAGCGGCTCAAGGCCGAGACGTCCTCGCTGCGTGCCATCGTCCACAACGCCAGCGACTGGGCGCCCGATGTGGCCGGGCCCGAGGCCGGGGACAACTTCGAACGGCTGTTCCGGGTGCACATGCTGGCGCCGTACCTGATCAACCTCGGCGCCCGCGAGCTGCTCGAGGCTTGCAGCGAGCCGATGCGCGACATCGTTCACATGACCGACTTCGTCGCCAGCAAGGGCTCGCGCAAGCACGCCGCCTATGCCGCCTCCAAGGCCGGGCTCGAGAACCTGACGCTGTCGTTCGCTGCCATGTACGCGCCGTCGATCCAGGTCAACGCCATCGCCCCGGCGATGATCATGCTGGGCGAGGACGACGACGAGGCCTACGCCGAGAAGGCTCGGGCCAAGTCGGCGATGGGGCTGATCCCGGGGCCGGGCGTGATCCATCAGAGCCTGCGTTACCTGCTGGATAACCGCTACGTGACGGGCATCACCCTGCCGGTCGACGGCGGACGGCATCTTCGCTAGTGGGTCGGCTCGCCGATCCGGTGCGCAGCGCCTAGACTGGCGATAGCCGCCGACGATGCGAGGAGGGGCCCATGGCGCAGCATGACGATGACGTCAAGGACGACAGCGGGCTGCTGTCCGTCTTCCTGGGGCTGGTGGTGCTGATCGGCATGAGCGGCCTGCCGGGTACCATCGCCTGGATCCGGCTCGCCACCGGCTGAGCCTTGCCATCCGGCCCGGGAGCGGGCAGGATGGAGTCTGATATTCAGGATCACCCTCACGCGAACCGTTGCGAAACATCGAGAGTCCCATGACACCGAGCCTGTCCCTGATCCCGCGCCGCCCGATGACCGCCTTCCCGGCGGCGATGGCCCGTGGTCACGAGACCGTCGTCGGTGACGCCTATTATTGGCAGGGCTATTGGTTTAGCGCCGGCGTGCCGGCGGCCGTGTCCTGATCGTACAGGACGACGCCGCGAGGCACGCCCGCCCAGGGTTGCCTCCGAGACTCAGAACCCCCGGACGGCAGCCCCGCCCGGGGGTTCTGCGTTTCTGGTATTCAACACTCGAGGAGAGTTTCATGACCGCATTCGATCGCCACCACGCCGAGTTCCGCATCCTGGGCCGGGACTATTACGGCTATGGCTGGCGATTTATCGACGAGCGGTCGGCTCAGTGCGCCACCTCCGACCGTGGGCTTGCCGGTGGCATGACCTTGTCCCGACCTTCACGCTCACGGAGTTGATGCCCCATGAATGCCCCCGTTTCCCTCGCCACCACCGCTGAATCCGCCCCGGTCCGCCGCACCGCCAACCCGCTGCCCACGCCGGCGGAGCTCCACCACGCCCTGCCGCTCGAGCCGGCCCTGGCCCGGCGCATCGAGGGTCAGCGCCAGGCCATCCGCGATATCCTGGCCGGGCGTGACGACCGCCTGCTGGTGGTCGTCGGGCCCTGTTCGATCCACGATCCCGAGTCTGCCCTCGAGTACGCCCGCCGCCTGGTCGAGCTGGCGCCGCGGGTCGAGGATCGCCTGCTGCCGGTGATGCGGGTCTACGTCGAAAAGCCGCGCACCACCGTCGGCTGGAAGGGGCTGGCCTACGACCCGGACCTGGACGGCAGCGGCGACTTGGCTCGCGGCCTCGAGCTCTCCCGCTCGCTGATGCGCGAGATCGCCGGGCTCGGCCTGCCGGTGGCCACCGAGCTGCTGCAGCCGATGCTGGCGCCCTACCTTGACGACTTGTTGAGCTGGGTGGCGATCGGCGCCCGCACCACCGAGTCCCAGCTGCATCGTGAGCTGGCCAGCGGCCTGGAGGCGGTGGTCGGCTTCAAGAACGCCACCAGCGGCGACCTGCAGGTGGCGGTCGACGCCATGCGCGCCGCCGCCCATCCCCACCAGCACTTCGCCATGGGGCCCGACGGTCGCCCCGAGGTGTGTGAGACCCCCGGGAACCCGCATACCCATGCGGTACTGCGTGGCGGTCACGGCGAGCCCAACTTCCGCGAGCCCCAGGTGGCGGCGGCGCGACGGACCCTGGAGGACGCCGGCCAGCCCCCGCGGCTGATGGTCGACTGCAGCCATGCCAACGCGCGCAAGGATCATCGCCGGCAGAGCGAGGTGATGCTCGACGTGCTCAACCAGCGGCTGGCGGGCGACGGCTCGCTGATGGGGCTGATGCTGGAGAGCCACCTCCACGAGGGCAAGCAGCCGCTGGTGCCGGGCGCGCTGCGCCACGGGGTCTCGGTCACGGACGCCTGCATCGGCTGGGAGACCACCGAGCATCTGCTGACCACGGCCGCGGAGAAGCTGCGCGAGACCGCCTGACCGGCATGGCCGTCGCGGAAACGAAGACGCCCCGCCATTGGCGGGGCGTCTTGCGTCGGGCGGCCTCCAGCCGTCAGGCGTGGGCGGCGTAGGCGTAGAGCAGCGTCTCCTGGGCGCTGATCGGTGCGGCGTCGCCGGGCGCCTGCTTGACGTAGGTGCCGTCGGGCTGCAGCAGCCAGCTCTGGCAGTTGTCGACCAGGTAGGTCTCCAGGTCCTTGCGCACCTGGGCCGCGAGTTTCTTGTCAAGCAGCGGGAAGCAGGTCTCGACCCGGTGGAACATGTTGCGGGCCATGAAGTCCGCGCTGGAGCCCCAGGTCTCGGGCTTGCCGTCGTTGTGGAAGTGGAACACACGGGTGTGCTCCAGGAAGCGGCCGATGATCGAGCGCACCCGGATGGTCTCGGAGATGCCGGGCAGGCCGGGGCGCAGGCAGCACATGCCGCGGATGATCAGGTCGCACTCCACGCCGGCCTGGGAGGCCCGGTAGAGGGCCTGGATCAGCTTGGGCTCGGTGAGCGAGTTGCACTTGATGATCAGATGGGCGCGCTTTCCCTTGCGGGCAAATTCCGCCTCGCGGTCGATCATTGCCACGATGCGCTCGTGAAGGGTGAAGGGCGCATGCAGCAGCTTCTCGATCTGGCGCGCCCGGCCCATGCCCGAGAGCTGCTGGAAGACCTTGTGCACGTCCGCGCACAGCACCGGGTTGGCGGTCAGCAGGCTGTAGTCGGTGTAGAGCTTGGCGGTCTTGGAGTGGTAGTTGCCGGTGCCCAGGTGGGCATAGTGGCGCAGCTGGCCCTTCTCGCGCCGCACGATGTGCATCATCTTGGCGTGGGTCTTATAGGCCATCACGCCGTAGATGACGATGGCGCCGGCCTCCTGCAGGCGCGAGGCCAGGGCCAGGTTGTCGGCCTCGTCGAAACGCGCCCGCAGCTCGATCACCACCGTGACTTCCTTGCCGTTGCCGGCGGCCTCCACCAGGGCGTTGACAATGGGGGAGTCGGCGCCGGTGCGGTAAAGGGTCTGCTTGATGGCCAGCACCTCGGGGTCTCGGGCGGCCTCGCGCAGCATTTCCTCCACCGGGGAGAAGGAGTGGAAGGGATGGTGCAGCAGGATGTCCTGCTCGGCCATGGCCTGCAGCACGCTGTCGCGCTTGCGCAGCGCCTTGGGCAGGCCGGGCGTGAAGGCGCGATAGCACAGTTCCGGGCGCTCCACCTCGCCCAGCACCGACATCATGCGGGTCAGGTTCACCGGGCCGTTGACCCGGTAGAGATCGGCCTCCTCGAGCTTGAACAGCTTGAGCAGGAACTCGGTCAGCTCGTCGGGACAGTTGTTGGCGACCTCGAGACGCACGCCGCTGCCGTAGCGGCGCGAGAGCAGCTCGCCGCGCAGCGCCGAGGCCAGGTCGGAGACGTCCTCGGGGTCCACCGAGAGGTCGGCGTTGCGGGTCAGACGGAACTGGTAGCAGCCGTTCACCTTCATGCCGGGGAACACTTCCTCGGCGTGGGCGTGAATCATCGACGACAGGAAGACGTATTCGGTGAAGCCTTCCTCGCAGAGCTCGTCGGGCAGGGCGATCACCCGGGGCAGCGAGCGCGGGGCGGGCAGGATGGCCAGGCCGCCCTCGCGGCCGAAGGCGTCCTTGCCCTCGAGCTCGACGATGAAGTTGAGGCTCTTGTTGACCAGGCGCGGGAAGGGGTGCGAGGGATCGAGGCCGATGGGGCTGATCACCGGCATGATCTCGCTTTCGAAGTAGTCCTTGACCCAGGCGCGCTGGGCCTCGTTCCAGTCGCCGCGGCGGCGGAAGCGCAGGCCCTGGCCCTCGAGGGCGGGCAGCAGGGTGTCGTTGAGGATGCGGTACTGGCGATCGACCTGTTCGTGGGCGATCTGCGAGATCTCGCTCAGTATCGAGCGCGGCGAGCGACCGTCGGCGCCGGAGGAGGCGTCGCCGACCATGATCTGGTTCTTCAGGCCGGCTACGCGAATCTCGAAGAATTCGTCCATGTTCGAGGAGAAGATCAGCAGGAACATCAACCGGTTGAGCAGCGGATGCGCCTCGTCCAGGGCCTGCTCCAGCACCCGCACGTTGAACTGCAGGTGGGAGAGCTCGCGGTTGAAGTAGAGGCCGGGATCGGCGAGGTCGGCCTCGGGGTCCGGCAACGCCTTGGGCTTGATCCCTGTGCGGGTCTGGTTGATGCGCGGTGTGGGCATCTCGCTCTGGAGCTCGCCTGTCGCGGCGGGCTCGGAGGTGACCGAGGTGTCGGGGTTACGTGAATCGTCCATGGAAGTACCCTGTCGTCGGCCCGCGGGCGGCCGCGTCGCTCGTCGGGCGTTATCGTTCATGATGCCGTCCTGCCCGTGGCGCCGGGAGGCGTCGCGCATCGTCTGTTGCCGGAGACGATCAGGGGCAGGCGGGGCCGGGCTCGGCCGCCGTGGCAAGTCTGGTGTCAATAAATGACAAAATGATGACAGTCGTCCGGTAGCAGGACTCTCTCGAGTATATCAGCGCGCCCCGGCGCCGAAAGACGCGTCTTGTCGCGCTACCGGCGACTCTCTAAAGTGGTGACTTCATGTTCATCGGCCCCGTCGACGACCGGCGGGGGGCGCACAAGGAGACGCATAATGAGCAAGCAGGTGGCGGTCATTCTGTCGGGATGCGGTGTTCAGGATGGCTCGGAGATCTACGAGACCACCCTGACCCTGTTGCGTCTGGACCAGCTGGGCATCGGCTATCGCTGCTTCGCCCCCGACATCGACCAGAGCGACGTGATCGACCATCGCAGTGGCGAGGCGGTCGAGGAGCGGCGCAGCGTGCTGGTCGAGTCGGCGCGCCTGGCGCGCGGCGAGATCTCTCCGCTGGCCGAGCTGGAGGCCGACGAGTTCGACGCCGTCATCCTGCCAGGCGGCTTCGGCGCGGCCAAGAATCTCTCCAACTTCGCCGAGGCGGGCGCCGACATGGTGATCCATGAGGGGCTGGTGGACGTGCTGGGCGAGTTCCACGAGGACCGCAAGCCGATCGGCCTGATGTGCATCGCGCCGGTGATGGTGCCGCGGCTGCTGGGGCCGGGCATTGCCGTCACCATCGGCCACGATCCGGGCGTGGCGGGCGCCATCAGCAGCATGGGCGGCCTGCATCGCAGCTGTGGCGTGGAGGACATCGTGGTCGACTTCGAACATCGCGTGGTGACCACGCCGGCCTACATGATCGCCACCCGCCTGGGCGAGGCGGCCACCGGTATCTTCAAGCTGGTGGATCGCATCGACGAGCTGATGGACCTGTGACCCGGCTGCGCCGGAAGCGGTAAGCCGTGAGCTTCAAGCGGGAAGAAAAACACCCCCGGGCCGAGGCCTGGGGGTGTTGCGTCTCTGCATGGCTAAACAGCATCCAGCGGCTTATGCGTCATCCTCGCCTTCGGCTTGCCGCTCGCGCTTGCGACGCACCAGCCGGCCGAACAGCAGGCCGACCTCGTAGAGCAGATACATCGGCACCGCCAGCAGGCTCTGGGAGACCACGTCCGGCGGGGTCATCAGCATGCCGATCACGAAGCAACCCAGTACCACGTAGGGGCGCTTCTTCGACAGGCTCTCCACCGTGGTCGCCCCGCTCAGGATCAGCAGGAAGGTGGCGATCGGGATCTCGAAGGCCACGCCGAAGGCGAAGAACAGCTTGAGCACGAAGTTGAGGTACTGGTTGATGTCGGTCATCACCGCCACGTCCTCCGGCCCGGTCTGGGTGAAGAACTGGAACAGCAGCGGGAAGACCACGTAGTAGGCGAAGGCGGCCCCGGCATAGAACAGCGCCACGCTGGAGGCCAGCAGCGGCAGCGCCAGGGCCTTCTCGTTGTCGTACAGCCCCGGGGCGATGAAGGCCCAGGCCTGGTGCAGCACGAAGGGCACGGCGATGAACACCGCCACCACCAGGGTCAGCTTGAAGGGCGCCAGGAACGGCGAGGCCACCTCGGTGGCGATCATCCGCGAGCCTTCCGGCAGCAGCGCCATCAACGGCTGGGCGACGAAGGCGTAGATGTCGTTGGCGAAGGCGTAGAGGCCGAGGAAGATCACGAGTATCGCGATCACCGCGCGCAGCAGCCGCGAGCGCAGCTCGATCAGGTGCTCGATCAGCGGGGCCTGCGCCTGTCCGGGGCCCTGGGAATCGTCGGTTTGGCTCATCGGGAAGAGGCGTCCTCGTGGGCGTCGGAGTCGGCGTCATCGGCCTGCCGGCGAACGCGCCCCAGGGCGTCGTCGAGGCGACGCTCGGGCGAGGCCTCGGCGTGTTCCTCGGGGGTGGCGCCGGCGCGGCGATCGCCCTGATCGGCGGGCGTTTCCACCGAGCGTTCGACGTCGCGCTTGACCCGGTTGATGCCCTCGTCGAGCTTCTTCTGCTGCTCGTTGAGCTTCTGGCGCAGCTCCTCCGCCTCGAGCTGGGCGTTGATCTCGCGCTGCATGCCGGAGACCGTGCGCTTGATGCGGCCGATCCACAGCCCGGTGGTGCGGGCGGCCTTGGGCAGGCGCTCGGGACCCAGCACCAGCAGCCCCACCACGCCGATGAACAGGAGTTCGAGAAAGCCGATGTCGAACATGGCGGCTTACTTGCGCTCTTCCGATTCCTCGGCCTTGCGCTCGGCGTGGACGTCGTAGGTCCGGCCCTCGTCGTCGTGGCGCACCTGGGCCTGGGACTTGTCGCTATCGTCGCTCTTCTCTTCCTCGCCCATGGCCTTCTTGAAGCCCTTGACCGCGCCGCCCAGATCGCCGCCGACGTTGCGCAGCTTCTTGGTGCCGAAGATCAGGATGATGATGCCGAGGACGATCAGGAGTTGCCAGATACTGATGCCGCCTAACATAGGGAATACCTCAGGTTGGGGCGCCGGGAGCCCGGCGTCGGTGTCTAGGTTCTGTACGAAAACTGTCTGCGCTCGTCCATACGGTGTTAAAAATCGGCTCTAAGTACTCATTTACACCGCGTAAACTCCGTCTTCTCGTCGATTTTTGCCTTGTCTGGCCATCGCTCGCCGACTTTTCGTCCAAAACCTAACGTGGCCGCGCGGCCTTCTCGTCGTGGCCGGACAGGCCGAAGCGGCGAGACAGCTCGTCGAGGACCTCGCGATGGCTCAGCCCCATGTGCGAC
The DNA here is from genome assembly GCF_003030865.2 of Halomonas sp. SL1. NCBI lineage: Bacteria > Pseudomonadati > Pseudomonadota > Gammaproteobacteria > Oceanospirillales > Halomonadaceae > Halomonas > Halomonas sp. SL1. The sequence goes on along the minus strand of NZ_PYUQ02000004.1, from coordinate 105,573 downwards.
AGCATCACCAGGCTGTGGAACCACAGGTCGGTCGTCTCGGCGACCAGCGCCTGACGGGCCGCCTCGTCGCCTCGCTCGGCGTCCTTGGCCGCGAGCAGCGTCTCGGTGGCTTCCTCGCCGACTTTCTCGAGTATCTTGTTCAGGCCCTTGTGATGCAAGCTGGCCACGTAAGAGTCGTCGGGCGCGGCCTGGCGACGGCTGGTCAGGACCTCGTCGAGGCGGTCGAGAATATCGCTCATATGAGACGTTTCCGTTGCAGTAGGTGGATCAGTTCCAGGCCAGCAGCAGGGCGCCGATGGCCGCCGCGCCGAGCACCGGCCAGGGCTGGCCGTCTGCCCATTGGACCAGCGGCTGCCAGGCGAGTGCCGCGGCCGCGATCAGCAGCCCCAGGCGCAGGCGGCGCTGGCGGCGGGCCTGGCTTTCCAGGCCACGCTGGATGGCGCCAAGGGCCTCGCCCTGTCGCTGGCGCTGCTGGTGGCCATGCTCGGCTCGGGCCAGCGCCTGGTGGGCGAGCACCGGCAGCTCGGGGAGCTGGCGCGAGAGCTCGGGCGCCTGGCGCTTCATGGATTCCCACAGCCCGCGGGCGCCGGCGCGCTCCTTCATCCAGTCTTCCAGGTAGGGCTTGGCGGTGGCCCACAGGTCGAGGTCCGGATACAGCTGGCGGCCCAGGCCCTCGATGTTGAGCAGGGTCTTCTGCAGCAGCACCAGCTGCGGCTGGACCTCCATGTTGAAGCGCCGGGCGGTCTGGAACAGGCCCAGCAGCACCTGGCCGAAGGAGATGTCCTTGAGCGGCTTCTCGAGGATCGGTTCGCACACGGTGCGCACCGCGGCGGCGAACTCGTTGGCCCGGGTGTCCTCGCTGACCCAGCCCGACTCGATATGCAGCGCCGCTACCTCGTAGTAGTCCTGGTGGAAGAAGGCCAGCAGGTTGCGCGCCAGGTAGTCCTGATCCTCGCGGGTCAGGCTGCCGACGATGCCGCAGTCGATGGCGATGTACTGGGGGTTCCACGGTGTCTCGCGGGACACGAAGATGTTGCCCGGGTGCATGTCGGCGTGGAAGAAGTTGTCGCGGAACACCTGGGTGAAGAAGATCTCCACGCCGCGCTCGGCCAGCCGGCGCAGGTCGGTGCCCTGGGCCTCGAGGGCCGCGAGGTCGGCCACCGGGATGCCGTGGATACGTTCCTGGACCATCACCCGGCGGCGGGTCAGCGCCCAGTGGATCGTCGGCACGAACAGCAGCGGCGAGCCCTTGAAGTTGCGCTTGAGCTGGGAGGTGTTGGCCGCTTCCTTGGTCAGGTCCAGCTCGTCGAACAGGGTCGACTCGTAGTCGCGGACCACCTCCACCGGGCGCAGCCGGCGCGCCTCGGGAATGCGTGCCAGGCCGGCGGCCAGCCGGTACATCAGCGCCATGTCCTGGCGCATCACGCGCTCGATGCCGGGGCGGATGATCTTGACCACCACTTCCTCGCCGTCGGGCAGCTGGGCGGCATGCACCTGGGCCACCGAGGCCGAGGCCAGCGGCTCGGACGAGAACTCGGCGAAGGCCTGTTCCAGCGGCATGCCGAGCTCCTCCTCGACCAGCCCGCGAGCGAGGTGGCCGGGGAAGGGCGGCACCTGGTCCTGCAGGCGGCGCAGCTCGTCGCCGATGTCGTCGGGGAACAGGTCGCGGCGGGTCGACAGCACCTGGCCGAACTTGACGTAGATCGGCCCCAGGGTCTCCAGCGCCAGGCGCAGCCGCTCGCCCCGGGGGCGCTGGCCCACGGGGATCAGCCGCAGCGGCGACAGGGTCAGCAGGCCGCGCAGCCACCAGGGCAGCCGTTCCTTGGGAATCAGGGTGTCCAGGCGATAGCGGGTGACCACCCAGGCGATGCGCGCGAGCCGCCGGATCATGCGCCGTCTCCCTCCGCGGTGAGGCGTCGGCGCAGGCGCTCCAGGCGTGCCTCGAGTCGGTCGGTGGCGACCTCCAGCTCGGTGAGGTGGTCGCGCAGTCCCTCGAACTGGTGACGGCCGGGCAGCAGCCGGGCCTCCTCGAAGACGTACTCGGAGACGTCGGCGCACAGCTCCTGGCGGGTGCGCAGGCCCCAGCGGCCGAGGCTGCGCATGCCCTCGGCCAGGCTGTGGGCCGGCACGTCGCCGAGCCAGCGGGCCAGCTCGCCCTCCCAGTCCAGGTCGAGGTCGAGCAGCAGGTCGCGGGTCGCCTCGAGCAGCGGGATATGCCCGCGCACCACGAGCTTGCCCTGGAACATCAGCCGTTCCACCGAGGCGCCACCGAGCAGCTCGCCCAGGGTTTCCGGGTCGAGCTCGACGACGGCGTCGAAGGCGTTCTCGGGCTCGTCATCCGGGCGCAACAGGTCCACGCCCTGGGCGTGGTAGGCCATGGCCACGGCCAGCGAGGAGGCCTCGAGGCGCACCAGCAGGCGCTGTCCGGCGAGGCGTTCCAGGCGGGCGGGGGCGGCGGGGTCGCGGGCGAGCAGGGCGTTGAGGCTGCGCTCGAGGCCGCCCAGCAGCAGGGTCGGTGTCAGCGCCATCTCGTCCTCACAGCTTGATGCCGCGGTGCAGGGCGACGATGCCGCCGGTGAGATTGGTGTACTCGACCCGCTCCAGGCCGGCGTCTTCCATCATGCCCTTCAGGGTCTCCTGGTCGGGGTGCATGCGGATCGACTCGGCGAGGTAGCGGTAGCTCTCGGCATCGCCGGCCACCAGCTCGCCCATGCGCGGCAGCAGGCGGAAGGAGTACTGGTCGTAGGCCTGGCTCAGCAGCGGGTTGTCGGGCTTGGAGAACTCCAGCACCAGCAGCCGGCCGCCGGGCTTGAGCACCCGCGCCATGGAGCGCAGGGCGGCGTCCTTGTCGGTGACGTTGCGCAGGCCGAAGGCGATGGTGATGCAGTCGAAGGTGTTGTCCGGGAAGGGCAGGGTCTCGGCGTTGGCCTGGACGTACTCGACGTTGCCGCCGACGCCCCGATCGAGCAGCTTGTCGCGCCCGACCCGCAGCATCGACTCGTTGATGTCGGCCAGCACCACGCGCCCCCGGGGACCGACCAGCCGCGAGAACTTCAGCGTCAGGTCGCCGGTGCCGCCGGCGATGTCGAGCACGCTGTGTCCCGGGCGGACGCCGGCGCGCTCGATGGTCAGGCGCTTCCACACCCGGTGGATGCCGAACGACATCAGGTCGTTCATCACGTCGTAGCGGGCGGCGACGGAGTGGAAGACGTCGGCCACGCGTGAGGCCTTCTCGTCGACCAGAACTTCCTGGTAACCGAAGTGGGTGGTGCGCTTGTCGCTGGGGGTCATGCGAGGGAGGCTCCCGGGTCAGCTGCACTATGGGGGCGAGGCCGACGGCCCCGCGTGTTGGGCCGCATTGTAGCGCCCCCCGGGGGGGCTTGTCTTGACGACGGGGCTTTCCCCTACAGCTGCTTGATCTCGATGCCGAGCGCTTCCCGCGAGGCCCCGGCGTCTTCGAGGCGCTGCAGGTAGTCGGCCCAGTTGGCCTCCTGGTGCTCGATCAGCTCGTGCAGGTAGTCCCAGCTGTAGAGGCCGCTGTCGTGGCCGTCGTCGAAGTGCAGCTTGAGCGCGTAGCGGCCGGCCTGGGTGATGTTGGCCAGGCCGACGTGCTTCTTGCCGACCTGCAGGGTCTCCTGACCCTGGCCGTGGCCGCGCACCTCGGCGGAGGGGGAGAATACACGCAGGTACTCCACCGACAGCCGGTGGCTCTCGCCGCCTTCATAGGTCAGCTCCAGCTCGCGGGCCTGTTTGTGGTAGTGCACTCGGGTGGGGATCTGGGCCGTCATGATGAGACTCCTGGCTTCGAGCTTCGAGCTTCGAGCTTCGAGCTTCGAGCTTCGAGCTTCGAGCTTCGAGCTTCGAGCTTCGAGCTTCGAGCTTCGAGCTTCGAGCTTCGAGCCGCTCGGGGCCCGAAGCCCGTCGCTCATGGCTTAGAGGATATACCGCGACAGATCCTCGTCCATCGCCAGCTCGCCGAGCTGGGAATCGACGTAGGCGGCGTCGATGGTCAGCGGGCTGCCCAGGTCGCCGCCCTGGTAGGAGGCCTCCTCGAGCAGGCGTTCCATGACCGTGTGCAGGCGGCGGGCGCCGATGTTCTCGGTGCCTTCGTTGACCTTCCAGGCGATCTCGGCGATGCGCGCGATGCCATCGTCGGTGAAGGTCACGTCCAGGCCCTCGGTGGCCATCAGCGCCTGGTACTGGCGCGTCAGCGCCGCGGACGGCTCGGTGAGGATGCGCTTGAAGTCGTCCGGCGTCAGGGCGTCGAGCTCGACGCGGATCGGCAGGCGGCCCTGCAGTTCGGGGATCAGGTCCGACGGGCGCGACAGGTGGAAGGCACCGGAGGCGATGAACAGCACGTGATCGGTCTTCACCATGCCGTACTTGGTGGACACGGTGGAGCCCTCGATCAGTGGCAGCAGGTCGCGCTGCACGCCCTCGCGGGAGACCTCGCCGCCGCTGGAGTTGGCGCTGCCCTTGGCGACCTTGTCGAGCTCGTCGAGGAAGACGATGCCGTGCTGTTCGACGGCCTCGATGGCACGCTGCTTGATGTCGTCCTCGTTGACCAGCTTGGCGGCCTCCTCGTCGCGCAGCAGCGCGAAGGCGTCCTTGACCGCCACCCGACGGGTCTCGGTCTGTTGCTTGCCCATGCTGGAGAACAGGTTCTGCAGCTGGCTGGTCATCTCCTCCATGCCCGGCGGGGTGTTGATGTCCATGCCCTGGGCCTGTGGCGTCACCTGGATGTCGATTTCCTTGTCGTCGAGCTGACCCTCGCGCAGCTTCTTGCGGAACGACTGGCGGGTGGCGTTCTCGGTGCGCGGCTCGTTCTCCTGGCCGCGGGGCGGCGGCAGCAGGGCGTCGAGGATGCGGTCCTCGGCGGCGTCCTCGGCGCGATGGCCGACCTCTTCCTTGGCCTGCTCGCGGACCAGCTTGATGGCGGCCTCGGTGAGATCGCGGATGATCGACTCGACGTCGCGGCCGACGTAGCCCACCTCGGTGAACTTGGTGGCCTCGACCTTGATGAAGGGCGCGCGGGCCAGCTTGGCCAGGCGGCGGGCGATCTCGGTCTTGCCCACGCCGGTGGGGCCGATCATCAGGATGTTCTTGGGCGTGACCTCCTGGCGCAGCTCGTCGTCGAGCTGCATGCGGCGCCAGCGGTTGCGCAGCGCCACGGCCACGGCGCGCTTGGCGTCTTGCTGGCCGATGATGTACTGGTCCAGGGCGTGGACGATCTCGCGCGGGGTCATCTGGGTCATGATCAGAGCTCTTCCAGCGTGACGTTGTGGTTGGTGAACACGCAGATGTCGCCGGCGATCTCCAGCGATTTCTCGGTGATCTCGCGGGGCGACAGCTCGGTATTCTCGAGCAGGGCGCGGGCCGCGGACAGGGCGAAGTTGCCGCCGGAGCCGATGGCGATGATGCCGCGCTCGGGCTCCACCACGTCGCCGTTGCCGGTGATGATCAGCGAGGCGTTCTTGTCGGCCACGGCCAGCAGCGCCTCGAGGCGGCGCAGGGCGCGGTCGGTGCGCCATTCCTTGGCCAGCTCCACGGCGGCCTTGGTCAGGTGGCCCTGGTATTTCTCGAGCTGGGCCTCGAAGCGCTCGAAGAGGGTGAAGGCGTCGGCGGTGCCGCCGGCGAAGCCGGCCAGTACCTGGCCGCGGTACAGGCGACGCACCTTGCTGGCGTTGCCCTTCATCACGGTGTTGCCCAGCGACACCTGGCCGTCGCCGGCCAGCGCCACCTGGTCGCCGCGACGCACGGAAACGATCGTGGTCATGGAGGGGACTCTCCTTGAGGGAGCGTTCGGCTCCCGATGACTTGGGAATGGCGGAACACGGGGCGCGGGCGAGGCATGTCGCGCCGCTCGCCGGTGCGTGCCGGCGATTCCCCTGCGGCGCCGCGAGGGGCGGCGCCGTGCATGAGCTACTGGGGAGGTGTGGGCGCCGGGCCCGGAATTCAAGCGCGGCGCGTCACTGCAGCTGGATGAGCAGCGGCTCGATGCCCTGGGTGGACATCAGGTCGCGGGCCCGGGACAGCTCCCGGCGGTCCCGGTAGGGGCCGACCTGGACCCGATGCCAGGTTGCGCCGTCGCCGGTCTGGACCTCGCTGATGTTGGCCAGCAGGCCGAAGTCCTTGAGGCGGCCGGCCAGCTGCCGGGCGTCGCCGGACTGACGGAACGAGGCCGCCTGCAGCACGTAGCGCTTGCCGTCCTCGGCGCTGCGGGTCGTATCCTCGGCTGGCGCGCTGTTGGCGGCGATCACCTGGGCGATCGGGTCGTCGGCCGAGACGGACCCGGCGCTCGAGCCCTCGTCCTCGTTGCTGGCAGGGCGCGGCGGTGGCGTGGCCGTGGAAGAGGCCGTCTGCTCGCCCGGGGCGATGACCTCGGACTCCGGCAGCAGGGTATAGAACTCGAAGGTCGGCATCGGCGGCTCGTCGTCCGCCGGCGCCGCGTCGCCGGGACGGGCGGACGGGGGTGGGGCCTCGCCGGTGGCGATGGGCGTCGGCGAGGCCGGGCCGTCCTGCCAGGGGGCGGTGCCGTGCTGGTGCTGCGAGATCAGGAAGCCGGCCACCAGACCGGTCAGTCCCCATAGCCAGCCGGGCACGCCGCGCCGCGGGGCGGATGCCTTGGCGGGGGCCTTCCGGGAGCTGGTGGCGCCTCGCTTGCGGCTGTTGGCGGCGGGCTTGCGGCTGGCCATGGCTTACATCTCCTCGGGGGCGCCGACGCCCATCAGGTCCAGGCCGTTGCGCAGCACCTGGCGGGCGGCGAGGAACAGCGCCATGCGGGCGTTGCGCAGGGCGTCGTCCTCGACCATCACCTTCACCGCGTTGTAGCAGGTGTGGAACTCGGCGGCGAGGTCGAGCAGGTACTGGGCGATCTGCTGCGGCTCGCGGCTGGCGGCGGCGTGGGCGACCACTTCCGGGTAGCGGGCCAGGCGGTTCATCAGCGCCTTCTCCTGCTCGGCCTCCAGGCGCGCCAGGTGGTCCATGGCCTGGGCGTGGTCGAACGGCTGCGCGAGCGACTCGGCCTTGCGCAGCATGCTGCACACGCGGGCGTGGGCGTACTGCACGTAGTAGACCGGGTTGTCGTTGGACTGCGAGCGGGCCAGGTCGATGTCGAAGGTCAGCTGGGAGTCGGCGCGGCGCGCGGCGAGGAAGAAGCGCGTGGCATCGCGGCCGACCTCGTCGATCAGGTCGCGCACGGTGACGTAGCTGCCGGCGCGCTTGGAGAGCTTCACCTCCACGCCGGAGCGGGTGACCATCACCATCTGGTGCAGCACGTAGTCGGGCCAGCCCTGGGGAATGCCGGCCTCCAGCGCCTGCAGGCCGGCGCGCACGCGGGTCACGGTGGAGTGGTGGTCGGCGCCCTGCTCGTTGATCACGGTGGTGAAGCCGCGCTGCCACTTGTCGAGGTGGTAGGCGACGTCGGGCAGGAAGTAGGTGTAGTGGCCGTCCTGCTTGCGCATCACCCGGTCCTTGTCGTCACCGAAGTCGGTGGTGCGCAGCCAGGTGGCGCCGTCCTGCTCGTAGGTGTGGCCCTTCTCGGCGAGGCGCTCGGCGGTGGCCGCCACCTTGCCGTCGCGGTACAGCGAGGACTCGAGGAAGTAGACGTCGAACTCGACGCCGAAGGCGCGCAGGTCGAGGTCCTGCTCGCGGCGCAGGTAGGCCACGGCGAACTCGCGGATGGCGTCCAGGTCGTCCGGGTCGGCGGTGCCGGTGACGTGGCGGTCGTCGGCGTGGATGGTGTCGCCGGCCAGGTAGCTGTTGGCCACGTCGATGATGTAGCCGCCGCGATAGCCGTCGGCCGGCCAGCCGTCGTCCTCGGGGTCGATGCCCTTGACGCGGGCCTGCACCGAGAGCGCCAGGTTGGAGATCTGGGCGCCGGCGTCGTTGTAGTAGAACTCGCGGGTGACGTCATAGCCTACCGCCTCGAGCAGGCGGCAGATGCTGTCGCCGATGGCCGCGCCGCGGCCGTGGCCGACGTGCAGCGGACCGGTGGGGTTGGCGGAGACGAACTCCACCTGCACCTTCTGGCCCTGGCCGCTGAGGCTGCGGCCGAAGGTGTCGCCTTCGTCCAGCACCTGACGGATGACCTGGGCCGCGGCGTCGGTGGCGGCGAAGAAGTTGACGAAGCCGGGGCCGGCGATCTCGACCTTCGACACGGCGTCGCTTGCCGGCAGCGCCTCGACCAGCGCCTCGGCCAGCTCACGGGGCTTCCTGCCGGCGGGCTTGGCCAGCATCAGCGCCAGGTTGGTGGCGTAGTCGCCGTGGGCCTTGTCCTTGGTCGGATCGACCTTGATGGTCGGGGCGAGCTCGGAGGGCAGGACGTCCTGGCGCTTGAGTTCGTCCAGGGCGCCCTCCAGCAGGGAGATGATGGTGTCTTTCATGGGGAGTCTGATGTCCTGTGGCGCGGGCGTGTCGGTCGCCCGTCGGCGGGCATTTGGCCGCACATTATCGACAATTGCGCGCGGGCTTTAAACCCTAGCCGTGGCTTCGGGCTTCGGGCTTCGGGCTTCGGGCTTCGGGCTTCGGGCTTCGGGCTTCGGGCTTCGGGCTTCGGGGTAAGCTGGTGTCTCCGCCTCCGCCTCACGCCAGCGTCTGCGGATCGATATCCAGCGACCAGCGCACCCGCCGCGCCGCCGGTTCGGCTTCCAGCCAGGCGGCCAGCCAGGCGCCGGCCTCGTGGAGCCGGCTGCGTTTCCCGGCGCCGAGCATCAGCTGCAGATGGTAGCGGTTCTGGCGGCGCTCCATGGGGGCCGGTACCGGGCCCAGGCAGTCCACGTCCAGCTCGCGTACCCTCAGGTGCTCGCGCAGCGCCTCGGCGGCGCGGCCGCCGAGCTCGGTGACCGCCGCCTCCTGGGCGCCCTCCAGGCGCAGCAGCGCCAGGAAGCGAAACGGCGGCAGGGCGGCGACGCGGCGTTCCTCCAGCAGCTGCTCGGCCAGGGCGTCGTAGCCGCGGGCCGAGAGCAGGCGCAGGTGCGGGTCGTCGGCGTGCATGGTCTGCACCAGCACCCGGCCCGGGTGAGCGGCGCGGCCGGCGCGGCCGGCCACCTGCTCGAGCAGCTGGGCGCTGTGCTCCAGGGCGCGGAAGTCGCTGGCATAGAGGCCGGCGTCGGCGTTGACCACCACCACCAGGGTGACGTGGGGCAGGTGATGGCCCTTGGCCAGCATCTGGGTGCCCACCAGCAGGCAGGGTTCGCCGCGGCGCACCTCGGTGAGGGTCTGCTCCAGGGCGTCGCGGCGTCGGGTGCTGTCGCGGTCGATGCGGTGTACGGGAATGTCGGGGAAGCGCTCGGCCAGCGTTTCCTCGGTGCGCTCGGTGCCGCTGCCCAGCGGGCGCAGGTCGGCGCTGCCGCAGTCGGGGCAGGCGTCGGGCAGGGCGCGGCGCTGGTCGCAGTGGTGGCAGGCCAGCAGCGGCGGCTGGCGATGCAGGGTCAGGCGGGCGTCGCAGTGGTCGCACTCGGCGAGCCAGCCGCAGGCGTGGCAGCTGAGCGTCGGGGCGAAGCCGCGGCGGTTGATGAACACCAGCACCTGATGGCCGGCGGCCAGGGTCTCCTCGACGGCCTCGAGCACCGGCGGAATCAGCCCGCCCCGGCGGGTGCGGCCGCGCAGGTCGACCAGCTCCAGGCGTGCCGGGGCGTGGCGGCTGGCGCGCTGGGTCAGGCGCAGGTGGCGGTAGTCGCCGCTCTGGGCCCGGTGCAGGGTCTCCAGCGACGGCGTGGCGCTGCCCAGCACCAGCGGAATGCCGTGATGATGGGCGCGGGCCACGGCCAGGTCACGGGCGTGGTAGCGCAACCCCTCCTGTTGCTTGAAGGAACCGTCGTGCTCCTCGTCGACGATGATCGCGCCGGGCGCGGCCAGGGGCGTGAAGATCGCCGAGCGGGTGCCGATGACGATCGGCGCCCGGCCGCTGGCCGCCGCTTCCCAGGCGTCGAGCCGCTCGTGATCGGTGAGCCCCGAGTGCAGCGCCACCACCGGCACCCGGAAGCGGCGCTTGAAGCGTGCTAGGGTCTGCGGTGTCAGGCCGATCTCGGGCACCAGCACCAGGGCCTGGCGGCCACGGCCGACCACCGCCTCGATCAGCTGCAGGTAGACTTCGGTCTTGCCGCTGCCGGTGACGCCGTGCAGCAGGCAGGGGTGATAGGCGTCGAGGCCCTCGTGAAGCGCGGCCAGGGCGGTGGCCTGTTCGCGATTGAGCGGCAGCACCGGCTCGGCCAGCAGCGGGCCGCTGGCGTCGGCGGGACCGGTGCGCGGCTCCTCGCGCCGGGCGACCAGTCCCTTTTTCTCCAGCGCCTGAAGCTGGGGGCGGGTGAACGACTGAGCGAGAATGGCCTGGGCAAGCATGCCGTGGGGATGCTGGCGCAGCATGGTCAGCAGCTCGGCCTGGCGCGGCGCCCGCCCGAGGCTCTCCGGCATCTCGCCGGCGCCGGCCTCGGTGACCCGCCAGCGCTCCCGGGTGCGTGCCTCCAGGGCGCGGCCCTGTCGCAGCAGCGCGGGCAGCGCCTGGTGCAGGGTGTCGCCCGGGGCGTGCTGGTAGTAGCGGGCGGTGAAGCGGCACAGCCACAGCCAGTCCGCCGGCAGCGGGGCGTCGTCGAGGCGATCCTCGATCGGCTTGAGCCTGGCCAGCGGCAGGTCGCTGTCGTCGCGGCACTCCACGACCACGCCGACCACCCGGCGAGGGCCGAAAGGCACCCGCACGCGCAGTCCCGGCTGCCAGCCGCCCTCCGGCGGCGCGCCGGCGGGGCGGTAGTCGAACAGGCGGCGAAGCGGTGACGGTACGGCGATGCCCAGCACGGCGGGCGAGGAAACGGACAATTGGCCTCCGGGGGCGGCTCTGCTAGAATGCTCGGCCGCCGCGTCACCCTGTGTGGGGCGGCGCCCGGTTTGAACGTTCAGACAATCCGTATGCGGTGCCTGGCATGGGATCAGGTGGCGGCATACAGCGTAGCGAGGCTCAAGATGAAACAAGGTATCCACCCGAATTACAAGACGGTCAACGCGACCTGCTCCTGCGGCGCCACCTTCGAGGTCGGCACCACCAACGATCAGGACCTGTCCCTTGACGTCTGCTCTCAGTGCCACCCCTTCTACACCGGCAAGCAGAAGCAGGCGACCACCGGTGGCCGCGTCGAGCGCTTCAACAAGCGCTTCGGTGCCGCCGTCAAGCGTTGATGCGTCGCCGGCGCCCTGCGCCGGCGTTGGCAGCAGCCGAAAGAACCCGCCCTGGTGGCGGGTTTTTTTACGTCCAACGATCGGGCGTCGCTTCGATAAGGAATCCTTTATGACAGAGCGGTGAAATATAAGTTACGGCAAATGGTGTCGAACGTCTGCGAAAGCGGTTGCTAGATTGTGTAACTTTACTAAGTTGAGAAGTGGAAGTTTTTTTTATAATCTCGCTGGCCCTCAATACCATTCGAACCGGATCCTGAGCATGACAGACGCGAAGAGACAGGCGGCACTGGACTATCACGCGAAGCCCATTCCCGGGAAGCTGTCGGTGGAGCTGACCAAGCCCACCGCGACCTCCCGGGATCTGGCCCTGGCCTACAGCCCGGGCGTGGCCGAGCCGGTGCGCGAGATCGCTCAGGATCCGGAGAACGCCTATCTCTATACCGGCAAGGGCAACCTGGTGGCGGTGATCTCCGACGGCAGCGCCATCCTGGGGCTCGGCAACCTGGGCGCGCTGGCCAGCAAGCCGGTCATGGAGGGCAAGGGCGTGCTGTTCAAGCGCTTCGCCGGCATCAACTCCACCGACCTGGAGGTCAACGCCGAAAGCCCGCAGGCCTTCATCGACACCGTGGCCCGCATCGCCGATACCTGGGGCGGCATCAACCTCGAGGACATCAAGGCGCCGGAGTGCTTCGAGATCGAGCGCGCGCTGGTCGAGCAGTGCAGCATCCCGGTGTTCCATGACGACCAGCACGGCACCGCCATCGTCACCGCGGCGGGCATGCTCAACGCCCTGGACATCGCCGGCAAGTCCCTCGAGGAGGCGAAAATCGTCTGCCTCGGTGCCGGGGCGGCGGCGATCGCCTGCATGAAGCTGCTGGTGTCCTGTGGCGCCCGCGCCGAGAACCTGGTGATGCTGGACCGCAAGGGCGTGATCCACAGCGGTCGCGAGGACCTCAATCAGTACAAGGCGATGTTCGCGGTCGACACCGACAAGCGCACCCTGGACGACGCCATCGACGGGGCCGACGTCTTCATCGGCCTGTCCGGCCCCGGCCTGATGAGCGCCGACCACATCCGCAAGATGGCCGACCATCCGGTGGTGTTCGCCTGTACCAACCCGGATCCGGAGATCCATCCGGACCTGGCTCGCGAGACGCGCCCCGACGTGATCATGGCCACCGGCCGCTCCGACTACCCGAACCAGGTCAACAACGTGCTGGGCTTCCCGTTCATCTTCCGCGGCGCCCTGGACGTGCGGGCGACGCGCATCAACGAGGAGATGAAGGTCGCCGCGGTGCATGCGCTCAAGGACCTGGCCCGCGAGCCGGTACCCCAGGCGGTGCTGGAGGCCTACGAGGCCGAGAGCATGAGCTTCGGTCGCGACTATATCCTGCCTACCCCGGTGGACGTGCGGCTGCTCGAGCGCGTTTCCTCGGCGGTGGCCCAGGCGGCGGTGGATTCCGGCGTGGCGCGCAAGCCGTATCCCGCGCACTATCCGCTCAAGACCGTGGACGACGTCTACGGCGGTTGATCGCCAAGGTGGTGCGTGAATGACGACGCCGGCCCTCGGGCCGGCGTCGTTGCGTCTGGAGGGCGCGTCAGGACAGTGCCTCGAGGCGCTTACCAGTCGTAGAGCAGCGAGACGTTGGTGATGCGATCGGTGCGTGCCGTGGCGCCGTCGGGTGGCCGGGTGTTGTGCTTGAGCTCGTAGGAGAGCTTGAGCGCCAGGTGCTCGTTGAGGCGTGACGTCAGGCTGGAGAGCGAGCGGGCGGTCAGGTTGCGATCGGTGCCCTCCAGCGACAGTTCCTGAGCGAAGGAAGCGGTGTCTGAGAGGTGCCAGCGGTAGTCCATGGCGCCGTAGGCCACGCCGAGTCGCCGGGTCGGCTCATCGGTCACGCTATCGACCCGGTAGCCGGGCCCGGCCTCCAGCGACAGCACGTGGCGCTCGTTATCCAGCACCTGACGGCCGTAGCCGCCGATCACCGTGGCCTGATAGTCGTAGCCGCTGAAGCGGTCGTCTTCCCAGCGGGCGAAGCCGAACAGGTAGTGCGGGCCCTCGATGTCGTAGCGTTCGCGGGCGGCCAGCAGGTACTGCTCGGCGCTGGTCTCCTCGTCCTGGGTGACGTGGCGGGCCTCGCCGCGCAGGCTGTGGGTGAAAGCGCCATCCAGCCACACCAGGCGGCCCTTGGCGATCAGGGTCTGGCTGTTGGTATTGCCCTGCAGATGCGTGAAGCCGAGCTCGGCCTCGCCGGTCAGGGGCGGGGAGTCCTCCTTCGGCACCGGGGGCGCATAGAAGGGGGAGGCCAGGGTGTCGCCGGCCAGCATCAGCAGGCCAAGCCCGCAGGTGGCTATCACCTTGGAGCGCATGGGATGTCTCGCGGTCGGTTCGGGGAAGAGCGAAGCAGAGGGCCGGTGCGGCGGCGGGCCACCGCACCGGCGAGACGACGATCTAGAAGATGGCTTCGTAGGCGCCGGTGCCCTGGGAGCCGCTTTCCTGTTCCACGGCGCGGTCGACGCGGCGCGGCTGGTAGCTGGGCAGGTGGTCGGCGCGGAAGAGCTCCTCGATGCCGCCGGACTGGTCGTCGTGCAGCAGGCGGCCGGTGTCGGGGTCGACCCGGCGCGTCACCACGCCGTCCGGGCGCTCGGGCCAGTGTTCCGGGGTGCCGGCCAGGGCGCTGCCCATGAAATCGACCCAGATCGGCAGCGCCGCCTGGGAGCCGTATTCCGCGGTCGAACTGTTGTCGTCCTTGCCGACCCAGACGGTGGCGGCGAGCTCGGTGTTGAAGCCGGCGAACCAGGCATCGCGCTGGTCGTTGGTGGTGCCGGTCTTGCCCACGATGTCGCCGCGCTCGAGGGCCAGGGCGCGGCGGGCGGTGCCCCGCTCGACCACGTCGCGCAGCATGTCGCGGAGCAGGAAGGCCGCCGCCGGATCGACCACACGCGGCGCGACCCGGTAGGTCTTGCCATCACGCTCGACGGTCTCCTGGTCGGCAGCGCACTCGCGGCAGGCCACCAGCGGATCGGCTTCCTGCACCACGGTCTGGGCCTCGCCGCGGGTGATCTCCTGGATCAGCCAGGGTTCGATGGCGAAGCCGCCGTTGGACAGCACCGCATAGCCGCGGGTCATCTCCAGCGGGGTCAGGCTGGTGGTGCCGAGCGCCAGCGACAGGCCGTGGGGCAGGCGCTCGGGGTGGAAACCGAAGTTCTCGAGGAAGCCGATGGTGCGCTCGAGCCCCAGGGTCTGCAGCAGACGGATGGTGACCAGGTTGCGCGAGCGGGCGAGGCCGACGCGCAGGCGGGTCGGGCCGAGGAAGTCGCCGCTGGAGTTGTTGGGGCGCCACAGCTCGCTGCTGCCGTCCTCCATCACCACCGGGGCGTCGTTGATGATGGTGGCGGGATTCACCTCGCCGCTGTTCAGGCCGGCCAGGTAGATGAACGGCTTGAAGATCGAGCCCGCCTGGCGGCGCGCCTGGAGCGCGCGATTGAACTTGCTGGCGTCATAGTCGAAGCCGCCCTGCAGGGCCAGGATGGCGCCGGTGTCGGGGTCCAGCACCACCAGTGAGCCCTGGGCATCGGGCTGCTGGGACAGGCGCCAGCTGCCGTCCTCGCGCTGCAGGATGCGCACGAGGTCGCCGGGACTGGCGATATCGGCGGCGGAGTTCGGTGCCGCGCCGCGATAGCGGGCGTTGCGGTAAGGCTGGGCCCAGTCGAGGCCGTCCCAGTCGAGGGTACGGACCTCGCCGCCGCGGGCCAGCACGCGCATCTCGCGACCCTCGGTGGAGACCACGATGGCCGGTTCCAGCGGGCCCAGCACCGGGGTGCGATCCAGCACCTGCAGCCAGTTACTGACGTCGCCGTCGATGCCGTCGACCTCGGTCTGGCTGCGCTCGGCGGCCTGGCGGGCGGTGCTCATCACCTCTGGGGATTCGGCCAGCTCTTCCTCGAGGCCCTCCGGGTCGGTGTTCTCCTGGGCTTCCGCCAGGCTGCGCGGGATATCGGACTGCTCGGCGCCGCGCCAGCCGTGGCGGGTGTCGTAGGCGATCAGGCCGTTGGCCAGCGCCTGGCGAGCCTGGGGCTGCAGTTCGCTGTCCAGGGTCGTGGTGATGCGATACCCCCCGGTGTAGGCGTCGTCGAAGCGGTCGACGGCGTACTGTCGGGCCATCTCGGCCACGTAGTCGGCGGTGACCTCGGCCTTGGTCTGATGGCGGCGGGCGGTGATCGGCGCCTGGACGGCCTCGTCGTAGGCGGCCTGGTCGATATAGCCCAGGTCGCGCATGCGGAACAGGATCCAGTTGCGGCGGATCAGGGCGCGTTCGGCGTTGGCCAGCGGGTTGAAGGCGGACGGTGCCTTGGGCAGGCCGGCGATCATGGCCTGCTGGGCCAGGGTCAGGTCGCCGAGCGGTTTGTCGTAATAGACCTCGGCCGCGGCGGCGATGCCGTAGGCACGGTGGCCGAGGAAGATCTTGTTGACGTAGAGCTCGAAGATCTCTTCCTTGCTGAGGATCTGCTCCATCTGCAGCGCCAGCAGGATCTCGCGGATCTTGCGGGTGAAGGTCTGGTCCAGCGTCAGCAGGTAGTTGCGCGCCACCTGCATGGTGATCGTGGACCCCCCGGACCGGATGTCGCCGCCGCTGGCGGCCAGCTGGACGGCGGCGCGGGCCAGACCCTTGGGGTCGACGCCGTGATGGTCGAAGTAGGACGCGTCCTCGGCGGCCATCAGGGCGTCGACCATGGTCGGCGGAATCTCGTCGTAGTTCACCGGCTGGCGGCGTTCCTCGCCGTACTCGCCGATCAGCTTGCCGTCACGGGTGAAGATGCGCAGCGGGGTCTGCAGCTCGAAATCCTGAAGCTGCCGGACGTCGGGAAGGCCGGGGGCGAAGTAGAGGGCGGCCCCGGCCACGGCCAGCACCGAAGCGGTGGACAGCGAAACCAGCAGCCAGAATGCCGAGAAGGCCAGGGTTCTGAAGAACTTCATGAAAAAACGGTATCCATGCGGTGAACGAGTGCGAAGCGGCGGGGGCGAACGAGGGTGCAGATGCGCCGGCCATTATAGGAAGCCGTCAGCGCGACCACCAGCGTTGACGTCTGGCGACACCCGTTCGTGTGAGATCAGGCGATTTCATGTAGCCTCCGCTGACAGAAGAATTGGCATGACGCTTATCCTGTCTTCAGTATTTGGTCGGTGCCGTATTATAACGAGTGGTTTTACGCAGGCATTCAGTCGGGAGCATGACCTAGATGCGAATCGGTGCAGCTGGCAAGGGGCTCATCGGGGTCGATATCACCTCGGCCACCGTCAAGCTGATCGAGCTCAAGTGGGGCGGCGGGGGCTATCGCGTCGAGAGCTATGCCGTGCGGCCGCTGCGCGAGGGCGCGGTGGTGGAGCGACGCATCCGCGACATGGGCGAGGTCGTCGATGCGCTCAAGCGCGCCGTGGATCATGCCAAGCCGACCAGCCGGCGTGTCTCGGTGGCGGTGCCGGCCAGCGCGGCGATCACCAAGACGCTGACGCTGCCGGCGACCCTGTCGGACGACGAGATCGAGACCCGCATCCAGCTCGAATCGGACAAGCACGTTCCCTTTCCGTTCAGTGAAGTGGCCTTCGATTTTCAGCGGCTCGGGCTCAACGAGCGCTACGGCGATCAGCAGGACGTGCTGCTGGTCGCCTGCCGCCAGCAGGACGTCGGCCAGCTGACCGAGGCGGTACATCAGGCGGGGCTGGCGCCGGCCGTGGTGGACGTCGAGACCTTCGCCATGGAGCGTGCCTACACCGAGCTCGCGACCCAGCTGCCGGCCACCGTCGCCCAGGACGGTGGCGTCGCCCTGGTGGATATCGGGGCTCACATGAACGCCTTCCACGTGCTGCGCGAGGGTCGCATCACCTACAGCCGGGACACCGTGTTCGGCGGCCGGGCGCTCACCGAGGAGATCCGCAACCGCTACGGGCTGAGCCTCGAGGAGGCCGGCCTGGCCAAGAAGCGTGGCGGCCTGCCGGACGACTACCAGCGCAGCGTGCTGGATCCCTTCATCGAGACCCTGGTGCAGCAGGTCGGGCGTTCACTGCAGCTGTATTACACGGCCGGCCGCAAGCAGGAGGTGCGGCGCATGATCCTGGCCGGCGGCACCGGGGTGCTGCCCGGCCTGGCGGACCGCCTGGCGGCGGAAACGGGGATGGAGGTGGTGATCGCCAACCCCTTCCGGCGCATGAAGGTGAGCTCGCGGGTCGATGTCGAGACCCTGGCCGGCGACGCCCCGGCCATGCTGACGGCCTGCGGGCTGGCGATGAGGGTGCGTGGATGACCATCGAGATCAACCTTCTGCCCTGGCGCGAGGCGCAGCGCCAGCGGCGCAGCAAGCGCTTCCATCTGGCCCTGGCGCTGGCCGCCCTGATCGGGCTGGGCGGTGGCTATGCCGTGACCTGGTACCACGAGCAGCAGCTGATGGCCCAGCAGCAGCGCCATGCGCTGATCCGCCAGCGCACCGCGGAGCTGGATCATGACATCCGCACCGTCAGCGAATACGAGTCACGGCTCGAGACGCTCGACCGTCGCATCGAGGTGCTGCAGGAGCTGCAGGCCGAGCGTCCCCAGACCGTGCACGTCTTCAATGCCCTGGCCGCCAGCCTCGAGGAAGGGGTGTACTACGTCGACCTCCAGCGTCAGGGGGATCGCCTGCACCTGACCGGCCTGGCGCCGGACAATCGTCGCGTTTCCGACCAGCTGCGGGCCCTCGAGGCCTCGCCGGTGCTCGACGTGCCGGTGCTGTCCGAGGTGGAGGCCGAGGGAGGCGAGCGCCGCTTCGATCTCAGCGTCGGCCAGCACATGCCGGGGGCCGCGAACGACACCGCCAGGCAGGAGGTGACGCCATGAACCTCGCCGCCGAATGGCGTCGCCTGACGGACGTGGAACTGAGCGAGCTGGACATCAAGGAGGCCGGCGGCTGGCCCGTCCTGCTGCAGCTGATCTGCTGTCTGCTGATGGTCGGGCTGACCTTCGCCGGGGTCTACTGGTACCTGGCGGCGCCCAAGGCCCAGGCGCTGGAAAGCGCTCGGCAGGAAGAGGCGCGCCTGCTGCGGGACTACCGCAGCAAGGCGGCTCAGGCGGCCCATCTGCCGGGGATGCGCGAGCAGGTGGAGGCGCTGGACGGTCGTCTGGAGGTGCTGGTGGGCATGTTGCCGAGCGGCCCCGAGATCCCGTCGCTGATCGACGACATCAGCGAGGCGGCGGTCGACAGCCAGCTGACCATCGACGCCATTCGCCTGCGCAGCCCCGTCGAGCGGGAGTTCTACGTGGAGCGGCCGTTCGATATCCGGGTGAGCGGCGACTACCATCGCATCGGCTCCTTCCTTGCCGCCGTCGCCGATCTGCCACGCATCGTCACCCAGCATGACTTCACCCTCGCGCCGTCCGACGACGGGCGGCTCGAGCTGTCGATGCTGGCGCGGACCTACAGCTATCGGCCGCCGCAAGAAGCGCCCTCCGGCGAGGAGGAGGCGCCATGAGGGTCTGGGGGCGTGGCCTGGCGCTGCTGGGCCTGATGCTGTCGCTCGGCGCCTGCCGCGACGCGGCCAGCGGTGATCTCGATCGGGAACTGGCCGCGCTGCGGGCCGCCCCCGGCGAGCTGACGCTCGAGCCGCTGCCGCCGATGCCGGTCTATCACGCCGTGGACTACCGCTTCGCCGACCGGCGCAGCCCCTTCCAGGCGCGGCTGCCGGAGAGCCGCGCCCTGCCGGAGGGCGATGCGGAGCTGGCGCCTGACCGGTCGCGATCGCGGGAGCCGCTGGAGGCCTATGAGCTCGGCCAGCTGGAGCTGGTGGGCACGCTGACCGTGGGCGGCACGCCCTCGGCGCTGATCCGGGCGCCGGGCGGCAAGGTGCACCGGCTGCGCGTCGGCGATCACATGGGCTCGGACTTCGGGCGCATCGTCGGTATCACGTCCGCCTCGGTGCAGCTGGTGGAGATCGTGCCCACCGGAGGCGGCGGCTGGATCGAGCGCAGCACCCAGCTGTCGCTGGACGGCTAGACCAGAAGCGTGACACGGCCCGTCGGGAGCGGCGGGACCTGCAAAGAGGGGACCATGACATTGATGAAAAGAATGCTCGCGGCGCTGGCCATGCTGGTGGTCTCCACCTCTGTCATGGCGGCCTCGACGCTGACCGGCCTCGACTATCGTCAGGCAGCCGGGGGTGCCCTGGAGGTCGATCTGTCCTTCGACGGTGGCGTGCCCGAGGTGCGCGGCTATCGTCTCGACGATCCGGCGCGGCTGACCATCGACCTGATGGCGACACGCAGCGCCCTGGAGCATCGTCGTCAGGCGCTGGGGGTCGGTGGCGTCGAGCGGGTCACCGCCCTGGAGGCGGGCAGCCGTACGCGGCTGGTGTTCGACCTGGAGGGCCCGCTGCCCTACGACACCGCTCGGCAGGGCGACCGCCTGCGGCTGTCGATCGGCGGCGGTGTCGCGCCCCCGGCGGCCACCCGCTCCGCCGCCTCGCCTGTCGGCAGCGCGCCAGCGGCCGGACCGGGCATCACCGACATCGATTTCCGCCGCGGTGACGACGGCGCCGGCCGCCTGGTGGTGTCCTTCGACCGCAGCGGCGTGGATGCCCGGGTCAGCGAGAGCGGCAGCTCGGACATCGTCGCGCGGCTCCCCGGCGTTCGCCTGCCGGCCTCGCTGGATCAGGTCTATGACGTCACCGATTTCGACACACCGCTGCGCCGCATCACGCCACGGGTCGATCGGGATGGCGTCACGCTCGATATCCAGGGCAGCGGCGATTTCGCCATGCTCTCCACCCAGAGCGGCCGTCAGCTGACCATTACGGCCCAGCCGGCCACGCCCCAGGAGCGGGAGCGCCAGGCGCGCGATCAGTTCTCCTATACCGGCGAGCGGATCACCCTGAATTTCCAGGACATCGAGGTGCGTTCGGTGCTGGCGATCATCGCCGACTTCACCGGGATGAACCTGGTGGCCAGCGACAGCGTCACCGGCCGTGTCACGCTCAACCTGCAGGACGTACCCTGGGATCAGGCGCTGGACCTGGTGCTCAAGAGCCAAGGGTTGGCCAGCCGTCAGGAGGGCAACGTCATCGTGGTGGCGCCGGCGGAGGAGCTGGCGGCCCGGGAGCAGCTGGAGCTGCAGGCCCGCGAGCAGCTGGAGACGCTGGCGCCGCTGGAGACCGAGTACATCCAGGTCAAGTACGCCAAGGCCGAGGATCTGGCGCGACTGCTGCGAGGCGAGAGCACCGGCGGCGGGGCGAGCGGCTTCGGCCTGCTGACCGAGCGCGGCCGGGTCGCCGTGGACCCGCGCACCAACACCCTGCTGGTGCAGGACACCGCCGAGCAGATCGGCAGCATCATGGAGACCCTGGAGCGGCTCGACGTGGCGGTGCGTCAGGTGCAGATCGAGGCGCGGATCGTGATCGCCCGGGACAGCGCCACCCAGGAGCTGGGCGTCAACTGGGGGCTGTCATCGCCTCGAGGCGACGGTCGGCTCGATCTGGGTGGGGCGTCTTCCGGTCAGCCGGTGGCGACCTACGGGGATGACTTCAGTGGCCAGCGCGAGTCCAGGGGGCAATTCACCGGGGCGTACGGTGATCCAGATGGGCAGCTGTTTCAGCGTGGTGGGCTGGCGGTAGACCTGGGGGGAGCCAATCCCATGACCAGCTTCGGTTTTGGTTATCTATCAGGGGATGTGTTGCTCGACCTGGAGCTGCGGGCGCTGGAGAGCGAGGGCAAGAGCCAGACCATCTCCCAGCCGCGGGTGATCACCGCCGACCAGAGCACCGCGGTGATCAAGCAGGGCACCGAGATTCCCTATCAGGAATCGACCTCCAGCGGGGCGACCGATACCGAGTTCAAGGAGGCGGTGCTGTCGCTGGAGGTGACGCCGCAGATCACGCCGGACAACCGCATCATCATGGACCTGGCGGTCAACAACGATACCGTGGGTGAGCTGTTCAACGGGGTGCCGTCCATCGACACCAACGAGATCACCACCCAGGTGCTGGTGGACAACGGCGAGACCGTGGTGCTCGGCGGTATCCTGACCACCGAGCAGGTGCGCAGCCTGTTCAAGACGCCCTTCCTGGGTGACATTCCGGTGCTCGGAAACCTCTTCCGCTATACCGAGGACTCCAGCGATAAGGTAGAGTTGCTGGTATTCATCACGCCCCGAATACTGGATGACAACCTGGCGATTCGCTGATGCCGGCACTACCCAATCTGATATTGATCGGCCCCATGGGGGCCGGAAAGAGCACCATCGGCCGCCTTCTGGCGGCCGAGCTGTCCCGAGACTTCTACGACAGCGATCATGAAATTCAGGATCGCTGTGGCGCCGACATCCCGTGGATCTTCGACGTCGAGGGCGAGGCGGGCTTCCGCGAGCGCGAGACGCAGATGATCGACGAGCTGTCGGCGCTGGAAGGTGTGGTCATCGCCACCGGCGGCGGCGCGGTGCTGCGCGAGGAGAATCGGCGCATGCTGCGTGACAGCGGTACGGTGATCTATCTCTACACCACCGTCGAGCAGCAGCTGCGGCGTACCGCCAAGGACCGCAACCGGCCGCTGCTGCAGCGCGATGACAAGGCCGAGGTGCTGGAGCAGATGTTCCAGCAGCGCGACCCGCTGTACCGGGCCACCGCCGACATCGTGGTGCGCACCGATCGTCGCGGTCCGCGGGCCGTGGTCAACGAGATCGTGCGCCGCGTGGAGCGGCTGATCGATCCCCTGCATTGCAAGGCATGAACATGACGCGATCCATCGATGCCCGGCGCACCCTGACGGTGGCCCTGGGCGAGCGCAGCTACCCCATTCATATCGGCCCCGGGCTGCTGGGCGATCCGCAGTGGCTGCGGCCGCACCTCGCCGGCCGCCAGGTGATGATCGTCACCAACGAGACGGTGGCGCCGCTCTATCTGGAGCGGCTCAAGGCCGGCCTGGGCGATGACCTGACGGTGCGCGAGGTGGTGCTGCCGGACGGCGAGGCGACCAAGACGCTCGCCAGCGTCGAGCGCATCTGGGATGCCCTGCTCGAGGCCGGCTTCAACCGCCGCTGTACCCTGGTGGCCCTGGGCGGCGGTGTGATCGGCGACATGACCGGCTATGCGGCGGCCAGCTATCAGCGCGGCGTGGCCTTCGTGCAGGTGCCGACCACGCTGCTGTCCCAGGTGGACTCCTCGGTGGGTGGCAAGACCGGTGTCAATCACCCGCGCGGCAAGAACATGATCGGCGCCTTCTGGCAGCCTCGGGCGGTGCTGATCGATACCGATACCCTGTCGACCCTGCCGCGGCGCGAGCTGTCGGCCGGCCTGGCCGAGGTCATCAAGTACGGCCTGATCCGCGACGTCGGCTTCCTGACCTGGCTGGAGGACAACATGGCGGCGCTGCGAGGCCTCGATGCCGCGGCCCTGGCCTGGGCCATCGAGCGCAGCTGCAGCCTCAAGGCGGAGATCGTCGCCGAGGACGAGACCGAGCAGGGCGTGAGGGCGCTGCTCAACCTGGGGCACACCTTCGGCCATGCCATCGAGACGCATCAGGGCTACGGTCGCTGGCTGCATGGCGAGGCGGTCGGCACCGGCATGCTGCTGGCCGCCGAGCTGTCGCGGCGGCTCGGCTGGCTGTCGGACGACGAGGTGGCGCGCACGCGTGAGGTGCTGGCGGCGGCCGACCTGCCCCTGGCCGCGCCGGCCGACATGAGCGTGGACGACTTCCTGTCGATCATGCGCCTCGACAAGAAGAACCTCGACGACCGGCTGCGGCTGATCCTGCTGCGCGGCCTCGGCGACGCCTGCATCCATGACCAGACCCCGCCCGAGACCCTGGCGACCCTGCTGGAGGACTTTCCCCGGCAGTGATCGCTCGCTTCTCTATCGTGCGCGCCTCGACGCCCGCTGCTTCGGCAGCGGGCGTCGTCGTTTCGGGCGGTGTCGGGGAACGTGTCCGGCGCGGAAATGCGTGAATCTGTATGCCATATGCAGCATCGGTATGGGGTTAGGGTGTCATTTGCGACTAAAGTCTAATGAGGGTGTCGTGCCGGGAATGTTCCACGTCGTTGGCGTGCAACTCGTTGAGTTAGCGTGATTTTTTTATTGTTCGCTTAGACAAGTTGCGGATTTGTCGAAGGTTTTTGGCGTGGCGGCGGCGTGGCGGCATTGCGCGAGCGAGGGGGCGTGGCTATTCTGTGGAGCCTTTTGCCGCGCAGTTTTGATGCCGCAATAGAGGCGCCAAATAAAAAGAAAAACCTTTAAATATATCATAAGAAACTGCGAAGTACACCTTTTCAACCTGAGGCACGCCCATGAACAGAGGTCTTCATCAACCCGGCGAGTTTCGTGACAACTGCGGGTTCGGTCTGATCGCCCACATGGAGGGCCAGGCCAGCCACGATCTGCTGCAGACCGCCATCGAATCGCTGACCTGCATGACCCACCGCGGCGGCATCGCCGCCGACGGCAAGACCGGCGACGGCTGCGGCCTGCTGCTGAAGATGCCCGAGGCCTTCATGCGCGAGGTGGCCCGAGAGGCCCTGGGCGTGGAGCTGGGTAGCCGCTTCGCGGTGGGCGCGATCTTCCTGCCCGACGACGACGCCCGCGAGGCCGCTGCCCGCGAGACTCTCGAACGTGAACTCGAGGCCCGTGGCCTGATCGTGCAGGGCTGGCGCGACGTGCCGGTCGACCCGAGCGTCTGCGGTCCCATGGCGCTGGACTGCCTGCCGCGCATCCGCCAGCTGTTCGTCGAGCCCGGCGAGACCGCCGCGGACACCTTCGACGTCGAGCTCTTCATGGCCCGTCGTCGTGCCGAGCAGGCGCTGCGCGACGACGAGAACTTCTACGTCAGCTCGCTGTCCTCCGAAGTCGTTTCCTACAAGGGTCTGGTGATGCCGGTCGACCTGCCGGCCTTCTATCGCGACCTGGGTGACGAGCGCCTGGAGACCGCCATCTGCGTCTTCCACCAGCGCTTCTCCACCAACACCGCGCCGCGCTGGCCGCTGGCCCAGCCGTTCCGCCTGATGGCTCACAATGGCGAGATCAACACCATCGAGGCCAACCGCGGCTGGGCGAACTCCCGCAAGGAGAACTTCGTCAGCGAGCGCCTGCCCGACATCGCCGAGCTCGACGAGATCGTCAACACCACCGGCTCCGACTCCTCGAGCATGGACAACATGCTGGAAGTGCTGCTGACCGGCGGCATGGAGCTGCATCGCGCGGTGCGCATGATGGTGCCGCCGGCCTGGCAGAACGTCGAGATCATGGACGGCGACCTGCGTGCCTTCTACGAATACAACTCCATGCACATGGAGCCGTGGGACGGTCCGGCCGGCGTGGTCATGACCGACGGCCGCCAGGCGGTCTGCATGCTCGACCGCAACGGCCTGCGCCCGGCGCGCTGGGTGATCACCAAGAACGGCTACATCACCCTGGCCTCCGAGATCGGCACCTACGACTACAAGCCCGAGGACGTGGTGGCCAAGGGTCGCGTCGGCCCCGGCCAGATCCTGGCCGTGGACACCCAGACCGGCGAGGTCCTGCACACCCAGGACATCGACTCGCGTCTCAAGTCCGCCTATCCCTACAAGCGCTGGCTGAAGCAGGAAGCCAACTACCTCGAGTCCGCGCTCACCGAGCTGGCCCGCTTCCAGAACATGGATGCCGAGACCCTGGCGGTGCGTCAGAAGATGTTCCAGGTCAGCTTCGAGGAGCGTGACCAGGTGCTGCGCCCGCTGGCCGAGAGCGGTCAGGAAGCGGTGGGCTCCATGGGCGACGACACGCCCATGGCGGTGCTGTCCGGCAAGAAGCGGCTGCTGACCGACTACTTCCGCCAGAAGTTCGCCCAGGTCACCAACCCGGCCATCGATCCGCTGCGCGAGTCGATCGTGATGTCGCTGGAGAGCTGCATCGGCGCCGAGCGCAACGTCTTCGCGGCGACGCCCGATCATGCCCATCGCCTGGTGCTGACCACGCCGGTGCTGTCGCCGCGCAAGTTCACCGCCCTGGTGACCCACGAGGATCCGGCCTTCAACAGCCATACCCTGTCGCTGGCCTACGACCCCGAGACCACCGGGCTCAAGGCCGCACTGCAGGCGCTGTGCGACGAGGCCGCCCAGGCCGCCCGCGATGGCAAGGTGCTGCTGGTGCTGTCCGACGCCGAGGTGGCGAAGGGTCAGCTGCCGATTCATGCCGCCCTGGCGGTCGGTGCCGTGCACCATCATCTCGGCCGGCTGGCGCTGCGCCCGCGGGTCAACCTGATCGTCGAGACCGGCTACGCCCGCGACGCCCACCAGATGGCGGTGCTGTTCGGCGTGGGCGCCACCGCGGTCTATCCGTGGCTGGCCTACCAGGTCATGGCCGACATGCATCGCACCGGCGAGCTGGTCGGCAACCCGGCCGACGCCCGCGAGAACTATCGCAAGGGGCTGCAGAAGGGCCTGTTCAAGATCCTGTCCAAGATGGGCATCTCGACCCTGGCCTCCTATCGTGGCTCCCAGCTGTTCGAGGCGGTGGGCCTGGCCTCCGAGGTCATGGGCCTGTGCTTCACCGGCATGGCCTCGCGCATCGAGGGCACCGGCTTCGCCGAGCTGCAGCTGCAGCAGGAGCTGCTGGCCAAGGACGCCTGGTCGCCGCGCAAGAGCATCTCCCACGGCGGCCTGATGAAGTACGTCCACGGCCACGAGTACCACGCCTACAATCCGGACGTGGTCAAGGCCCTGCAGGAAGCGGTGCAGGAGGGCGATTACGCCAAGTGGAAGACGTTCGCGGGCCTGGTCAACGACCGTGAGCCGGCCACCATCCGCGACCTGCTGCGCCTCAAGCCGGCCGAGACGGCGCTGCCGCTGGACGAGATCGAGCCGGTCGAGGACCTGCTGCCGCGCTTCGACAGCGCCGGCATGTCGCTGGGCGCGCTGTCGCCGGAGGCCCACGAGGCCCTGGCCCAGGCCATGAACGAGGCCGGCGGTCGCTCCAACTCCGGCGAGGGCGGCGAGGATCCGGCGCGCTACGGCACCGTCCGCAGCTCCAAGATCAAGCAGATCGCCTCCGGCCGCTTCGGCGTCACCCCGGCCTATCTGGCCAACGCCGAGGTGCTGCAGATCAAGGTGGCCCAGGGCGCCAAGCCCGGCGAGGGCGGCCAGCTGCCCGGCGGCAAGGTCAACGGCCTGATCGCCCGGCTGCGCTACGCGGTGCCCGGCGTGACCCTGATCTCGCCGCCGCCGCACCACGACATCTACTCCATCGAGGACCTGGCGCAGCTGATCTTCGACCTCAAGCAGGTCAATCCCAGCGCCCAGGTGTCGGTGAAGCTGGTCTCCGAGCCCGGCATCGGCACCATCGCCACCGGCGTGGCCAAGGCCTATGCCGACCTGATCACCGTGTCCGGCTATGACGGCGGCACCGCGGCCAGCCCGCTGACCTCGATCAAGCACGCCGGCAGCCCCTGGGAGCTCGGCCTGCCCGAGGTCCACCAGGCGCTGCGCATCAACGGCCTGCGCGACAAGATCCGCCTGCAGACCGACGGCGGCCTGAAGACCGGCCTCGACGTGATCAAGGCGGCGATCCTCGGCGCCGAGAGCTTCGGCTTCGGCACCGCACCGATGGTCGCCCTGGGCTGCAAGTACCTGCGCATCTGCCACCTCAACAACTGCGCGACCGGCGTCGCCACCCAGCATCAGGCCCTGCGCGACGAGCACTTCCGTGGCACCGTCGACATGGTCAAGCACTACTTCCGCTTCATCGCCGAGGAAGTGCGCGAGCTGATGGCCCTGCTGGGCGTGCGTCAGCTCACCGACCTGATCGGCCGCACCGACCTGCTCGAAGCGATCGAGGGCGTGACGGATTCACAGCGCCGCCTGGACCTGTCGCCGCTGATGACCAACGACTTCGTGCCCGCCGAGGCGCCGCAGTTCTGCGAGGTCAGCCGCAACGAGCCCCACGACCCGGGGGCCAAGAACCAGGAGATGCTCGAGGCGCTCAAGGCCGCCATCGAGGCCAGGTCCGGCGGTGAGTTCGACTTCACGATCACCAACTGCGACCGCTCCGTCGGTGCGCTGGTCTCCGGCGCCATCGCCAAGCGTTACGGCGAAGCGGGGCTCGAGGACGCGCCGCTGACCGCGCGCTTCACCGGCGTGGCCGGTCAGAGCTTCGGCGTGTGGAACGCCCGTGGCCTCAACCTCTACCTCGAGGGCGACGCCAACGACTACGTCGGCAAGGGCATGAACGGCGGTCAGGTGACCATCGTGCCGCCCCGCGGCAGCGGCTTCGAGAGCCACAAGACGGCGATCATCGGCAACACCTGCCTCTACGGCGCCACCGGCGGCACGCTGTACGCCGCGGGTACCGCCGGCGAGCGTTTCGGGGTGCGCAACTCCGGCGCCCAGGCGGTGATCGAGGGGGCCGGCGACCACTGCTGCGAGTACATGACCGGTGGCCTGATCACCGTGCTCGGCGAGGTCGGCGTCAACTTCGGTGCCGGCATGACCGGCGGCTTCGCCTACGTGCTGGACGAGGACCGCAGCTTCGTCGACAAGTACAACCATGAACTGGTGGAGATCCACCGCGTCAACACCGAGGCCATGGAGGCCCATCGGCGACACCTGAGGGAAATCATCGAGGAATACGTTGCGCAGACCGGCTCCCAGCGCGGTCGCGACATCCTCGAGGACTTCAGCGACTTCATCCGTCATTTCTGGCTGGTGAAGCCCAAGGCGGCGAGCCTCGCCAGCCTGCTGGATGAATCCCGTCGGCGTCCCGAGTAAGCCTGGAGAGAGGAGCGAGTAACATGGCCAACCGTTTGAACAACGACTTCCAGTTCATCGACGTGGGTCGCCAGGACCCCGAGAAGAAGGCGGCGTCGACGCGGGCGAAGCAGTTCGCCGAGATCTACGAGCCGTTCCAGCCGCAGGATGCCGCGAGCCAGGCACACCGCTGTCTGTCCTGCGGCAACCCTTACTGCGAATGGAAGTGCCCGGTTCACAACTACATTCCCAACTGGCTGAAGCTGGTCAGCGAGGGCAACATCCTGGAGGCCGCCGAGCTCTCCCACCGCACCAACTCGCTGCCCGAGGTGTGCGGCCGGGTATGCCCGCAGGATCGCCTGTGCGAGGGCGACTGCACCCTCAACGACGGCTTCGGTGCGGTGACCATCGGGTCGGTGGAGAAGTACATCACCGACACCGCCTTCGCCATGGGCTGGCGCCCGGACATGTCCCGGGTGACCTGGACCGACAAGAAGGTGGCGATCATCGGCGCCGGCCCGGCGGGCCTCGGCTGTGCCGACATCCTGGTGCGCAACGGCGTCAAGCCGGTGGTGTTCGACAAGAATCCCGAGATCGGCGGCCTGCTGACCTTCGGCATTCCCGAGTTCAAGCTCGAGAAGACCGTGATGGAGCGTCGTCGCGCCGTCTTCGAGGAGATGGGCGTCGAGTTCTGCCTGGGGGTCGAGATCGGCACCGACATGCCGTTCGACAGGCTGCTCGAGGAGTACGACGCGGTGTTCCTCGGCATGGGCACCTACAAGTACATGGAAGGCGGCTTCCCGGGCGAGGACCTGCCGGGCGTGCACAAGGCGCTCGACTACCTGATCGCCAACGTGAACCACTGCCTGGGCTTCGAGAAGGATCCGGCGGACTACGTCTCGCTGGAAGGCCAGAAGGTCGTGGTCCTCGGCGGCGGCGACACCGCCATGGACTGCAACCGCACCGCCATTCGCCAGGGGGCCGAGGCCGTGACCTGCGCCTACCGCCGCGACGAGGACAACATGCCCGGCTCGCGCAAGGAGGTGGCCAACGCCCGCGAGGAGGGCGTGGAGTTCCTGTTCAATCGCCAGCCGGTGGCGGTGGTCGGCGAGGACAGGGTCGAGGGCGTGAAGGTCGTGCGCACTCGCCTCGGTGAGCCCGACGAGAACGGTCGCCAGCGTCCCGAGGTGGTGCCGGGCTCCGAGGAAGTGGTGCCCGCCGACGCCGTGGTCATCGCCTTCGGCTTCCAGCCGAGCCCGGCGCCCTGGTTCGAGACCGTGGGTATCCAGGTCGACGAGAAGGGCCGGGTCAAGGCGCCGGAGCAGGGCGCCTACGCCTTCCAGACCACCAACGAGAAGATCTTCGCCGGTGGTGACATGGTGCGTGGCTCCGACCTGGTGGTCACCGCCGTGTACGAGGGCCGCCAGGCCGGCGAGGGCATCCTCGACTACCTGGACGTCTAGGCGCCGAGCTACAAGCGCCGAGCTACAAGAAACCCCGAAGGTCAGGCCTTCGGGGTTTTCTTTGGCTCTGGGCGATCACACGCTGCTGACTTGCAGCTTGCAGCTTGCAGCTTGCAGCTTGCAGCTTGCAGCCCAAATTGAGCCGGGGACCGCACTCTGCTATTCTGTCGTCCCATCCTGGCGCGGCTTCCTGCCGGGCCTACCGATCACGTTTCGACAGGTTCTCCATGACACGATATATCTTCGTGACCGGCGGCGTTGTGTCCTCTCTCGGCAAGGGCATCGCGTCGGCTTCGCTGGCGGCGATTCTCGAGGCACGGGGCCTCAAGGTCACCATGCTCAAGCTCGATCCCTACATCAATGTGGATCCGGGCACCATGAGTCCCTTCCAGCATGGCGAGGTGTTCGTCACCGAGGATGGGGCGGAAACCGACCTGGACCTCGGTCACTACGAGCGCTTCATCCGCACGAAGATGAGCCAGGCCAACAACTTCACCACCGGGCGCGTCTACGAGCACGTGCTGCGCAAGGAGCGCCGCGGCGACTACCTGGGCGGCACCGTGCAGGTGATTCCGCACATCACCGACGAGATCAAGCATCGCGTCTATGAAGGCGGCAAGGGCGCCGACGTCGCGCTGGTCGAGATCGGCGGCACCGTGGGCGACATCGAGTCGCTGCCCTTCCTCGAATCGATCCGTCAGATTCGCAGCGAGCTGGGCGCGAGCCGGGCGATCTTCATGCACCTGACCCTGGTGCCCTACATCCAGACCGCCGGCGAGACCAAGACCAAGCCGACCCAGCACAGCGTCAAGGAGCTGCGCTCGATCGGTATCCAGCCGGATATCCTGATCTGCCGCAGCGAGGTCGAGCTCGAGGAGACCGAGCGCCGCAAGATCGCGCTGTTCACCAACGTCGAGGAGCGGGCGGTCATTCCGCTGCAGGACGCCGATACCATCTATCGCATTCCGCTGATGCTGCACGAGCATGGCCTCGACGAGTTCGTCTGCGACAAGCTGCGCCTGGAGGCCAGCGAGGCCGACCTGTCCGAGTGGATCCGCGTGCTCGACGCCAAGCTCAATCCGCTCAAGTCGATCAACATCGCCATGGTCGGCAAGTACATGGAGCTGCTCGACGCCTACAAGTCGCTCAACGAGGCGCTGGTCCATGCCGGCATCCAGACCCGGGTCAAGGTCAACATCGACTACATCGATTCCGAGGACATCGAGCGTCACGGTCCGGAACGCCTGGCCGGCAAGGACGCCATCCTGGTGCCCGGTGGCTTCGGCGAGCGCGGCGTGGAAGGCAAGATCGCCACCGCCCGCTTCGCCCGCGAGAACGGCATCCCGTATCTCGGCATCTGCCTCGGCATGCAGGTGGCGGTGATCGAATTCGCCCGTCACGTGGCCGGCTGGGACGACGCCAATTCCACCGAGTTCACCCACGATACCCAGCACCCGGTGGTGGGCCTGATCACCGAGTGGCTGAGCCCGGAAGGCAAGATCGAGCTGCGCGACGAGGCCTCCGACCTGGGCGGCACCATGCGTCTGGGCGGCCAGGTCTGCCACCTGGCGACCGGCTCCAGGGCTCGCGAGGCCTACGGCAACGAGGAGATCGTCGAGCGCCACCGTCACCGCTACGAGGTCAACGACCAGTTCGTCGCCGACCTCGAACAGGCCGGCCTGGTGGTCTCCGGCCGCAGCGTCGACAACTCCCTGGTGGAGATGGTCGAGCTGCCCGATCATCCCTGGTTCGTGGCCTGCCAGTTCCACCCGGAGTTCACCTCCACGCCGCGTGACGGTCACCCGCTGTTCACCGGTTTCGTGAACGCGGCGCTGGAGCACAAGGCGGCGCGCACCCGCGCCCAGAGCACCCCACAGGAGTGAGCGTCATGCCCGTCCCGGAACGCCCGATCGACATTGCCGGCCTCCGGGTCGGCAATGACCAGCCGCTGACGCTGTTCGGCGGCATGAACGTGCTGGAATCCCGCGAGCTGGCCCTCGAGGTGGCCGAGGCCTACGTCGAGGTCACCGGCCGGCTCGGCATGCCGTACGTGTTCAAGGCCAGCTTCGACAAGGCCAACCGCAGCTCCATCCACTCGTTCCGCGGCCCCGGTCTCGACCGGGGTCTGGCGATCCTCGCCGAGGTGAAGGAACGCTTCGGCGTGCCGATCATCACCGACGTGCACGAACCCTGGCAGGCGGCACCCGCCGCCGAAGTGGCGGATGTCATCCAGCTGCCGGCCTTCCTCGCCCGCCAGACCGACCTCGTCGTGGCGATGGCCGAGACCGAGGCGGCCATCAACATCAAGAAGCCCCAGTTCCTGGCGCCTCACGAGATGCGCCATATCCTGCGCAAGTGCGAGGAGGCCGGCAACGACCGGCTGATCCTGTGCGAGCGCGGCACCAGTTTCGGCTACAACAACCTGGTGGTCGATATGCTGGGCTTCGGTGAGATGAAAGAGACCGGCTACCCGCTGCTGTTCGACGTCACCCACGCCTTGCAGCGGCCCGGCGGTCGCTCGGACAGCGCCGACGGGCGCCGTGCCCAGGTCGCCGAGCTGGCTCGCGCCGGCGTGGCCGTCGGGCTCGCCGGGGTGTTCCTGGAGTCCCACCCGGACCCGGACAACGCCAAGTGCGACGGCCCCTGCGCTCTGCCGCTCGATCGTCTCGAGCCCTTCCTGGCCCAGCTCAAGGCGCTCGACGAGTTGGTCAAGGGCTTCGCGCCGCTCGAGATTTCCTGATTTCCCCAACGCTGACTCACTAAGGACGAGACAACATGACCAAGATCGTCGACGTTCGCGCCCTCGAGGTGCTCGATTCCCGCGGCAACCCCACCGTTCAGGCCGAGGTGCGTCTGGAGAGCGGTGCCGTGGGCACGGCCTGTGCCCCCAGCGGAGCCTCCACCGGCTCCCGCGAGGCCCTTGAGCTGCGCGATGGCGACAAGGCCCGTTACCTGGGCAAGGGCGTGTTGAAGGCCGTGGAGGCCGCCAACGGCGTCATCCGTGAGCGTCTGGTCGGCATGGACGCGCGTGACCAGCGTGCCCTGGACGAGGCCATGCTCGAGCTCGACGGCACCGACAACAAGGCCACCCTGGGCGCCAACGCCATCCTCGCCGTGTCGCTGGCCGCCGCCAAGGCTGCCGCCAACGCCAAGGGCGCGCCGCTCTATGCCCACATCGCCGAGCTCTACGGCCAGCCGAGCCGGTTCCGCATGCCGGTGCCGATGATGAACATCCTCAACGGCGGCGAGCATGCCGACAACAACGTCGACATCCAGGAGTTCATGATCCAGCCGGTGGGCGCGCCGAGCTTCCGCGAAGGCCTGCGCATGGGCGCCGAAATCTTCCACGCCCTGAAGAAGGTGCTCGCCGGTCGTGGCTTGTCCACCTCGGTGGGCGACGAGGGCGGCTTCGCGCCGAACCTGGCGTCCAACGCCGAGGCCCTGGCGGTGATCAAGCAGGCGGTGTCCGACGCCGGTTACGAGCTCGGCCGCGACATCACCCTGGCCCTCGATTGCGCCTCCTCCGAGTTCTACAAGGATGGCGTCTACGATCTCGCCGGCGAGGGGAAGCAGTACGACGCCGCCGGCTTCGCCGACTACCTGGCCGAGCTCTGCGACCAGTATCCGATCGTCTCCATCGAGGACGGCATGGACGAGTCCGACTGGGACGGCTGGAAGGCGCTGACCGACAAGGTTGGCGACAAGGTGCAGCTGGTCGGCGACGATCTCTTCGTCACCAACACGCGCATCCTCAAGCGTGGCATCGACGAGCAGATCGGCAACTCCATCCTGATCAAGTTCAACCAGATCGGCTCGCTGTCCGAGACCCTGGACGCGATCAGGATGGCCCAGGACGCCGGCTTCACCGCGGTGATCTCCCACCGCAGCGGCGAGACCGAGGACACCACCATCGCCGACCTGGCCGTGGGCACCGCCGCCGGCCAGATCAAGACCGGCTCGCTGTGCCGCTCCGACCGCGTCGCCAAGTACAACCGCCTGCTGGTGATCGAGCAGGAGCTGGGTGAGCGCGTGGACTACCCGGGCCGCAGTGCCATCAAGGGGCAGTAAGCGGCGCCGATCGGCGGTCCTCGTGTAGGAAATCGCCTACACGGCCCCGGCGACATTCGTGACATCTCGCCCGACAATACCGGCGCCTTCCAGGCGCCGGTATTTTTTATCCCGTTGTTTTTAAATGTTTTTTCTGAATGTGGTGAGGGTGGCGTCGTGTCGGGCGCGAGAAGGCCCGGTTGAGAAGTCGCGCAAGACTGCCAGAATGGTCAGCGGGACAAGGGAGAGCGGAGTCTCTCCCGGCAGGACGCCACGGGATGCAGTCTCAAGCCGAGCCCGGTGTCGCAGGACGCGGCTTCCGGGCAGGGAAGGCTAGGAGTTCGAGCGGAAGGAACCGCTCAAGGATGGCTGGGAGCGGGCGACCTTCGGGTCGCCTTCCTTT
Organism: Halomonas sp. SL1; assembly: GCF_003030865.2. NCBI lineage: Bacteria > Pseudomonadati > Pseudomonadota > Gammaproteobacteria > Oceanospirillales > Halomonadaceae > Halomonas > Halomonas sp. SL1. The sequence continues at coordinate 71,766 of NZ_PYUQ02000004.1, read as the reverse complement.
TGCCTGGGTGTTCTCCTTCATCGCAGTGCGAAACGACGACGCCGAATGTCGAGAGACATTCGGCGTCGTCGTGTCTGGGCTTCGCTCGAGCGTCTTGCCCGGGGCTCAGCGCTCCAGCTGGTCCGCCTTGCCGGGCTTGCCGTCCCATTCCTCGGCGTCGGGCAGCGGGTCCTTCTTCTCGGTGATGTTCGGCCACGTCTCCGCCAGCTCGGCGTTGATCTCGATGAACTGTTCCTGGCCTTCCGGTAGCTCGTCCTCGGAGAAGATCGCCTCGGCCGGGCACTCGGGCTCGCACAGCGCGCAGTCGATGCACTCGTCGGGGTGGATCACCAGGAAGTTGGGTCCTTCATAGAAGCAGTCCACCGGGCAGACCTCGACACAGTCGGTGTACTTGCACTTGATGCAGTTTTCGGTGACGACGAATGTCATGCCAGTCTCCCTTCCTCGGCCGGGGCGCGCCGCGGCCAGTCGGTCTTGAATGTCGAATTGAGTTATAAAAACTTCTGCTTTTATAATAAGTAGAACTTGATCGAACCATTTTAGTCGGCCCGCCATGCTGCCCGCAAGCCGTGGCGCGTCGAGTCGATGGCATCGCCGCCGCCCGAGGGCGGCGGCGATGACCGGCGCTTGTATCGGTCTTCCGTCCTACAGGCTCTCCTGCCACCGGTACAGCCATTCCAGTGCCTGGCGTGGGCTCAGCTCGTCCAGCGCCAGCCCCGAGAGGCTCTCCACCATCGGATGCGGGGCGCTGGCGAACAGATCCGCCTGCTGCGGTGACGCCTCTTCGCCTTCGCGGGGTTCCACCGGCGCGCGCTGGCCCTGGTCGACCTCCTGCTGCTCCAGCGTCGCGAGCTTCTCCCGGGCCCGGGCGATCACGCCCTGGGGCACGCCGGCCAGCTGGGCGACCTGCAGGCCGTAACTCTGGCTGGCCGGGCCGTCCTCCACTCGGTGCATGAAGACGATGCCGTCGCGGTGCTCCGCCGCCGTCAGATGCACGTTGGCCACGCTCTCGGCCTGTTCGGCCAGCGCGGTCATCTCGAAGTAGTGAGTGGCGAACAGCGTGAAGGCGCGGGTGCGGGTCAGGTGTTCGGCGCTGGCCCAGGCCAGCGACAGGCCGTCGAAGGTGCTGGTACCGCGGCCGATCTCGTCCATCAGCACCAGGCTGTGGTCGGTGGCGTTGTGCAGGATGTTGGCGGTCTCGGTCATCTCCACCATGAAGGTCGAGCGGCCGCCGGCCAGGTCGTCGGAGGAGCCGATGCGGGTGAAGATGCGATCCACCGGGCCGATGCTCGCGCTGTCGGCCGGCACGAAGCTGCCGGTGTGGGCGAGCAGGGTGATCAGCGCCGCCTGGCGCATGTAGGTGGACTTGCCGCCCATGTTGGGGCCGGTGATCACCAGCATGCGCCGCGCGTCGTCCATCACCATGTCGTTGGGCACGAAGGGCGCCTCGCTGACCCGCTCGACCACCGGGTGGCGGCCGCCGCGGATGTCGAGGCCCGGCGCCTCCGGCAGCGCCGGGCGAGCCAGGTCCAGCGAACGCGCGCGCTCGGCCAGCGCGGCCAGCACGTCCAGGGCGGCCAGGGAGCGGCCGGTGGCCTGCAGCGGGGCCAGTTCGGCGTTGAGGTCGTCGAGCAGGCCGTCGTAGAGCAGCTTCTCCCGGGCCAGGGCGCGGGACTTGGCCGACAGCGCCTTGTCCTCGAACTCCTTGAGCTCGGGGATGATGAAGCGCTCGGCGTTCTTCAGTGTCTGGCGGCGGATGTAGTCCACCGGCGCCTCGCGGGCCTGGGCGCGGGGAATCTCGATGTAGTAGCCATGGACCCGGTTGTAGCCGACCTTGAGGCCGGTCAGCCCGGTGCGCTCGCGTTCGCGGGTTTCCAGCTGCACCAGGTAGTCGCCGGCGTGCTCGGCCAGGCCGCGATGCTCGTCGAGCTCGGCGTCGAAGCCCTCGGCGATCACGCCGCCGTCGCGGATCACCACCGGCGGGTTCTCGACCAGCGCGCGGCCCAGGGTGTCGGCGAGCGCGGGATAGGGGCGGATATGGCGCTTGAGCTCGTCCAGCGCGGTGCCGTCCTCGTACTCGGCGAGCTCGGCCTCGAGTTCGGGCAGCGCCGCCAGGGCGTCGCGCAGCCGGGCGAGATCCCGGGGGCGGGCGCTGTACAGCGCCACCCGGGCCAGGATGCGCTCCACGTCGCCGATCGCCTTGAGCGTCTCGCCCAGCGGCAGGTAACCGTCACGGTCGAGCAGGGCGGCCACGGCGGCCTGGCGGGCGCCGACCTGATCGCGGTCGCGCAGCGGGCGGTTGAGCCAGCGCTTGAGCAGCCGCGAGCCCATGGCGGTGGCGGTGGTGTCGAGCACGCTGGCCAGAGTGTTGTCGCTGCCGCCGCCCAGGTTGACGTCGATCTCCAGGTTGCGGCGGCTGGCGGCGTCGATCACCACGGCGTCGTCGCGGCTCTCGACGCCGATGGCGGTGACATGGGGCAGCTGCGAGCGCTGGGTGTCGCGGGCGTAGTCGATCAGCACCCCGGCGGCGGTGAGTGCGGCCTCCAGATGGGCGCAGCCGAAGCCGCGCAGGTCCTGCACGGCGAACTGGTCGCACAGGGTGCGGGTGGCCGATTCCAGGTCGAACAGCCAGTCGCTCTGGCGGCGCAGGCCGCGACGCTCCTCGAGCGACGGCGGCAGGCTCAGGCTGTCGGCCACCAGCAGCTCCGCCGGATCGAGGCGGGTCAGCTCGGCCAGCATCTCGGCCTCGCCCTCCACCTCGAGCACGCTGAAGCGCCCGCTGGAGAGTTCCAGCCAGGCAAGCCCCCAGCGCTCGCCGGTCGGATGGATCGCCACCACCAGGTTGTCGCGGCGGGCGTCGAGCAGCGCCTCGTCGTAGAGGGTGCCGGGGGTGACGATGCGCACCACCTTGCGCTCCACCGGGCCCTTGGCGGCGGCCGGGTCGCCCATCTGCTCGCAGATGGCCACCGACTCGCCGGCGGCGACCAGGCGCGCCAGGTAGCCCTCGGCGCTGTGGTAGGGCACGCCGGCCATGGGAATCGGCTGGCCGGCCGACTGGCCGCGCTGGGTCAGGGTGATGTCCAGCAGCGCCGCGGCGCGCTTGGCGTCGTCGAAGAAGAGTTCGTAGAAGTCGCCCATGCGGTAGAAGAGCAGCACCTGGGGATGCTCGCGCTTGATCTTCAGATACTGGGTCATCATGGGCGTGTGCGGCTTGGCGCTGGCCTGTGACATGGGCTTCCTTGGCTGGCGGTGGAGACGGTGAGAAACGCGAATATCGGGATGGCGTGAGGTGCCATGCATCTCGCGGACAAAGCCAGTATTCTACGCCCAAGGATGGCCTTCGTCAGGGGCGTTTGGGTCATGCTCGAAGCGTTGCCGACAGCGAGGAGCGCCGGGGGACAGGTCGTAGCGGGGGTTTTTGCCATGGGTTAGGCGAATTCGCCTAACGGGCCGGCCAGGGATGGCCGGGACCGGTCCTGCAAGCGGAGCAGGATGCGAGAGCGAAGCAGGGCAAAAGTAGCGCTCAGGGATGGGTTCACAGCGCCCCGCGCAGGCCTGTCGCCGGAACAGCTCCGAGCGTTCGGTGGGGAGCGCCTAAGGGTCAACAGGGAGAGGATTCCATGTCCGTATCGCCCGAGACGCGCCGTCTCGCCGAACGCCTTGGCGCGCTGTGCCGCGAGCGCGGCGCGAGCGTCGCCACCGCCGAGTCCTGCACCGGCGGCGGGGTGGCGAATGCCATCACCGAGATCGCCGGCAGCTCGGACTACTTCGAGACCGGCTACGTGACCTATTCCAACGCCGCCAAGACGCGCCTGCTGGGCGTGCCCGAGGCGCTGCTCGAGCGCGTCGGGGCGGTCAGTCACGAGGTGGTCGAGGCCATGGTGGCCGGCGCCTGCGCCGAGAGCGGCGCCGATCTGGCCGTGGCCATCAGCGGCGTCGCCGGCCCCGGCGGCGGCAGCGCCGAGAAGCCGGTGGGCACGGTGTGGCTGGCCTGGGGCGCTCCGGGCCGGGTGCGCACCGAGCGTCACCACTTCGCCGGCGAGCGTGACGGGGTGCGCGATCAGGCCGTGAACGCCGCCCTCGAGGGGCTGATCGTCGAGCTGGAAAACGGCTAGTTCGGCCTCGGCCGATGCGGTCGGTTCGGGGTGGCCGAGCGGCCGCTTTTTCGTCATACTACTGTGCAGTCATACAGTGCTTTTCGGCGGCCGTCGCGCCGTCATTCCGCCAATGTTTCGTCATCGCCGTGCGTCACGGCGATCGCTTAGGAGACCCTCATGGCTCAGGACGACAATCGTTCCAAGGCGCTCAACGCCGCGCTTTCCCAGATCGAGCGCCAGTTCGGCAAGGGCACCGTGATGCGCCTGGGCGATACCCCGCGCGTGGTGATGCCGTCGGTATCCACCGGTTCCCTGGGGCTGGACATCGCCCTGGGCATCGGCGGCCTGCCCTTCGGCCGCGTGGTCGAGATCTTCGGCCCGGAATCCTCGGGCAAGACCACCCTGACCCTGTCGGTGATCGCCCAGGCCCAGAAGCAGGGCAAGACCTGCGCCTTCATCGACGCCGAGCACGCCCTCGACCCGAGCTACGCCGAGAAGCTCGGCGTCAACCTCGATGACCTGCTGGTCTCTCAGCCGGATACCGGCGAGCAGGCCCTCGAGATCTGCGACATGCTGGTGCGCTCCGGTGGTGTCGACGTGATCATCATCGACTCGGTGGCGGCGCTGACCCCGCGCGCCGAGATCGAAGGCGAGATGGGCGACTCCCACGTCGGCCTGCAGGCGCGGCTGATGTCCCAGGCGCTGCGCAAGATCACCGGCAACATCAAGAACGCCAACTGCATGGTGGTGTTCATCAACCAGATCCGCATGAAGATCGGCGTGATGTTCGGCAGCCCCGAGACCACCACCGGCGGCAATGCGCTCAAGTTCTACTCCAGCGTGCGCCTCGACATCCGCCGCACCGGCTCGGTCAAGCAGGGCGACGAGGTCACCGGCAACGAGACCCGGGTCAAGGTGGTCAAGAACAAGGTCTCGCCGCCGTTCCGCCAGGCCGAGTTCCAGATCCTCTACGGCAAGGGCATCTACCACGCCGGCGAGGTGGTCGACCTGGGCGTGCAGTGCGGCCTGGTCGACAAGGCCGGCGCCTGGTACAGCTACCAGGGCAGCAAGATCGGCCAGGGCAAGGCCAACGCCGCCCAGTTCCTCGAGGACAACCCGGCGATCATGGAAGAGATCGAGAGCCAGATCCGCGCCCAGCTGCTGTCCACGCCGGAGCCCAAGGAAGAGAGCGCCGAGGCCGAGGCGGACACCGACGCGGGCGGCGAGTCGTCCTGATCCATGGCGGGCCCTGTGCGATCGGAGGATACCACGCCCCGCGACGATGCCATCCGCCTGCTGGCCCGGCGCGAGTATGCCCGGGCCGAGCTGCGCGACCGCCTGGCTGCCAAGGGCCACGCGCCCGAGGCGGTCGAGGCATGCCTCGACGCGCTGGTCGAGCAGGGGCTGCAGTCCGACGTGCGCTTCGCCGAGAGTTTCCTGCGCTCCCGGGTCGCTCGCGGCCAGGGGCCGGTGCGCATCCGCGCCGAGCTCTCCCGCCGCGGCGTCGATGACGCCACCGCTCGTGGCGCCTTCGACGAGGCCGGCGGCGAGGTCGACTGGTTCGAGCTCGCCGCCACGACCCTGGCCCGGCGTTTCTCCGGCCCCGGCCAGGAACCCCGCGAGCGTGCCCGTCGCGAACGCTTCCTGGCCGGCCGCGGCTTCGATTTCGACCAGCTCCGGCATGCCATGAACCATGCCTGGGACGACGCCTGAACGCCCCGCCCTTTAGTCGCTTGACGACTGCGCTATAATGGGTCCCTTTGCGAACGCCCCGGGTGGCAGTCCGATGATGGCTGCCGTGCCCGTCCTGCGGGCCACCACGCCTATCGCCACGGATACCCCATGAAAAGCGCAGACATCAGACAGGCCTTTCTGAGTTACTTCGAGGAGCAGGGCCACACCATCGTGCCGTCCAGCTCCCTGGTGCCGAGCAACGACCCGACCCTGCTGTTCACTAACGCCGGGATGGTGCCGTTCAAGGACGTTTTCCTCGGCCGCGACCCGCGTCCCTACGTCCGTGCCACCTCGGCCCAGCGCTGCGTGCGCGCCGGCGGCAAGCACAACGACCTCGACAACGTCGGCTACACCGCCCGCCACCACACCTTCTTCGAGATGCTGGGCAACTTCAGCTTCGGCGACTACTTCAAGCGCGACGCCATCCGCTTCGCCTGGACCTTCCTCACCGAGGTGCTGGGGCTGCCGAAAGAGAAGCTGTGGGTCACCGTGCACGTCAGCGACGACGAGGCCGAGCGCATCTGGAAGGACGAGATCGGCGTCGATCCGGAGCGCTTCTCCAAGCTCGACGAGGACAACTTCTGGCAGATGGGCGACGCCGGCCCCTGCGGCCCCAGCTCCGAGATCTTCTTCGATCACGGCGCCGAGGTCTGGGGCGGCCCTCCCGGCAGCCCCGAGGAGGACGGCGACCGCTACATCGAGATCTGGAACCTGGTGTTCATGCAGTTCGATCGCGACGCGGCCGGCGAGATGCATCCGCTGCCCAAGCCGTCCATCGACACCGGCATGGGCCTGGAGCGCATCGCCGCGGTGATGCAGGGCGTGCACTCGAACTACGAGATCGACCTGTTCCAGAACCTGCTCGAGGCGGCGGCCCGGGCCACCGGTCATGACGACACGTCCACGCCCTCGCTGCGCGTGATCGCCGACCACATCCGCTCCTGCGCCTTCCTGATCACCGACGGCGTGCTGCCCTCCAACGAGGGGCGCGGCTATGTGCTGCGTCGGATCATCCGCCGCGCGGTGCGTCACGGACACAAGCTGGGTGCCCAGGGTCGCTTCTTCCACAAGCTGGTGGGCGCGCTGGACGCCGAGATGGGCGAGGCCTACCCGGAGCTGCGCGAGGCGCGCCACCAGATCGAGCGCGTGCTGCTGAAGGAAGAGGAGCAGTTCGCCCGCACCCTGGATCACGGCATGGGCCTGCTCGAGGAGGCGCTGGCCGGTCTCGAGGGCGACACCCTGCCGGGCGAGACGGTGTTCAAGCTCTATGACACCTATGGCTTCCCCTACGACCTGACCGCCGACGTCTGCCGCGAGCGCGGCGTGACCCTCGACGAGGCCGGCTTCGAGCGCGAACTGGAGGCCCAGCGCGAACGCGCCCGGGCGGCCAGCCAGTTCGGTGCGGCCTACGAGGCCTCGCTCGATCTGGAAGGCGAGACCGACTTCACCGGCTACGAGCGTCTCGAGGACCAGGCCGCGGTCACCGCCATCGTCGACCGCGAGGGCAATCCGCTGGACGGCCTCGAGGTCGAGCAGCGCGGCATGGTGGTGCTGGATCGCACGCCCTTCTACGCCGAATCCGGCGGCCAGGTGGGTGACACCGGTTACCTCGAGTTCGACGGCGGCCGCTTCCTGGTCACCGATACCCAGAAGCAGAGCGGTCACCATCTGCATCACGGCGTGCTGCTCGAGGGCGCGCTGGCGGTGGGCGACGGGGTGACGCCGCGGGTCGATGCCAGCCTGCGCGCGGCCAGCGTGCGTAATCACTCGGCGACTCACCTGATGCACGAGGCGCTGCGCATCGTGCTCGGCGAGCACGTCGAGCAGAAGGGCTCGCTGGTGACGCCCGAGCGCCTGCGCTTCGATTTCAGCCACTTCGAGCCGGTGACCGCCGAGCAGCTGGCCGAGATCGAGCGACTGGTCAACGAGCAGGTGCTGGCCAACGCCGACACCCGCATCGAGCACATGACCCTGGACGAAGCCAAGGCGAAGGGCGCCGCGGCGCTGTTCGAAGCCAAGTACGCCGACAGCGTGCGGGTGCTGACCATCGGCGCCGACGACTTCTCGATCGAGCTGTGCGGTGGCACCCACGTGCGTCGCAGCGGCGACATCGGCTGCTTCCATATCGTCAGCGAGGCCGGCGTGGCCTCCGGCGTGCGCCGCATCGAGGCCATCACCGGCGAGGCCGCGCTGGCCTACTTCCGCGAGCAGGAAGCGCGGGTGTCACGCATCGGCGAGCGTCTCAAGGCCAAGCCCGAGCAGGTCGAGGAGCGCGTCGAATCGCTGGTCGAGCGCAATCGCGGCCTGGAGAAGGAGCTCGAGCGGCTCAAGGCCAAGCTGGCCAGCGCCGCCGGCAACGACCTGCTCGACGAGGCCCGCGAGGTCAAGGGCGTCAAGGTCCTGGCCAAGCGCCTGGAAGGCGTCTCGGGCAAGGAGCTGCGCGGCATGCTCGACCAGCTCAAGAACAAGCTGGGCTCCGGCATCGTGGTGCTCGGCGTGGCCGACGAGGCCGCCGGCAAGGTCAGCCTGATCGCCGGCGTCACCGACGACCTCACCGCCAGGGTCAAGGCCGGTGCGCTGGTCAACCACGTGGCCGGCCAGGTCGGCGGCAAGGGCGGCGGCCGACCCGACATGGCCCAGGCCGGCGGCAGCGATGCCGCGGCCCTGCCGGCGGCGCTGGAGAGCGTCCCGGCCTGGGTCGAGGAGGCGCTCTAGGCGTCACGGGGCCGAAGACGGCAGCGTCTTCGGCCCCTCGTGTATCCGGCCTCGCTTACCTTTCATCCATTCCAACGCTAAATCGACAGAGGGACAACGACGCATGGCACTATACGTACAGAAGTTCGGCGGTACCTCGGTGGGCTCCGTGGAGCGCATCAAGGCCGTGGCCGAGAAGGTCAAGGGCTTCCGTGACGCCGGCCATCAGGTCGTGGTCGTGGTGTCCGCCATGAGTGGCGAGACCAACCGCCTGATCGGCCTGGCCAACGACATCAACGACGAGCCGACCCCGCGCGAGCTCGACATGCTGGTCTCCACCGGCGAGCAGGTGACGATCTCGCTGCTGACCATGGCGCTGCACAAGCTCGGCGTGCCGGCCACCTCCTACACCGGCTCCCAGGTCGGCATCATGACCGACAGCGCCCACACCAAGGCGCGCATCCAGCGCATCGAGACCGAGGACATGCGCCAGGACCTGGATGACGGTCAGGTGGCCGTGGTCGCCGGCTTCCAGGGCGTCGACGAAGAGGGCAACATCACCACCCTTGGTCGCGGCGGCTCCGACACCACCGGCGTGGCCCTGGCCGCGGCGCTGAACGCCGACGAGTGCCAGATCTACACCGACGTCGACGGCGTCTATACCACCGACCCGCGTGTCTGCTCCCAGGCCCAGCGCCTGGACACCATCACCGTGGAGGAGATGCTGGAGCTGGCCAGCCTCGGCTCCAAGGTACTGCAGATTCGCGCCGTCGAATTCGCCGGCAAGTACAACGTGCCGCTGCGCGTGCTGTCCAGTTTCCAGGACGGCCCCGGCACCCTGATCGTTGCAGACTCCGACAAAGACGAGGACTCCATGGAAGAACCGCTGATTTCCGGTATCGCCTTCACCGCCAACGAGGCCAAGCTGACCCTGCTCAACACCCCGGACGTGCCGGGCGTGGCCTCGAAGATTCTCGGCCCGATCGCCGATGCCAACATCGAGATCGACATGATCGTGCAGAACGTGGCGCCGGCCGGCGACTACACCGACTTCACCTTCACCGTCGCCAAGGGCGACTACAAGCAGACCCTGAAGATCCTCGAGGAACAGGTGCTGCCGGCGCTGGGCGAAGGCGAAGTGAAGGGCGACGACAAGATCGCCAAGGTCTCGCTGGTCGGTGTCGGCATGCGTTCCCACGCCGGCGTGGCCTCCAAGATGTTCCGCGTGCTGTCCGAGGAGAACATCAACATCCGCATGGTTTCCACGTCCGAGATCAAGATCTCGGTGGTGGTCGACGAGAAGCAGATGGAGCTGGCGGTGCGTGCCCTGCATCAGGCCTTCGGCCTGGACAAGAACGACATCGAGAGCGAATAAGGCGTCGCAGCCTGCCGTCAGCTTCTACGCTTGTAGGGAAGTCCATGGCAGCGCCTGCGACAGAGCTTTCATTCAACGAAGCTTCTGGGGTGTCATGGGCGATGTCTGCGATCGGAGGGGCGGGCACGAGCCGGCCCCTCTGCCGTGACAGCGCATCCCGCAGTCAGAAGTCTGAGAAGGAGATCAGTCATGCTCATTCTGACCCGCCGTGTCGGAGAAACCCTGATGATCGGTGATGACATCACCGTGACCGTGCTGGGCGTCAAGGGAAACCAGGTCCGTATCGGCGTCAACGCCCCCAAGGACGTCGCCGTGCATCGTGAGGAGATCTACCAGCGCATCCAGCGCGAGAGAACCGACGACGATGACGACGGCGAGGGGAGGGGGTAACGCGCCTGCGATCCGTCGGTGAGTCCGGGAGGCGAGAAAAATTGCCACCCCCTATGGACAAACCCCAATCGGATCGGTAGGATACGCACCTGTCGATGAGGGAGAGGTGGCCGAGTGGCTGAAGGCGCTCCCCTGCTAAGGGAGTAAGGGGTTTATAGCCTCTTCGAGGGTTCGAATCCCTCCCTCTCCGCCATCATCGATAGATGGAAGACAAGCGCCCGTAGCTCAGCTGGATAGAGTACCTGACTACGAATCAGGTGGTCGGAGGTTCGAATCCTCCCGGGCGCGCCATCTTCCTCCGGATGATGTTTCATCATCCCGCGATGAGCCTGCTCATTGCCGAAAGCGCCCGTAGCTCAGCTGGATAGAGTACCTGACTACGAATCAGGTGGTCGGAGGTTCGAATCCTCCCGGGCGCGCCAGATTCCGGACCCGCTCTCCTCGCGAGGGCGGGTCTTCTGTCTTTTGTACCCCGCTTTTTGCTAGCCGGACACCGTGCCCAATGAGGGGTCGGTGCCCGTGATCGTTCAGGCGCCGTCGCATCGCGACGTGCGCCTTTTTTTTATTCGCCTGGCGGCGACTGTCTCTTCCCGGTCTCTCTTCCTGTTCCTTCTCTTCTCTCTTCCTGGCGCCCTCAGGCGCTGGTGACGTCGAGCCTGCCGGTCGGCACGGCGCTCCCCGCCGCGAGGCCGGCGAGGAAATCGTCCAGGTCGGTGACTCGGCGCAGTGCCTGAAAGCGTCGTGCGGCTTCGGCGTCGCGACTTCGCATGTGGTTCAACCATTGTTTGAGTAGCGAGACCACGATCTTGCTGGGTAACATGATTCGCTGCGACGCAGCATAGTCGCGCAGGACGCGGGCGCGCTCGGTCCAGGTCGTCGCCGGCAGGCGCTCGCCGGTGGTCTGCCAGTGGCGGATGCGCGGTGCCAGCCCGGGATCGGCCAGGGCGCCGCGGCCGAGCATCACGTCTCGGCAGCCGGACAGGGTGCGCGCCTTCCAGTAGTCCTCCAGCGTCCAGATGTCGCCGTTGGCGATCACCGGGATCGTCAGCCGGGCGCGGATGCGGCCGATCCATTCCCAGTGGGCCGGCGGCTTGTAGCCTTCACGGCGGGTGCGGGCGTGCACCGCCAGCTGGCGAGCGCCGGCGTCCTCGGCGGCCAGGCCGCAGGCCAGCGCCAGGCGGCGGTCGTCGAAGCCGAGCCGGATCTTGGCGGTCACCGGGATGGCATCGCCCACCGCGTCGTGTACGGCGGCCACGGCGGCGTGTACCCGGCGCGGGTCGCGCAGCAGCGAGGCGCCGCCGTCGTGGCGGTTCACCAGCTTGGCCGGGCAGCCGAAGTTCAGGTCCAGGCTGCTGACGCCGAGCTTCAGCGCCTGACGGGCGTTGGCGGCCAGCGCCGTCGGGTCCGAGCCCAGCAGCTGCAGGTGCACCGGCACACCGGTCGGCGTGGCCGGGCGGCCATCGGCCAGCTCCGGGCAGTGGCGATGGAAGACCCGCGGCGGCAGCCGCGTGTCCACCACGCGCACGAATTCGGTGACCGTCCAGTCGAATCCCGGCGCTCGCGTCAGCATCTCGCGAGTGACGGCATCGATCACGCCCTCCATGGGGGCTAGGCCGATGCGGCCGGGATGTAGTAATTTAACAACGTCAGCTTCCACCATGGTGCCATCGCGATCCTTTGGGAGTGTGGCAGCTTATACGCTCAGCGTTCATGCGCAACTCGCGCGCCCCCTCGCCGGGGTGCGGCGGGGCGCTCGAGGAGGTCATCCATGCAGGATCCGCAGCTATTGAACGAGGGCCTGGCCCTGATGGGCCTCGGCATGGGGTTCGTGTTCGTCTTCCTGACCGTGCTGGTCATCGTCACCACCCTGATGTCGAGGGTGATCGGGCGCTTCTTCCCCGAACCCGCGGCCGAGGCCGCCCCGGCGCCCGCCAGTCGTGGGTCGGCCGTGCCGGACGAGGACCTGACGGCGGCGATCAGCGCCGCGATCCACCGCTATCGCCGTGAGCATCGCCGTTAGATCACGACACCCTCTCACTCCATCAACGACAACGACAAGGAACTCCCATGACGGAGAACGCTCGCCCGCTGGGCATCACCGACGTGGTCCTGCGTGACGCCCACCAGTCCCTGTTCGCCACCCGGCTGCGTCTCGACGACATGCTGCCGATCGCCGAGAAGCTCGACCGGATCGGTTTCTGGTCACTGGAATCCTGGGGCGGGGCGACCTTCGACGCCTGCATCCGCTACCTGGGCGAAGACCCCTGGGAGCGGATTCGCGCGCTGAAGGCCGCCATGCCCAACACCCGCCAGCAGATGCTGCTGCGGGCCCAGAACCTGCTCGGCTATCGGCACTATGCCGACGACGTGGTCGACCGCTTCGTCGAGCGCGCCCGCACCAACGGCGTTGACGTGTTCCGCGTCTTCGACGCCATGAACGACCCGCGCAACCTGGAGCGCGCCATCCAGGCGGTGCGGGCCAACGAGGGCCATGCCCAGGGCACCCTGTCCTACACCCTGAGCCCGGTGCACACCCTCGATGGCTGGGTCGAGCTCGGCGAGCGCATCGCCGCCATGGGAGCGGACTCCCTGGCGATCAAGGACATGGCCGGCCTGCTCAAGCCCTACGACGCCTATGAGCTGGTCTCGCGCCTGAAAAAGGCCGTGGACATCCCGATCCACATGCAGTGCCACGCCACCACCGGGCTCTCCACCGCCACCGCGCTGAAGGCCGTGGAGGCCGGCATCGACAACGTCGACACCGCCATCTCCTCGATGTCGATGACCTACGGCCACAGCCCCACCGAATCGCTGGTGGCGATGCTGCAGGGCACCGAGCGCGATACCGGCCTCGATCTCGAGGCGCTGGAGGACATCGCCGCCTACTTCCGCGAGGTGCGCAAGAAATACGCCGCCTTCGAGGGCTCGCTCAAGGGCATCGACTCGCGCATCCTGGTGGCTCAGGTGCCGGGCGGCATGCTCACCAACATGGAGAACCAGCTCAAGGAGCAGGGCGCCGGCGACCGCCTCGACGACGTGCTGCAGGAGATCCCGCGGGTGCGCGAGGACCTCGGCTACATTCCGCTGGTCACGCCGACCTCGCAGATCGTCGGCACCCAGGCGGTGATGAACGTGATGATGGGCGAACGCTACAAGTCGATCTCCAAGGAGGTCCAGGCGCTGCTCAAGGGCGAGTACGGCGCCGCCCCCGCCGCCTACAACGCCGAGCTTCAGGCCCGCGTGCTGGAAGGCGGCGAGCCGATCACCTGCCGCCCGGCCGATCGTCTCTCCCCGGAAATGGACCGGCTCGCCGCCGAGCTCAAGGAGAAGGCCAGGGCCGAGGGCATCCGGCTGGCCGAGGGCGAGCGCGAGATCGACGACGTGCTGACCTATGCGCTGTTCCCGCAGATCGGTCTCAAGTTCCTCAAGCATCGCGACGACCCCGACGCCTTCGAGCCGGTGCCCTCTGCTCCCGCGCCCCAGGCCGCCGGACAGGCGCCTGCCCCGGCCGGCGGGCCGGAGACCTACACCGTCACCGTCAACGGCAAGTCCTACGTGGTCGAGGTCGCCGAGGGCGGCGAGATCGAGCGCATCCAGGAGCAGGGCGGCGGTGCGGTTTCGACCGCCTCCGCGGCGCCGGCGGCCTCCTCGGGCGAAGCGTCGCCCGGCGAGACCATCAGTGCGCCGCTCGCCGGCAACATCTTCAAGGTCAACGTCAAGCCGGGTGATGTGGTCGCCGAGGGCGACGTGGTGATCATCCTCGAGGCCATGAAGATGGAAACCGAAGTGCGCGCCGCCAGCGCCGGCACCGTCTCGGCGGTGAAGGTCGGCGAAGGCGACAGCGTCACCGTGGGCGACGCCCTGGTCGTGCTCTAAAGGACGAACCCATGATCGACAAGTTACTGACCCTGTGGACCGGCTCCGGCCTCTACAACCTGAGCTTCGGCCAGGCGGCGATGATCGCCGTGTGCCTGCTGCTGCTGTGGCTGGCCATGGCCAAGAAGTTCGAACCGCTGCTGCTGGTGCCGATCGGCTTCGGCGGCATCCTGGCCAACATTCCCGAGGCGGGGCTGGCGCTGTCGGCCGCCGAGCAGGCCGCGCACATGGCGGGCCCCGACCTGCTTCAGCAGCTGGCGGCCTCCCTGCAGCTGAACCTGGTCCCGGGCGGAGACGTCGAGGCCTGGCGGCATGCCGTCGGTGAGTTGCTGCATGGCGACACCGCCCCGGAACTGATCCGTGCCGCCAACGACGTGGCCCTGGGCGCCGGCTTCGCCCACGGCATGCTCTACCAGTTCTACAGCGTGGCCATCGCCTCCGGCATCGCGCCGCTGGTGATCTTCATGGGCGTCGGCGCCATGACCGACTTCGGGCCGTTGCTGGCCAACCCGCGTACGCTGTTCCTGGGCGCTGCGGCGCAGTTCGGCATCTTCGCGACCCTGATCGGCGCGGTGGGGCTGACCGCCATGGGCGTGATGGACTTCTCGCTCAACCAGGCCGCCGCCATCGGCATCATCGGCGGCGCCGATGGCCCCACCTCGATCTACGTCTCGAGCATCCTGGCGCCGGAGCTGCTGGGGGCCATCGCCGTGGCGTCCTACTCCTACATGGCGCTGGTGCCGCTGATCCAGCCGCCGATCATGCGCGCCCTGACGTCCAAGGGCGAGCGCGAGATCGCCATGACACAGCTGCGGCCGGTGTCAAAGCGCGAGAAGATCGTCTTCCCGCTCAGCCTGCTGATCCTGGTGGTGCTGTTCCTGCCGGATGCCGCGCCGCTGCTGGGGATGTTCTGCTTCGGCAACCTGATGCGCGAGTGCGGCGTGGTGGAGCGGCTCTCCGACACCGCTCAGCACGCCCTGATCAATACCGTGACCATCTTCCTCGGCCTCTCGGTGGGCTCCAAGCTGATGGCCGACCGCTTCCTGGCCGTGGAGACCCTCGGTATCCTCGGGCTCGGCATGGTGGCCTTCGCCATCGGCACCGCCTGCGGCATCCTGATGGCCAAGCTGCTCAACGCGGTCAGCAAGACGCCGATCAACCCGCTGATCGGCTCCGCCGGCGTCTCCGCGGTGCCCATGGCGGCCCGGGTGTCGAACAAGGTGGGGCTGGAGTCCAACCCCCACAACTTCCTGCTGATGCACGCCATGGGGCCCAACGTGGCCGGCGTCATCGGCTCGGCGGTGGCCGCGGGCGTGATGATCAAGTACCTCGGCTGATGCGCCCCGGGCTTGCCCCGGCCGCATCGCTCGCCGCCGTCTTGGGCGGGACTCGGCACGGCGCCCCTCGGGGCGCCGTGCGTCGTTCCGGACCGCCATCGTCCTGTCACCTGCCGCGCCTAGCCTGACGACATCGGCGTCGAACGGCGCGTCAGGCGATGAGGAAGCGGCATGATCGATATCGAAGGGGCCCTGCGCGACAAGGCGCCGGGGCTGGCGGCGCGGCCGCCCTGGCTGTTCGGGCCGCTGGTGGCGGGGCTGCGTCGGCTGGTGCACGAACGCGAGATCAACGATTTCCTGGCCCGCCACGGCGAGCTTGGCTGGTGCGAGTTCATCGACCGGGTGTTCGAGCATCTCGACGTCGGCTACACGCTGTCGACCAGGGATCGCGAGCAGATTCCCGAGACCGGCCGGGTGGTGGTGGTCGCCAATCACCCGCTCGGTGCCCTGGACGGCTTGGCGTTGCTGCGCATGGTGGCCGAGGTACGCCCCGACGTCAGCATCCTGGCCAACGACCTGCTGCTGCAGCTGGCGCCGCTGTCGGACGTGATCGTGCCGGTGGACAACCTCTCGCGGCGCGGGCTGCGCCGTAGCCTCACGCGCCTGACCGAGACCCTGGAGGCGGAGCGGGCGGTGATCGTCTTTCCCGCCGGGGAGGTCTCCCGGGCCGGGCCCCGCGGCGTGCGCGACGGCAAGTGGCATTCGGGCTTCCTGCACGCCGCGCGTCGCACCAACGCGCCGCTGCTGCCGGTCCATGTGCGCGGGCGCAACTCCTCGCGCTTCTATGCCCTGACGTCGCTGCGCAGCGATCTGGGCACGCTGCTGCTGCCCGACGAGATGTTCCGCCAGCGCGGTCGCCATATCGCCCTGCGGGTGGGCGGGCCGATTCCGCTGGCGCAGTTCGATCGCGATGACCTGACCACGCCGGTCAAGCTCAAGTTGCTGCGCAAGCATGTCTATCGTCTGGGGCGCGGCAAGCGCGGCGTGTTCGTCGGCGAGACTGGTATCGCCCGCCCCGAGCCGCGCCAGCGCCTGCGCGAAGAGCTGCGCGACGCCGAGACGCTCGGCGAGACCGCCGACGGCAAGCGCATCCTGCTGGTCGACAGCCGGCCGGATTCGTCGGTCATGCGCGAGATCGGTCGCCTGCGCGAGGTGGCCTTTCGTCGGGTAGGGGAGGGCACCGGCCGCAAGCGCGACCTGGACGCGTTCGACGACTACTACCGTCATCTGGTGCTGTGGGACGATCGCGACCTGGAGATCGCCGGCGCCTATCGACTCGGCGAGGTAGGGCGGATCCTCGATCGTCATGGCATCGAGGGGCTCTACGGCGCGACCATCTTTCATCTGGAGCAGGCGCCCTGGGCGCAGTGGCGCCACGGCCTGGAACTGGGGCGCAGCTTCGTTCAGCCGCGCTACTGGGGGCGGCGCAGCCTGGACTACCTGTGGGTCGGCCTTGGGGCCTACCTGCGTCGCCATCCCGAGGTGCGCTGGCTGTTCGGACCGGTGACCCTGCCCAATCACCTGCCGACCCTGGCCAAGGAGCTGCTGGTCAGCTACTACCGCCACTACTACGGCGATGGCGATAGCCAGGTGCGGCCGCGCGCCCCCTGGCGCCTCTCCCGGGCCGGGGAGCAGGAGGCGGAGCGGCTGTTTCGCGGCGACGATGCGAAGGCGGACTTCCAGCGCCTGCGTCACGGGCTGCAGGCGCTGGGGGCCAGCGTGCCGGCCCTCTACAAGCAGTACGCGGAGGTCACCGAACCCGGCGGCACGCGTTTCCTGGCCTTCGGCGTGGATACGGCCTTCGGTTACTGCACCGACGGCCTGGTGGCGGTGGACCTGGCGCGCCTCAAGCCGGAGAAGCGGGCGCGCTATATCGGCGCGGCGGACGAGAGCGCGCGGGCCGTCTCCGGCGAGGCGGCCTCAGGCCGCGTCGGGGTCCAGGGTTTCGAGTCGTCCCTTGAGGCGGGACGTGAGGGCTGAGAGGTCGCGTTCGGTGTCCCGGGGCCAGCCCAGCGTCAGCACCACGCCGTCGGCAGCGTAGTCGGCGGCGTCCACGGGGATGTCGCGCTCGGCGCACCAGGCCCGGGCCTGGGCCTCGCCGGCAAAGTCGATCTTCAGGCGCAGCGGGTCGCGCTCGGTGACCTCGCGGGTCGGCAGGGTCTCCAGCGCCTCGCTCACGGCCTGGCCGTAGGCGCGTGCCAGGCCGCCGGTGCCGAGCTTGGTGCCGCCGAAGTAGCGGGTCACCACGCAGCCGGCCTGGCCGATGCCGGCGCCTTCCAGCACCTGATACATCGGCCGCCCGGCGGTGCCGCCGGGCTCGCCGTCGTCGGAGAAGCCGATGGCGTTCTGCTCGCCGGGCGGGCCGGCGATGAAGGCGCTGCAGTGGTGGCTGGCATTGGGATGCGTGCGCCGAGCCTCGGCCAGCAGTGCCTCGAAGGCGGCGGCCTCCGGGGCATGGCAGACCCAGGCGATGAAGCGGCTCTTCTCGACCTCGAGTTCGGTCTCGCGCCACTCGCCGGCAGGCAGGTCGGGAACGGGATAGCGCATCAGGCGGCCAGGTCCGTCTGGCGCACCACGCCCATCACCAGTCCCAGCACCTGGATGTCGCTGTTCTTGAGGTAGATGGGCGGCATGGCCTCGTTGGCCGGCTGAAGACGCACGCCGGACTTCTCGATGTAGAGCTTCTTCAGGGTGACCTCCTGATCGTTGATCATCACCACCGCGGTCTCGCCGTTCTCGGCGCTCTCGCGACGTTCGATGATGATCACATCCCCGTCGAAGATGTTGCAATCGATCATCGAGTCGCCGCGCACGCGCAGCGCATAGGTGTTGCGCTTGACCATGCGCTTCGGCACCTCGACGCTGCCGGCATCGATGCAGGCGTCGATGGGCACGCCGGCGGCGACGCTGCCCAGCAGGGGCACTTCGACCAGGTCGCGGTCATCGAGCGGCATCCAGGCCTCGGCGATGGGCAGGTTGGGCTGGCGGAGCAGGTACTGTGGGGCGAGTGACATGCGCGGCATCTCCCGTCGGCAGTGACTGTTGATACATACAGTACTTGGCCAGCATAGCAGGCGATCGGCATCTGGCAAGGGCGGCGTTTCCAGCCGGGGGCTGATGCAGGTCAGCCCCCGGCGCTTCCGGGCCGGGGCCCGGCTGGCGATGAAAACCCTTTCCGTGTAGAGTGCCGAGCCATGTTATCCGCGCCTGGAGAGTGCCTTGAGCCTGCGTCTGCAAGCCCGGCGGCTGGCCTGTGAGCGAGACGACCGCTGGCTGTTCCACGATCTCGATCTGGAGGTCCGGGCCGGCGAGATCCTGCGCGTCGAAGGCCCCAACGGCAGCGGCAAGACCACCCTGCTCAAGATCCTCTCCGGCCAGCTGATGGACCACGAAGGCGAGGTGCTGTGGAACGACGCCCCGCTGCGCCGGGTGCGGCGCGACTTCCTCGCCAGCCTGCTGTACCTGGGGCACGCCCCGGGGGTGAAGGCGACGCTGACGCCGCTGGAGAATCTGGCCTGGTATCAGGCGCTGGCCGGCGAGCGGGGCGACGAGCCGACGCGCCTGGCGGCGCTCGAGCGGGTCGGGCTGGTCGGCTTCGAGGATCTGCCCGCCGCCCAGCTCTCCGCCGGGCAGCAGCGCCGCGTGGCCCTGGCACGGCTGGAGCTGACGCCGCGACCGCTGTGGGTGCTCGACGAGCCCTTCACGGCCATCGACCGGGACGGCGTGGCCGCCCTCGAGGCGCGCCTCGAGGCCCATACCGCCCGCGGCGGTGCCGTGCTGGTCACCACCCATCACGAACTGCGTGCCTCGGCCGGCCTGCGCCGCCTGTCGCTGGGCGAGGGAAGCGACGATGTCGAACGCTGAGTCGCGGCCGGCCCCGCTGCCCGAGGCCGGTGAGCCGGCGGGCGGGCTCGCGGTCGCATGGCGGGCGACCCTGCACCGCGATCTGGTGCTGCGGCTGCGCCGCCCCGGCGAGGTGCTGAATCCGCTGGCGTTCTTCGCCCTGGTGATCACCCTGTTTCCGATCGGCATCTCGCCGGAGCCGGTGCTGCTGGCGACCATCGCCCCGGGCCTGCTGTGGGTGGCGGCGCTGCTGGCGGCGCTGCTGTCCCTGGAGGGCGTGTTTCGCGACGACGCCGAGGATGGCAGCCTGGAGCAGCTGCTGCTGTCGCCCCAGCCGTTGCCGGTGCTGGCGCTGGCCAAGGTGGCGGCGCACTGGCTGCTGACCGGCCTGCCGCTGGCGCTGATGGCACCGCTGCTGGGCGTGATGCTGTCACTGCCGGCGGGCAGCTACGGCGTGCTGGCGCTGTCGCTGGCGCTGGGCAGCGCCAGCCTGAGCCTGATCGGCGCCATCGGCGCCGCGCTCACCGTGGGCGTGGCTCGCGGCGGAGTGCTGCTCTCGCTGCTGGTGCTGCCGCTCTACATACCGGTGCTGATCTTCGGCGCCGGCGCCGTTCAGGCGGCGATCCAGGGCGGGGTCGTGGCGGCTCATCTGGCCATTCTCGGTGCGCTGCTGGCGGCGGCGCTGATCTTCGCGCCCTTCGCCATCGCG
Source organism: Halomonas sp. SL1 (assembly GCF_003030865.2). Classification (NCBI taxonomy): domain Bacteria; kingdom Pseudomonadati; phylum Pseudomonadota; class Gammaproteobacteria; order Oceanospirillales; family Halomonadaceae; genus Halomonas; species Halomonas sp. SL1. Next base: position 51,711 of record NZ_PYUQ02000004.1, on the reverse strand, counting down.
GCGGCGCTGCGCATCGCGCTCAACGGTTGAGGAATCGACGGTAATGTGGGCCTTCCTTCACAAGCTCGGCTCCCCCAAGGGGTTCTACGCCATCACCGCGCGATGGCTCACGCCGCTGTGGCTGGCGGCGGTGGCGCTGATCCTGATCGGCGGGCTCTGGGGGCTGGCCTTCGCGCCGGCCGACTACCAGCAGGGCAACAGCTTCCGCATCATCTATGTCCACGTGCCGGCGGCCTTCCTCGCGCAGTCGATCTTCGTCGCCATGGCCGCGGCCGGGCTGATCTTCATGGTCTGGAAGATCAAGCTGGCCGACATGGCGGCGGCGATGATGGCCCCGCTGGGCGCCGGCATGACCTTCGTGGCGCTGTTCTCCGGCGCCGTCTGGGGCGTGCCCACCTGGGGCACCTGGTGGCAGTGGGACGCCCGGCTGACCTCGATGCTGATCCTGCTGTTCCTCTATATCGGGGTGATCGCCCTGCGCGGCGCCTTCGTCAGCCGCGACGGCGGCGCCCGGGCGGCCTCGGTGCTGGCCATGGTGGGCGTGATCAACATCCCGATCATCAAGTTCTCGGTGGACTGGTGGTACACCCTGCACCAGCCGGCCAGCTTCTCGATCATCGAGAAGCCGGCCATGCCCGTCGAGATGTGGCTGCCGCTGCTGCTGATGGTGCTCGGCTTCTACGGCTTCTTCATCGCCGTGACCCTGACGCGCACCCGCAGCGAGATCCTGCGCCGCGAGTCGTCCAAGCGCTGGGTGCGCGCGCTGGTCGAGGAGGGGCGCTGATGGCCTTCGATTCGCTGTCCGAGTTCCTCGCCATGGGCGGCCACGCGCCCTATGTCTGGAGCGCCTATGGCGCCACCGCCGCGCTGCTGCTGGCCGTGGGCTGGCACGCCCGGGCCGAGCGCCGCCGGGTGCGGCGCGACCTCGAGCGCCGGGTCCGCCGCGAGCGACGCCAGGCCGAGGCCACCGACGCTTCCACCGACGAGAGGCCTGCCCGATGAGAGCCAAGCGCAAGCAGAAACTCTATGCGGTCCTGGGGCTGGTGACGCTGGCCGCCATCGCCGTGGGTCTGACGCTCTACGCCCTGCGCAGCAACATCAACCTGTTCTTCAGCCCGGTGCAGATCGCCGAGGGCCAGGCCCCGCTGGAGCGCTCGATCCGCGCCGGCGGCATGGTCAAGGCCGGCAGCGTGGCCCGGAACCCGGAGAGCCTGGCCGTCTCCTTCACGGTCACCGACTACGTCGAGGACCTCGAGGTGCGCTATCGCGGCATCCTGCCGGACCTGTTCCGCGAGGGGCAGGGCGTGGTGGTGCTCGGCCAGCTGCAGCCCGAGGGCTGGCTGCGGGCCGACAAGGTGCTGGCCAAGCACGACGAGAACTACATGCCGCCCGAGGTGGCCCAGGCCCTGGAAGAGGCCGGCTATGCGCCGGAGGACTACCAGGATAAGGCCGCCGAGGTGACCAAGCGGCTCGAGGCCGAGGACTGACCCGGAGACGCCATGCTGACCCCGCTGATTCCCGAGATCGGTCACTTCGCGCTGATCATCGCGCTGGCGATGGCCGCCCTGCAGGCCATCGTGCCGCTGGCCGGGGCGGCGACCCGCCGCCCGCTGTGGATGGCCTATGCCCGGCCCATGGCCACCGGGCAGTTCCTGTTCCTGATCGTCGCCTACGCCTGCCTGACCGCGAGCTTCCTGCTCGACGACTTCAGCGTGTCCACCGTGGCCGACAACTCCAACTCGATGCTGCCCTGGTACTACAAGGCCAGCGCGGTGTGGGGCAATCACGAGGGCTCGGTGCTGCTGTGGAGCCTGATCCTCGGCGCCTGGACCTTCGCCGTCAGCCGCTTTTCCCGCGAGCTGCCCCGCGACATGCTGGCCCGGGTGCTGGGCGTGATGGGGCTGGTCTCCACCGGGTTCCTGACCTTCGTGCTGGTCACCTCCAATCCCTTCGCCCGGCTGCTGCCCAACCCGCCCGCCGACGGCGCCGATCTGAATCCGCTGCTGCAGGACATCGGGCTGATCATCCATCCACCGATGCTCTACATGGGCTACGTGGGGTTCTCGGTGGTGTTCGCCTTCGCCATCGCGGCGCTGCTCGGCGGCCGCCTGGACGCGGCCTGGACCCGCTGGGCGCGGCCCTGGACCAACGTGGCCTGGGCCTTTCTCTCGGTGGGCATCGCCCTGGGCAGCTGGTGGGCCTACTACGAGCTGGGCTGGGGCGGCTGGTGGTTCTGGGATCCGGTGGAGAACGCCTCGCTGCTGCCGTGGCTGGCCGGCACCGCGCTGATCCACTCGCTGGCGGTCACCGAGAAGCGCGGCGCCTTCAAGAGCTGGACGGTGCTGCTGGCGATCTCCACCTTCTCGCTGTCGCTGCTGGGCACCTTCCTGGTGCGCTCCGGGGTGCTGACCTCGGTGCATGCCTTCGCCAACGATCCATCCCGGGGGCTGTTCATCCTGGTGCTGCTGGGCCTCACCGTGGGTGCCTCGCTGCTGCTGTTCGCACTGCGCGCCCCGCGGGTCAGCCAGCGCGCCGGCTTCACCTGGCTGTCCCGGGATGCCCTGCTGCTGGTCAACAACATCCTGCTGGTGGTGATGACGGTCACCGTGCTGCTCGGCACCGTCTATCCGCTGCTGCTCGATGCCCTGAACCTGGGCAAGATCAGCGTCGGCCCGCCCTACTTCAACGCCCTGTTCGTGCCGCTGACGGTGATCCTGTGCCTGTTCATGGGGCTCGGCCCGCTGGCCAACTGGAAGCGCACCCGGCCCCGTGAACTGTTCCGTCGGGTGTGGCTCTCCGGTGCCGTGGCGCTGGTCATCGGCCTGCTGGCGCCGCTGGCCTACGGCGGCGAGTGGAACCTCGCGGTCACGCTGGGGCTGGTGGCGGCGCTGTGGGTGGTGCTGCCGCTGGTGCGGGACCTGTGGACGAAGAGCCGCCACAGCGACGGGCGTCTGGCCGGGCTCAAGCGGCTGTCGCTGGCCCACTGGGGCATGGTGCTGGGCCACCTGGGCCTGGCGGTGACCATCGTCGGCGTGACCGTGGTCTCGAACTACGCCGTGGAGCGCAACGTGCGCATGGCGGTGGGCGACAGCGTCGAGGTGGCCGGCTACACCTTCGCCATGACCGACCTCGGCCATCGCCGCGGCCCCAACTTCGTCGCCGACGTCGCGCGCCTCGAGGTGAGCCGCGGCGACAGCCGCCGTCACTTCACGATGGCGCCGGAGAAGCGCATCTATCTGGCCCGTGGCATGCCGATGACCGACGTGGCACTGCGCCCGGGGCTGCTGCGCGACCTCTACGTGGCCATGGGCGAGGACCTGGGCGACGGCAGCTGGGCGCTGCGCATCCAGTACAAGCCCTTCGTGCGCTGGCTGTGGCTGGGCGCGCTGCTGATGGCGCTGGGTGGCGTGCTGGCGGTGGTCGACCGCCGCTACCGGCGCGCCGCCACCGCGCCCGACCCCGAACGCCACGCCCGGGAGGTGAGCGCATGACGCGTCGTCTGTTGCTGCTGCTGCCGCTGGCCGGTTTCCTGGTGCTGGCGGTGTTTCTCTACCGCGGGCTGTCGATCGATCCCGCCTCGCGCGACTCGGCGCTGATGGCCAGGCCCTTCCCGGCCTTCAGCCTCACGACCCTGGAGGACCCCGGGCGGACCCTCGACGAATCGCTCTTGAAGGGCGAGGTCACCCTGGTCAACGTCTGGGGCGAGTGGTGCCCGACCTGCAAGCAGGAGATGCCACAGCTGCTCGAGCTCGCCGAGCGCGGCGTGCGCCTGGTCGGCGTCGACTACAAGGACACCCGGGAGAAGGGCCGCGAGTTCCTGGCCGAGTTCGGCAACCCCTTCGAGGTCAACCTGTTCGACCCCGAGGGCAGCCTGGGCTTCGACCTCGGCGTCTACGGCGCCCCCGAGACCTTCCTGGTCGATGCCGAAGGCGTGATCCGCTACCACCACACCGGGTACATCACGCCCCAGGACGTCGAGCGGGTGATCCTGCCGGAGGTGGCGAAATGGCAAGACTGATCCGTGCGCTGCTGATGCTGGCGCTGCTGACACCGGCCCTGGCGCAGGCCGCCATCGAGGTGCGCGAGTTCGACGACCCGGTGATGCGCGACCGTTTCGAGTCGCTGACCGCGACCCTGCGCTGCCCCAAGTGCCAGAACCAGGCGATCGACGACTCCGACTCGCCGATCGCCGGCGACATGCGCCAGCGCGTCTTTGAGCAGCTGCAGGCGGGGCGCTCCGACAAGGAGATCCTCGACTTCATGGTGAGCCGCTTCGGCGACTACGTGCTCTACAACCCGCGCCTGGAGGGCCGCACCCTGCTGCTGTGGGGGCTGCCCGCGGCCCTGGTGCTGGGCGGCGGCCTGCTGGTGGCGCTGCTGGTGCGGGCGCGCCGGCGCGCCTCGGCCAGTCGGCTCTCAGTCGAGGAACGCGCCCGGCTGGATGCCCTGCTCGAGCGGGAGGATGACCGATGATCGCGCTGTGGATCGCCTTCGCCCTGTTGCTGGTGCCGGCGCTGTGGCTGCTGGTGCTGCCGCTGCGCCGCGCCGGCGCGGTGGCCCGGGCGCTGGCCGACGACGAGGCCAGCGAGCGTACCGAGCGGCAGAACGTCGCCGTCTACCGCCGGCGCCTGGCCTCCCTGGAGGCCGCCCGCGACCGCGGCGAGATCGACGCGGCGCGCTTCGACGAGGATCGCCTCGAGCTCGAGCGCAGCCTGCTCGACGACACCGCGGCCTCGACCCGCTCGCTGCTCAAGGCCCCCCGGGCCGGCCGCTGGCTGGTCCCCGTGACGATGGTCGCCCTGGTGGTGGCCAGCGCCAGCTGGTACCGCTGGGAGGGCGCCGAGGGCGACCTGGCGCTGTATCGCCTCCAGCAGCAGGTGATGGCCGACCCCGAGGCCTCTTTGCCCCGGCTGCTCGAGCGACTGGAGGCCGAGGCCGCACGTCAGCCCGACAACCCCAACGTCTGGCGCTCGCTGTTTCCGCTGTATCGCGACAGCGGCCGCCTGGAGCGCGCCGACCACGCCCTGACCCGGCTGCTCGCGCTCGAGGAGCGAAGCCCCTGGCTGCTGGCCGAGCTGGCCCAGTTGCGGTATTTTGCCGCCGGCCGCGAGCTGACCCCGAACGTGCAGGCGCTGGTCGACGAGGCCCTGGCCGCCGATCCGGCCCAGCCCACGGTGCTCGGGATGCTCGGCATCGAGGCCTTCGAGAGCGCCGACTACGAGACCGCCATCGACCGCTGGCGCCGGGCCATCGCCGGCATGAACGACGCCGAGTCCGCCGAGGCGCTGCGCCAGGGCATCCGCACCGCCCAGCGCCGCCTGGGCCAGACGCCCGAGGCCGTCGAGGGCCCGGGCCTGCGCGTGCGCGTGAGCCTGGCGCCCGAACTGGCCGGCCGCCTGGGCGCCGACACCGCGGTGTTCGTGGTGGCCCGGGACGCCGCCGGCGAGCTGCCGCCGCTGGCGGTGGCGCGCACCACGCTGGGCGCGCTGCCGGCGACCCTGACCCTCGACGACGGCGATGCCATGGCGCCCATGGCGCGGCTGTCCCAGGTCGACGAGGCGAGGCTGGTGGCGCGGGTCTCGGCCAGCGGCCAGGCCGATCCGCAACCCGGCGACCTCTTCGGCCGCCACGCGGCGGTGGCGGTCGGCGAGCACGACGGCGACCCGGTAGAACTGATCATCGACAGGATCGTGGAATAACGCATGCGACTGAAGTCGATACGCCTGGTGGGCTTCAAGTCGTTCGTCGACCCCATCACCGTGCCCTTCGACGGCAACATGACCGCCGTCGTCGGGCCCAACGGCTGTGGCAAGTCCAACATCATCGACGCCGTGCGCTGGGTCATGGGGGAATCCTCCGCCAAGACCCTGCGCGGCGAGTCGATGACCGACGTCATCTTCAACGGCTCCACCGGGCGCAAGCCGGTGGGCCAGGCCTCCATCGAGCTGCTGTTCGACAACCGCGACGGCACCATGGGCGGCCCCTACGCCCAGTACGCGGAGATCTCGGTCAAGCGCCAGGTCACCCGCGAGGGGCAGTCCACCTACTTCTTCAACGGCCAGAAATGCCGCCGCCGGGACATCTCCGACCTGTTCCTCGGCACCGGCCTGGGGCCGCGCTCCTACGCCATCATCGGCCAGGGCATGATCTCGCGGCTGATCGAGTCGCGCCCCGAGGAACTGCGCGCCACCCTCGAGGAAGCCGCCGGCATCTCCAAGTACAAGGAGCGCCGCCGCGAGACCGAGAACCGCATGCGCCGCACCCAGGAGAACCTGGAGCGCCTGGAGGACATCCGCGAGGAGCTCGACAAGCAGCTCGAGCGCCTCAAGCGCCAGGCCGATGCGGCGCGCCGCTATCAGACCCTCAAGCAGGAGGAGTACCGGCTCAAGGGCGAGCTGGCGCTGCTGCGCGGCCGCGCCCTGCGCGCCAGCCAGGGCGAGGAGGAGAGCCGCGTGCGCGAGCTCGAGACCTCGGTGGAGCGCGAGGTGCTGGGTCTGCGCCAGTGCGAGACGCGCCTCGAGGAGGCCCGCGCCGAGCACGACCGCCTGGCCTCCGAGCTCGAGGGCTACCAGAACCGCTTCCACGAGACGACCACCGCCATCGCGCGGCTCGAGCAGGACCTGGAACACACCCGCTCCCGGGACCAGCAGCTGGCCCAGGACCTCGAGGCCGCCCGCCGCGAGCTCGCCGACCTCGACCGCCTCGGCGAGGACGATGGCGAGCGCCTGCTGCGCCTCGACGAGCGCCTGGAGACCCTGGGCCCCGAGCAGGAGGAGGTCGCCGAACGCCTGGCCGAGCTGGAGGCCGCCCTCGAGGAGGCCGAGCCCCTGGCCGAACAGGCCGACGCCGACTGGGAGGCCTTCGGCGAGACCTGGCAGGCCGACAGCCGCGAGGCCGAGCGCGCCCAGGACCGCCTGCGCGAACAGGAGGCGACGCTGGAGCGCCTCGAGGGGGACGCCCGCAAGCGCCGCCAGCAGCGCGAGGAACTGCCCGATATCGCCGGCCTCGAAGCCCAGCGCGCCGAGGTCGCCGAGCGGCTGGCCGAGCTCGAGGAACGCCTGGCCGGGCGCGAGGAGCAGCGCGAGCGCTGGCAGGCCGAGCGCGACACGGCCCGGGAGGCGGTGCGCGAGGCCGAGGTCGACCGCGAGACCGACCGCCAGCGGCGCAGCACCCTGCAAGGCGAGCTGGCCTCGCTCGAGGCGCTGATCCAGGCCGCCCTGGCCGATCACGACGAGACCCTCGACGCGCACTTGCGCGGCCACGGGCTCGGCGAGGCCCCGCGCCTCGGCGAACGCCTCGAGGTCGAGAGCGGCTGGGAGGACGTCGTGTCCTGGGTGCTGGCGCCCTGGCTACGCGCCCGGCTCGCCCCGCTGTCCGAGGGTGGCAGCGTGCTGTCCCCCGAGCTGGCCCCGGAGCTGGGGCTGCTCGAGGACGCCGAACGAGAGGCCCCGGCCGGCAGCCTGGCCGCGCGGGTCAGCGGTGCCGGGGCCGCGGCCCGCTGGCTCGCCGGGGTGCGCTGCGTGGACAGCCGCGAGCAGGCCTGGGCCGAGCGCGATGGCCTGGCCCCCGGCGAGAGCCTGATCACCGCCTGCGGGCTGTGGGTCGGTGACGGCTGGGCGCGCCACCGCGGCCGTGACGAGGGCCCGGATGCGCTGCTGGTCAGCCGCCGCCGCGAGGCCGAGGTGCGCGAGGCGCTCGCCGCCGTGGAAGAACGCCTCGAGGCCCAGGAAACACGCCTGGCCGAGGCCGGCGAGCGCGTGGAAAAGGCCGAGGAGAGCCTCGAGGCGGTGCGCCTCGAGGAGCGCGATCTCGAGCAGCAGCGTCAGCAGCTGGCGGTGCAGGACAGCGGCCTCGCCAGTCGGCTCGAGCATCTCCAGGGGCGGGCCGGCGAACTCGCCGAGGAGCTGGAGGGGCTCGCCGAGTCCGCCGAGGAGACGCGGCTGGCCATCGAGGAGACTCGCGAGCACTGGCAGGCGGCCATGGAGCGCCTGGAGCGCGGCGCCGAGACCCGCGAGCGCCTGGAGCGGGCGCGTCAGGAGGCCCGCGAGCGGCTGACCCAGCTGCGCAGCCAGCGCCAGCCGCTGGCCGAACAGTCCCAGCGGCTGGCGCTGGAGCACCAGCGACTGACCACCGAGCGCGCCGGCCTGGCCGAGCAGCAGGGGCGTGCCGGCGAGGCCCGACAGCGCCTGGAGCTGCGCTGTGCCGAACTCGAGGAGGCCCGCGAGGGGCTCCACGAGCCCGACGAGGAGCGTCGCGAGCGCCTCGAGGAGCTGCTGCATCGCCGCGAGCGCGAGGAGCGCGAGCTCAACGCGGCGCGCTCACGGGCTGCCGAGCTGGTGGAGCGGCTGCGCGAGGACGAGCAGGCCCGCCAGGGCCACGAGCGCCAGCTCGAAGGCATCCGCGAGCGGCTGCAGGAAGCGCGCATGCAGGTCCAGGCGCTGGCGCTCAAGGCCGACACCCAGGACGAGCAGCTCAAGGAGCTGGGCCACGACGCCGACGGCCTGGCCGAGGGGCTCGACCCCAACGCCACCGAATCGGCCTGGCAGACCCGCCTCGAGGAGGTCGGCGAGCGCATCCGCCGGCTGGGCGCCATCAACCTGGCGGCCATCGAGGAGTACGACCAGCAGGCCGAGCGGCGCGACTACCTGGAGGCGCAGCATCGCGAACTCAGCGAGGCGCTGGAGACCCTCGACCGGGCGATCCGTCGCATCGACCAGGAAACCCGCACCCGCTTCCGCGACACCTTCGAGCGGGTCAACGCCGGCCTGCAGACGCTTTTCCCCAAGGTCTTCGGTGGCGGGACCGCATGGTTGACGCTGACCGGCGACGATTTGCTGGAGACCGGGGTGGCCATCATGGCGCGCCCCCCCGGCAAGAAGAACAGCACCATTCATCTGCTCTCCGGGGGAGAAAAGGCGCTGACCGCGTTGTCCATGGTATTCGCGATCTTCCAGCTCAACCCGGCACCTTTCTGCATGCTCGACGAGGTCGATGCCCCGCTCGATGATGCCAATGTCGGTCGCTATGCCAAGCTGGTGAAGGAGATGTCGGACTCGGTGCAGTTCATCTACATCACCCACAACAAGATCGCGATGGAAGCCTCCGAACGATTGATGGGGGTGACCATGCAGGAACCCGGGGTATCACGTCTGGTGGCGGTGGGGGTCGATGAGGCAGCGGCCCTGGCCGAGGCGTGATGGACTTGAACGCCATGGGCAAACGGGTTAACAAGGAACAAAAGCGAGATAGCACCACATGGTGACGAAGGGATTCTTGAAGGGCGATTGCACAGGACCGAGGCAAGTGCGGCCACAAAAAGGCCAGCTTGACAATCAAAATTATTGGTCCTTTTTTGGGCAATCGCGCTATGCTGTTCACGGAAACCATCAGGCATGGCGCCTTAGCAAAAAGGCATGACGACCCATGGAACTTAGAGAGTGGCTGATCATACTGGGACTGGCACTGGTGACGCTGATCGTCATCGATGGCGTGCGTCGCCTGCAGCGCCAGCGCAGCGTGCCGCGCCTTGACCAGGCCGGACACGACGCCCCGAGCCCCGCGGGGGGCGAAGAACAAGACCCCGATGAGGCGGCTCGCGAGGCGGAACTCAACTGGGAATTGCCCAACGGAGGGGCGCGCGTCGTCAGGCCTGCGGAAGAGCAGGGCGTGAAGGCCAAGCCCAAGCTCGAGCGACAGGACCACCCCGGCCCGTCCCGGGTGTTGTCGGAATTCCGCCGTCAGCAGGGCGAGGCGCCTCAGACCGGGTCGACGGAGGCGGTGTCCGCTTCGCGCCGGCCCGAGCCGGCCGAACGGGCCGCGCCGGCGGCGAGTGCCGAGGCCGAGCGTCGCGAGCCCGCCCAGGAGGACGCCGGTCGGCAGCCGCCGGCCGCCGAGCCGCTGGTCGCCGATCCGGCCGATCACGACGGCTACGACGAGGAGCACTACCGTCTGGTCGACCTGGAAGGCGTGGGCGATTCGCTGAAGAACGGCTCCAGGCGTGTCGGTTCCTCGGTCCAGCGCTTCGGTGCCTCCCTGCAGAAGGGCATCGCCGAGCGTCGCGACCAGAAGAAGGCGCGTCGCGAGCAGGAGAAGGCGGAAAAGGCCGAGAAAGCCGAAAAGGCCGAGCAGGCGCGTCGTGAACAGGCCGCTCGCCAGCAGCAGGAAGCCGATGAGGCGGCCCGCCGCCAGCGCGAGGCGGAGGCCCTGGAGGCCGAGCGTCGCCAGGCCGCGGCCGACGACAACGACCCGCTGTTCGCCCCCCGCCACGAGGCGGCCCCCGAGGCCTTTGCCGAAGCAGAGGCGCCGCGAGATGACGTGGTGCGCTCGCATCCGGTGCTCGAGAAGGCGCTGCGTCACGGCGTTCAGGACGAGCATGCCCGCGACGCCCTCGGCGGGGCCGAGGAGCTGATCGTGATCAGCGTGATGGCCCGTGAAGAGGGCGGCTTCGCCGGCAGCGCCCTGCTCGAGCTGATGATGGCCTGCGGCCTGCGCTACGGCCGCGACATGAACATCTTCCACCGCTTCGAGACCGAGGACCCGGGCAGCGCGCTGCAGTTCTCGATGGTCAACGTGGTCAAGCCGGGCACCTTCCCCCTCGAGGCCATGGACGAGTTCTCCACGCCGGGCGTCACCCTGCTGATGCCGTTGCCGAGCGCCACCGATACCTCGGCGGCCTTCGAGGCCATGGTCGAGACCGCCATGGTCATCGTCCGCCACCTCGGCGGCGAGCTGAAGGACGAGAACCTGAGCGTGATGACCGCCCAGACCGTCGAGTTCGCCCGTCAGCGGGTGCAGGAGTTCGAGCGGCGCCATCGCCTGCATCGTCAGGTCAACTGACGCTCGCCTGCCATACGGCGTCCAGACGCCCCCCGACGGTATCCCGTCGGGGGGCGTTGCTTTGGTAAGCTAGCGCCACCCGGCCTCGCGCGACGAGGCCCTCGCTATCGATCGAGAACCAGACATTCCCATGACCCAGCCCGACCCCGCGATTCAGGACGAGGCGGCGCGTCTGCGCGCCGAGCTCGAGGACGCCAACTACCGCTACTACGTGCTCGATGAGCCGCGCATGACCGACGCCGACTACGATCGTCGGCTGCGTCGCCTGCAGGAGATCGAGGCCGAGCATCCCGCGCTGGTGACGCCCGACTCGCCGACCCAACGGGTCGGTGCCGCGCCCGCGGCAGGCTTTCCCGAGATCCCGCACGCGGTGCCGATGCTGTCGCTGGACAACGCCTTCGACGAGGACGAGCTTTCGGCCTTCGCCAAGCGGGTCGCCGATCGCCTGGAGACCGACCCCGACAGTGTGGCCTTCTGCTGCGAGCCCAAGCTCGACGGCGCCGCCGTGTCCCTGGTCTACGAGAACGGCGAGCTTTCCGCCGGCGTGACCCGGGGCGACGGCCGCACCGGCGAGGGCATCACCTCCAACCTGCGGACCCTGAAGTCGATCCCGCTGAAGCTGCGCGGCGAGGGCGGGCCCGAGCTGCTCGAGGTGCGCGGCGAGGTCACCATGCGCCACGCCGAGTTCGAGGCCATGAACGAGAAGGCGCGCGCCGAGGACACCAAGGTCTTCGCCAACCCGCGCAACGCCGCCGCCGGCAGCCTGCGCCAGCTCGATCCGCGCGTCACCGCCACCCGCCCGCTGGAGTTCAGCGCCTACCAGGTGGCGCGCATCGAGCCGGACGCCGGCGATGCCAGCCATAGCCAGCTGATGGCACGCCTCACCGGGCTCGGTTTCCGCACCAGCGCCGAGCTCGAGGTGGTGGAAGGCGCGGCGGGCATCGTCGACTACTGCCGCCGCCTCGGCGAGAAGCGCGACGGCCTCGGTTACGACATCGACGGTGCGGTGATCAAGGTCGACGACCTGCGCCTGCAGCGCGAGCTGGGCTTCGTGGCCCGGGCGCCGCGCTGGGCGATCGCCTTCAAGTTTCCCGCCCAGGAGCAGATCACGCGGCTCAACGACGTCGAGTTCCAGGTCGGCCGCACCGGCGCCATCACCCCGGTGGCGCGTCTGGAGCCGGTCTCGGTGGCCGGCGTCACGGTGTCCAACGCGACCCTGCACAACGCCGACGAGATCGCGCGCCTCGGGGTGATGATCGGCGACACCGTGGCCGTGCGCCGGGCCGGCGACGTCATTCCCCAGGTGGTGCGCGTTCAGCTCGACGAGCGCCCCGAGGACGCCCGCGAGATCGTCTTCCCCGAGCGCTGCCCGGTGTGCCACTCGCAGATCGAGCGCCTCGAGGACGAGGCCGTGGCACGCTGCTCGGGCGGGCTCTACTGCGCCGCCCAGCGCAAGGAGGCGTTCAAGCACTTCGCCAGCCGCCGGGCGCTGGACATCGAAGGCCTCGGCGAGAAGCTGATCGACGGGTTGGTGGAGCGCGACTGGGTGAAGACGCCGGCGGACCTGTTCGCCCTCGAGGCCGAGCGCCTCGCCACGCTGCCGCGCATGGGCGATAAATCCGCGAACAATCTGGTCGCGGCACTGGAGAAGGCCAAGGCGACCACGCTTTCGCGCTTCATCTACGCGCTCGGCATCCGCGAGGTGGGCGAGGCCACCGCCGTCAACCTGGCGCGCCACTTCGGCACCCTCGAGGCGCTGATGGCGGCCGGGCGCGAGGCGCTGGAAGCGGTCGACGACGTCGGCCCCATCGTCGCCGCCCACGTGCACACCTTCTTCCAGCAGCCGCACAACCGCGAGACGATCCAGGCGCTGCTGGATGCCGGGCTGCGCTGGGAAGAGGCCGAGGTCGAGGCCGGCCCCACGCCGCTGGAGGGCCAGACCTGGGTGCTCACCGGCACCATGGAGGCCATGACCCGCGACCAGGGCAAGGCGCGCCTGCAGGCGCTGGGGGCCAAGGTCTCCGGCAGCGTGTCGAAGAAGACCGCCTGCCTGGTGGCCGGCGAGGCCGCCGGCAGCAAGCTGACCAAGGCCGAGCAGCTCGGCGTCGAGGTGATCGACGAGGCGACCTTCATCGAGCGCCTGTCGAGCTGGGAAAGCGGCCAGACACCACAGGACATGCAGGAGAACGACGCATGAGCGGAGACCGTTTCGTCGAAGTGCCCTATCGCATGCTGCCGGGGGAGACCCTGGACGGCCTGCTGGAAGCCTTCGTCACGCGCCAGGGCTACGACACCACCGACACCGGCGAGGGCATGAGCGGCTGGGTCGGCGAGCTGCGCCGCCAGCTGGAGCGCGGCGAGCTGATCATCGCCCACGACCTGCGCACCGAGACCACCGAGGTGATGACCCTGGCCCAGTGGCGGGCCTTCGGGCGGGATCTGGCCGACGACGAAGAGGAAGGTTGATCCCGCGAGTCGAGTGCTCGAAACACAAACGGCGCCCCGAAGGGCGCCGTTTGCGTCGCTGGCAGGCTCGCCTCAGGCGAACAGCAGCGGCACGACCACGCTGGAGATCAGCAGGATCAGGGCGCCGCCCAGCCGCGAGGAGATCTGCGCGAAGGGCATCAGCGACATGCGGCGCGCCGCGGACAGCACCGCCACGTCGCCGGTGCCGCCCATGTTGGCCATGCACAGGCCGGCGGTGATCGCCGACTCGATGGGGTAGAAGCCCACCAGCTTGCCGACCAGGCCAGCGCCGAAGGCCGCCCCGGCGACCACGGCGAACACGATCAGCACGTAGGTCAGCGAAATGGCGTCGATCACCTGGCCGAGGTCGGTGTAGGCGATGCCGATGCCGAACAGCAGGGCGAAGGTCCAGTTGCGGGCGACGAACTGGAACCACTGGGCGGCGGATTCGGTGACCGATGCCGGCAGCACGTCGAGCACCTTGAGGGCCGCGACCAGCACGATCATCAGCGCGTAGGGGTGCAGCGGGACGAGGGTGCCGAGGATCTGGCCGGCGGTGAACAGCATCAGGGCGGCGACGACGCCCACGCCCAGCTTGCCCAGGTCCAGGGTATGTTCGGGTTCCTCGACGTCGACGCCGGGCATCATCTGGCCGTCGCCGGTCAGCCCCGGGAAGCGCTTGCCGAGGCCGTTGAGCAGGCCGGCGATGATGATCGCGAAGACGTTGCCCAGCGCCAGGGCCGGCACCAGGATAGAGATGTAGTAGCTGGCCGGCTGGCCCAGCAGCTGCTCGTAGATCTGGCTCATCGGCACCGCGCCGGCGCCCATGCCGCCGCCGAGGATCGGCATGGCGATGACGACCACCGCGTCCTGGGCGGAGAAGCCGAGCAGCGCGCCCATGGCCACGGCGAACAGCGAGGCGCCGAGCACCGCGCAGCACAGCGGCAGCGCGTAGCGCGAGCCGACCTTGATCAGCACCTTGGCGTCCATGCCGAGGATGCTGCCGGTGATCAGCGCGGCGATGTAGAAGTTGAGGAAGCCGCCGCCCTTCATGAAGTCGGTGACGTTGTCGACCACCGGGGCGGGCAGCCACTCCAGATAGACCATGGCGGCGGCGCCGAAGATCGCCAGGATGGCGCCGCCGCCGAGGTAGGTCTTGACCACCGGCAGGCGGTCGCCGATGAAGCCCATCAGCTCGCCGAGCAGCATCATCACCAGCAGGGCGCCGATCATGCCGGTGGGCAGGCTGTCGGTGGCGATCGCTACCACCATCACCGCCAGGGCGAGGGCGAAGAACGGCAGCGGCATGCCGAAGATACGCTGGGCGAGCCAGGCACGGGGGGCCACGGACGGCGTCGCGACGGTATCCGTCAGAGATCGACTCATGGGAGCGCTCCTTGGGGATCGGCCTCGCGCGAGTCGCGCGGGACATCGTTGTTCGAAACTCGCCCTGGCGGCTTGGCCGCCAGGGCGCAGGGCTGGCGACGAGCATAGGCCCGCCATCTCTGGCGCCAAGATTGCGCAAGTTGTTAAAGCGTTCTGAAACTATTGAAAATATCGGCGTTCTTGACGGCACACCGTCACCATGTGGGGAATGCCACCAAGGTCGAATTCCGGCCGACAATCCCCTACGATCGCACCCACCGGAGTCTCCCCATGTCCCGTCCTCGCCTGCGTCTGAACACCTGGATCTCGCTGCTGGTCGCGGTGATGGTGGTGCTCTCGCTGGGTCTGGCGCTGTGGCTGTTCACCGCCCAGCTGCGCGCGACCCTGGAGGAGGATCAGGCCACGCGGGTCACCGATCTGGCGCAGACGCTCGCCGCCGATCCGGAGGTGCAGGCGGCGCTCCAGGGACGCATCGAGGCGCCCGTCGACGATGGCGCCCTCCAGGCACGCATCGACGGCCTGAGGCGCGCGCTCGGCGTCGACTTCATCGTGGTGATGGATGCCGGTGCGATCCGCCTGACCCACCCGGACCCCGAGCGCATCGGCCGGCACTTCCAGGGCGGGGACGAGGGTCGTGCGCTGGCCGGCGAGACCTATCACTCCCGGGCCGAGGGCACCCTGGGGACCAGCATCCGCGGCTTTGCCCCGGTGACGGCCGGCGACGGCGAGGTGGTCGGCGCGGTCTCGGTGGGCGTCACCCTGTCATCGCTGGCCCCGCTGCTGGCCGACAACCGGCGTGACGTGATGCTCGGCGTGCTGGCGCTGATGATCGTCGGCGGGCTGGGCGCCCGGGGGCTGGCCCAGGCCATCAAGCGCGTGCTGCTGGGCCTCGAGCCGCACCAGATCGCGCGGCTGGTCGAGGAGCGCCAGGCGATGCTGGCCTCGGTCCACGAGGGCATCCTGGCGGTGGATCGCCAGGCGCGTGTCACCCTGGTCAATCCGGCTGCCCGCCGGATGCTGGCCGAGGCCGGGCTGGGGGAGCCGGCGGTGGGAACGGCGGTGGCCGACTGTCTGCCGCACAGCGGCCTCCCCGAGCTGCTGAGCGGCGGCGAAGGCGGTGAGGGGGGGGCGCGAGCTCGATCGCGAGATCGATCTCAACCTCGACGGCCGGGTGGTGCTCGCCAACCGGCGGCCGATCCGCCATCGCGGGCGGACGATCGGTGCCATAGCCACCTTCCGCGACAAGAGCGAGGTCAACGCCCTGGCCGAGCAGCTCACCGGGGTCAGCCGCTACGCCGAGGCGCTGCGCGCCGCCACTCACGAGTTCAAGAACCAGCGCCACGTTATGTCGGGCTTGGCGCAGATGGGCGATCTCGATAGCCTGCGCGGCTACCTGGACGAGCTGGCCGACCATCGCCTGGCGCCGGGCATGGCCGTGGTGGAAGGCGTGGCCGATCCGGTGCTGGCCGGCTTCCTGCTCGGCAAGCGCAGCGAGGCCCGGGAGCGCGGGGTGGAATTCGAGGTACGTCTCGAGACGCCGATGCCCGAGCTCGGCGAGGCGACGCTGGTCCACGTCCTGGTCACGGTGCTCGGCAACCTGCTGGAGAACGCCTTCGATGCGGTCGAGGGACGCGACGAGCGGCGGGTGATGTTGACCGTGGAGGCGGACGCGGCGCTGCTGCTGCTGCAGGTGCAGGACACCGGCGGCGGCATCGACCCGAGCATCCGCGAGCGGCTGTTCGAGGCCGGCGTGTCCACCAAGGGCGAGCGGCGCGGCCTGGGGCTCGCCGCGGTGCGCGAGCGGATCGACGCCTGCGGCGGCCGCGTGGCGGTCTACAGCGAGGCGGGCAGGGGCACCCTGTTCGAGGTCGAGCTGCCCCGCGCGCCGGATACCGACGATGACGTTTGAGAACCCTGCCCGAGGGCGACGAGGAGAAACATGATGCGCGTACTGATCGTCGAGGATGACCCCATGGTCATGCGCCTCAACGTCGAGTATCTCAATCGGCTGGACGACATGCGGCTGGTCGCCCAGTGCGAAAGCGTGCCGGCGGCGCTGGAGGTGCTCGAGCGCGAAGACGTCGACCTGGTGCTGCTCGACGTCTATCTGCGCAACCGCAGCGGGCTGGAGGTGGCGCGCTACCTCCAGCGCAGCGGCCGCGACGTGGGCGTGGTGCTGATCACCGCCGCCTCGGAGCTCGACACGGTGCGCGAGGCGTGGCGGCTGGGCGTCAGCGACTACCTGGTCAAGCCGTTCGCCTTCGAGCGCTTCCGCGACGCCGTGCTGGCCTGCCGCCGGGCCCGCGACGCCCTGGACGAGCTGCCGGGCGAAGTGGCCCAGCGCGACATCGACCGGCTGTTCCAGCCCACCGCGCCGGCCAGCCCGCGCCGCCCGGGCGATCTGCCCAAGGGCCTGACCCTGCCGACCCTGGCCCGGGTGGCCGCGGCGATCCTGGCCCTGGACGACGAGGCCTTCGGCACCGAGGCGCTGCTGCCCGCCACCGCCATGTCGCGGGTCTCGGTGCGCAAGTACCTGAAGTATCTGGCCGAGGTCGAGCTGCTCGACGAGTCCTTCCACTACGGCCAGGTGGGCCGCCCCTCCTTCACCTATCGCTGCCTCGACCGGGGCGCGCTGCAGGCGCTGGCCACCTCGGCCTGACGGCTCAGGCCGAGGTCCCGCTCAGGAAGACCTCCGTGCAGCGGCGCGCGCGGGCCTCGCACTGCGCCGCGTCCCATTCCATCGGCCGGCCGAGCAGGGCGTCGAAGTGCCACTCGCCGAGCAGCATGCCCATGAACAGGCCGGCCGCCTCGCGCGGGTCATCGAGGGTCAGGCGGCCGCGCGCGGCCTGGTCGGCGAGATAGTCGGCCAGCGCCGCCCGGGTGCGGTCGGGGCCGCGGGTCAGGAACAGCTCGCCGAGCTCGGGCACCCGTTCGGCCTCGAAGGCCAGCCCCCGCACCAGGCGGATCACGCCCGGCTGCAGCACCAGCGCCAGCATGCGTCGTCCGAGCTCGAACAGCACCTCTTCCGGGGCCTGACGGTCGCGCTGACCTGCCTCCAGCACCTCCCAGGCGGTGGCGATGTGGCGCTCCATGGCCGCGGTGAACAGCCCCTCCTTGTTGCCGAACTGCTTGTACAGCGTGGCCAGCGAGCCGCCGGCCCGCGCCACCACCTCGTTGACGCTGGCCGCCGCATAGCCCTGCTCGAGGAAGACGTCGCGGGCGGCGTCGAGCAGCCGTTCGCGGCGGGCCACGCCGCGTGGCGTGAGGGGGGTGTCGGCGCTGTCGGGAGCGTGGCGGGACATCGTGACTCCTGGGACGAGTGGCGGAGAGACGGGCGCATTGTATCGCAGCCGTGATGCGCGGCGCTGGTGGTCATGTAGTGTAGCATTCATTACACTTGTGATTTGCCCACCGATCAGGAGACGTCATGGCAGCCGAGGACAAGCAGGTCGCGAACGCCGGCGAGACAGTCGGCGAGGGCGGCAGCGAGGGCGGTGGCGCACGCCGCTCGCGGGGGCGGGTCGTGGCCGGGCTGGTGACGCTCGTCGCGCTGGCGGCGCTGATCTGGTGGGCGATCGGCTGGTGGCAGGTCGGGCGCTTCGTCGAGGAGACCGATAACGCCTACGTGCGCACCGACAGCGTGGCGGTGCGCGCCGAGCTCTCGGCGCGGGTCGCCGAGGTGCTGGTGGACGACAACCAGCACGTCGAGCGGGGCGATCTGCTGGTGCGCCTGGACGACGAGAGCCATCGGGATCGGGTGCAGCAGGCCGAGGCCCAGCAGGCCGTGGCGGTGGCGTCGCTGACCCAGGCGCGTCGTCGGGTGGCACTGCAGCAGGCCGCCATCGATCAGGCCCGGGCGCAGCGCGACGCGGCCCAGGCCGACGTCGACCAGGCGCGCCAGCACCTCGAGCGCTCCTCGTCGCTGGCGGCCAGCCAGTACGGCTCCCGCCAGCAGCGCGAGGACGACCAGGCCGCGCTGCGCGTCGCCCGGGCCAATCTCGCCGAGAGCGAAGCGGCGCTGGTGTCGGCGCGTCGCCAGCTGGCGGTGGCGGAATCCGAGGTCGGCCAGGCCGAGGCCAACCGCGACGCCGCGGCCGCGGATCTCGCCTATGCCCGCCATCAGCTCGACAAGACCCGCCTGCGCGCGCCCCGTGCCGGCGTGGTCGGCAACCTCACCGTGGAGGCCGGCACCCTGGCGCAGCCATCGCTGACGCTGATGCAGCTGGTGCCGATCGAGTCGGCCTACGTGATCGCCAACTTCAAGGAGACCCAGCTCGAGCGAATGCGCGTCGGCCAGCCGGTCGAGGTGAGCCTCGACGCCTATCCCGACGTGACCTTCGAGGGCGTGGTCGACAGCCTGGCGCCGGCCACCGGCACCGAGTTCAGCCTGCTGCCCCAGGACAACGCCACCGGCAACTTCAACAAGATCGTCCAGCGGGTGCCGGTGAAGATTCGCGTCGTCGGCCCCGAGGACGCGCTGCCGCGGCTGCGCGCCGGCCTCTCGGCGGTGCCCGGCGTCGATACCCGCGATCTCGATCCCGAGCCTGCCCGGGGGACTGAACGCGAACCGCGCGTCGCCGATGCCAGCGAGGTGGCCGAGGCCGGGAGCGGCTCGTGAGCGAGGTGGCGGCCGGCGCCGAAGCGCGCCCCGATGACATGCCGCCCTGGCCGCAGCGGATCGGCTTCATCGCTGCGGTGTTCGGCATGTTCATGGCAATCCTCGACATCCAGATCGTCGCCAGCTCGCTCAACGAGATCCAGTCGGGGCTCTCGGCCAGCGAGGACCAGATCTCCTGGGTGCAGACGTCCTACCTGATCGCCGAGATCGTGATGATCCCGCTGTCGGGCCTGCTGATGCGCATTCTCTCGACCCGGGTCGCCTTCACGCTCTCCTGCGCCGGCTTCACCCTGGCGAGCCTCGGCTGCGCGCTGGCCGGCTCCATCGAGCAGCTGATCGTGCTGCGCGCCATCCAGGGCTTCGCCGGCGGGGCGATGATCCCGATCACCCAGGCGGTGAGCTTCTCGATCTTCCCGCGCCGGGTGATGGGCAGCGTGCAGGCGGTGATCGGCATGGTGGTGACCATGGCGCCCTCGGTCGGACCCACGGTGGGCGGCTTCGTCACCGAGTCGCTGAGCTGGCACTGGCTGTTTTTGGCCAACGTGGTGCCCGGCGTGCTGGTGTGCTGGGCGGCCTGGACCTTCCTCGACATCGACCGCGCCAACCACGCCCTGGCCAAGCGCCTGGACCTGATCGGCCTGGTGCTGATCGCGGTGTTTCTGGGCTCGCTGGAGTTCGTGCTCGAGGAGGGGCCGGGTGACGACTGGTGGGCCAGCGACCTGATCCTGGCCATGTCGCTGATCTGCGCCGCGGCCGGGGTGTGGTTCTTCGCCCGCACGCTGCGCCACGACCGTCCGATCGTCGACCTGCGTGCCTTCGCCAACCGCAACTTCGCCATCGGCGCCGGCATGGGCTTCATCCTCGGCATCGCGCTCTACGGGCTGGTCTACCTGATGCCGCTGTTCTTCGGCTACGTGCGCCACTTCTCGAGCCTGCAGATCGGCCAGGTGATGTTCGTCACCGGGCTGACGATGTTCCTGTGCGCGCCGGTGGCCGGTCAGCTCTCCAACCACCTCGACCTGCGCGGGCTGCTGTTCCTCGGCCTGCTGCTGGTCGGCATCGGCACCATGATGAACGCCAACCTGACCGTGGAGTCCGGCTTCTGGCAGTTCTTCCTGCCCCAGGTGGTGCGCGGCATGGGGCTGATCCTGTGCATCATCCCGGCCTCGCGCATCGCGCTCGGCACCCTGCCGCCCGCCGAAGTGGGCAACGCCAGCGGGCTGTTCAACGTGATGCGCAACCTCGGCGGCGCCATCGGGCTGGCGCTGATCGACACCGTACGCGACGTGCGCGAGGACTTTCACTGGAACCAGCTGATCCCGGCCATCGACACCGGTCGCGAGGTGGTGGTCGCCGAGATCGCCCGCTACGAGGCGATGCTCGCGGGCTCGGTGCCCGACGCCCACCAGGCGGCCCTCGGCATGCTGTCGCGGCGGGTGATGGAGCAGGCCCAGGTGCTGGCCTTCAACGACATCTTCCTGTGGATGGGTGCGATCTACCTGCTTAGCGTGCCGCTGGTGTTCCTGCTGCGGCGGATCGAGGCGTGAGGCCGTCCCCGCAACGGAGGTGAGTGCTCACCGACCACGAATCAGATCGCGGATCACGCGCCGCCCGGGATGCAGATGGTCGGCCAGCGGCGCCTCCAGCGGCAGCGGCTCGTCGCAGATCCGCGAGGCGATCAGCTCGGCGCACAGCGGCGCGCTTGCGAGCCCGCGGGAGCCGTGGGCGGCGCTGATCCACAGCCCCGGGTGATGGCGGCCGGGCGTCGCCGGGATCAGGGTGGCGTCCTTGGCCATGGCGGCATAGTCGCGGCGCCAGGCCTCGGCGTCGGGCACCGGGCCGGCGTAGGGCGACTTGTCGGGGCTGGCGGCGCGCACCGCGGCGCGCCCGTCCAGCGCTTCCGGCGAGAGATCGGCGCCGGCCTCGGCCAGTGCGGCGGCGTAGCCGGGCAGGGTGCGCTCGAGCTCCGCGAGGTTGAAGGCGTGATCGGCCTCGCGGGGCGTCGCATCGGCGTCGTTGGGGGCGAAGCTGGCGCCGAAGGTCAGGGTGCCGTCGATCGGCGGCATGACGTAGCCGCCGGCGCACACCACCCGCGCCGGCGCGGGGGCGCCTTGCGGCAGCGTCAGCCGCGAGATCTGCCCGCGCACCGGCTGCAGGGGCAGGGCGGCGGTCTGGGCGAAGCCGCTGGAGGCGCTGGCCGCGGCGATCACCACCTGATCGACCTCAATAGTGTCGGTGCCACCGTCGCCGGCCAGCGTCAGCCGCCAGCCGCCGTTCTCGTCGTCTTCCGCGATGGGCGAGAGCTCGCGCACCTCGCCCCGGTAAGCGCTCACTCCGTCGCTCGCCGCCAGCCGGCGGCACAGCGCATCCGGACGCACCCAGCCGGCCAGTGGGTAGTCGAGCCCGCCGTGGGACAAGCCGAGCCCGCCGTGGAGCAGGTCGAGTCCGACGAGCCGGGTGGCTTCCTCGGCGTCGACGCCGCGCACCACGCTCGCCGGCAGCGGATGGTTGGCGAGGAAGCGGGCCTGGCGGCGCGTCTCGCGCTCGCCGGTGGCCAGCTGCAGCACGCCGCCGGGCGACCACAGTGCGTGATCGGGGTCGAGAGCCTCGAGCCAGCGCCGACTGTGCAGCAGCCCGCTCAGGTAGGTGCGGCTCTGCAGGTTGGTGTCGGCGGCGAGCTTCACGTAGAGCGCGCCCTGGGCGTTGCCGGAGGCCCCAGCGCCGGGGGCTTCGCGGTCGATCAGCGTCACCGCCACGCCGCGACGGGCCAGGGCGGCGGCCACGGTGGTGCCGGCGAGCCCGGCGCCGATCACCGCCACGCGGCGGGCTGTTTGTACCGCGGGAGGTGTGAGCCAGGGCGTGGAGCCTCGGCGTTCGTCCGCCGGGGGCGTCTCGATCTCGCCGGCCAGCATCTCGCGCTTGCGGCCGAAGCCCGGCACCTTGCGCCAGGCGAAGCCGGCGGCCCTGAGGCCGCGCTTGACCACGCCGGCGCAGGTGAAGGTGGCGAAGGTGGCGCCCGGGCGCGAGCGTGAGGCCATGGCGGCGAACAGCGCGTCGTGCCACATCTCGGGATTCTTGGAGGGCGCGAAGCCGTCGAGGAACCAGGCGTCCACGGCGCCGTCGAGCAGCGCCAGGCGCTCGGTGGTGTCGCCGAAGTGCAGGTCCAGGGTCACGCGCTCGTCGAGCCACAGGCGATGCACGCCGGCCACCGGCTCCGGCCATTGGGCCACCAGCGCGGCGGCACGCTCGGCCAGGTCCGGCCAGGCCGCCAGCGCCCGGGCCAGGTCGTCGCGGGCGAGCGGAAACTTCTCGGTGGAGACCAGGTGCAGTCGGGCGCCGGCCGGGGCGTGAGCGTCGAAGCAGGCCCAGGCGCAGAGCATGTTGAGCCCGGTGCCGAAGCCGGTCTCGCCGATGACGAAGGGGCGCGGCGCCTGCCAGTCGCGGAAGCGCTCGGGCAGGCGGTTGGCGGCCAGGAACACGTGTTCGGTCTCGGCACGGCCGTCGTGGCGCGAGAAATAGACGTCGTCGAAGGCGCTGGAGTGGGGGGCGCTTTCGCCGCTGTCGTCCTGGCGCCAGTCGAGGCGGGCGCTCTCCAGGCCGGCCAGCGGCGGCAGATGATCGGGGGCGGCGGTCAAGATCGGCTCCGGACGTGAATCGGCTGGTCAAAAAATGATCGATTTCGCCGCGGCGCCTTTGCGACCGGGCTGGCGGCAGGACTCCGCGGCGTTTCAACAATGTTATCCACAGGAACTGTGGGGAAAACCCTTGTTGACAAGTGGCTTCGCGGCCGTTTTCGAGGGACGCAAAAAGCGAGCCGGCGACAGCTGCCGCCGGCTCGCTTCGTGGAGAAGGCGGTTCGGCCTAGGGCAGGGCTTTCTTGAAGGGCTTCACCGTCACCTGGGCGTAGACGCCGGCGATGATGTAGGGATCGGCGTCGGCCCAGGCCTGGGCGCTTTCCAGGTCGTCGAACTCGGCGACCACCAGGCTGCCGCTGAAGCCGGCCTCGCCCGGGTCTTCGCTGTCCACGGCGGGATGGGGGCCGGCCAGCACCAGGCGGCCCTCGTCGCGCAGCTGCTCGAGGCGAGCCAGATGATCGGGGCGGGCGGCCAGGCGCCGTTCCAGGCTGTCGTTCACATCTTCACTGATGATGGCGTAGAGCATCTCGGAATATCCTCGGCTGAGCGGCTCGCGCCGCGGGAGCGAGTGGCTCGGTTGACCAGGGTGGGTCGGGCGAGCACCATGGGTGTCTATTCTGTCAAAGACACCTGCCCGCGTCATGCCGAACCCCGCACTTCCCGCGCGCTTCGAGGGAAGCGATGCCCTCACCATCGATCTGCACATGCATTCCACTGCCTCGGACGGCGCCCTGTCGCCCACCGATCTGGTGGCGCTGTGCGTCGAGCGTGGGCTCACCCATATCGCCCTGAGCGACCACGATACCGTGGCCGGCGTGGAGGAGGCGGTGAGTGCCGGCGCGGACGCGGGGCTGGCCGTGCTGCCGGCCACCGAGCTCTCGACCCAGTGGCGCGGCATCAACCTGCACGTGGTGGGGCTGCTGCCCGAGGGCGCCAGCGGCGCGCTGGCCGACGGGCTCGTCGCCCAGGCCGAGGCCCGGGAGCGGCGGGCGGTGACCATCGCCGAGCGCATGGAGAAGATCGGCCTCGACGACGCCCTGGCCCGGGCCCGCGAGCAGGCCGGCTCTGACCGCCCACTGGGCCGGCCGGACTTCGCCAAGGCCCTGGTCGCGGCGGGCCTGGTGCCGGACATGTCCACCGCGTTTTCCAAGCACCTGGGCAACGGCAAGGCCGGCGACATCAAGGCGCTGTGGCCGCATCTGGCCGAGGGCGTGCGCTGGATCCTCGAGTCCGGCGGGGTGGCGGTGCTGGCGCATCCGCTGCGCCACAAGCTGACCCGACGCAAGCGCGGCCTGCTGCTGGACGATTTCCGCGAGGCCGGCGGCCGCGCCGCCGAGTTGATCAGCGGCTTCCAGAACGCCGACGTCACCCGCGACCTGGCCCGCCAGCTTCACGAGCGCGACCTGATGGCCTCGCTGGGCAGCGACTTCCACTTTCCCGGCGGCCACCTGGCCCCGGGCAGCATGAGCCCGACGCCGCGCACCTCGGTGGCGCCGGTCTGGACCCATCCGCGGCTGGCGGCCTGGATCGACCGAGCGGCGACCGCCGCCTGATTCGCCGTTTCACTCGTCCGACGTTCACAAGAACAGGGAGCGCCCATGAGCCAGTTCTTCCAGGTCCATCCGGACAACCCGCAGAAGCGCCTCATCGACCAGGCGGTCGAGATCATCCGCAAGGGCGGCGTGATCGCCTACCCGACCGATTCCGGCTACGCCCTGGGCTGCCACCTGGGCGACAAGAAGGCCGTCGAGCGCATCAAGTGGTTGCGTTCGCTGGACGACAAGCACAACTTCACCCTGGTGTGCTCCGACCTTTCGGAGATCGGCACCTACGCCAAGGTCGACAACGCCGTGTTCCGGCTGCTCAAGGCCCACACGCCGGGACCCTATACCTTCATCCTGAATGCCACCACCGAGGTGCCGCGACTGCTGCTGCATCCCAAGCGGCGTTCGATCGGCGTGCGGGTGCCCGACCATGACATCACCCGGGCGCTGCTCGACACTCTCGGCGAGCCGCTGATGAGCGTGACCCTGATCCCCGAGGGCGAGGAGCTGCCGATGACGGATGCCGAGGAGATTCGCGATCGCTTCGGATCGCATCTGTCGCTGGTGATCGACGGCGGCGCCTGCCACCTGGAGCCGACCAGCGTGATCGACCTGCGCGAGCTGCCGCCCACCGTGGTACGCGAGGGCCGCGGTGACGTCGCTCCCTTCCAGGACTGACCTTCCAGGACAGAGCAAGCCTCTCTTCCGCTTTCGTACCGGCTCGGCCTTCTGGTCGAGCCGGTTTTTTTATGGCTGCCGGCGCTCGGGCCGGGGCGGCAGTGGCGCCTTCCAGTGTTATTTGAACAGTCGATTAAAATAAAATATGATCGAATCGATTTTCTTCAATAACAAGGCGTAATCGGGTGCGAGTCGATGTCGTATCCGAGCGCGCCGATCACAAGGAGAACACCATGCCGATGTCCGCTTACCGCCGTGCCGGCGGTGTCGCCGCCCTGGCCGGCCTCATGGCCCTGCCGCTGGCCGCGCCGGCCGTCGCCGACGATTCCATGGTCTGTGCCCAGGCCGCCTATGCGATGGGCCTGCGTTACCAGCAGCAGTCGGCCGAGGTCGCCGCGCTGCAGCGCCAGGGCTTCGCGCTCGCCCGCTATCGGCTGGAGGATCGGCTCGAGGCGCTGGGTGAGGGTGTCGCACCGGCCATCATCACCGACCTCGACGAGACGGTGCTGGACAACAGCGCCCTGCTGGCTCGTGACATGGCCGAATGCCACGACTACACCACCTGGGACACCTGGAAGCACTGGGAGCGGGAGGGCGAGCCGCGCCTGATCCCCGGCGCCAAGGCCTTCCTGGACTACGCCGACGAGCACGGCGTGGCCATCTACTACGTCTCCGACCGCTACCAGGAGAACGAGGCCGACACCATCGCCACCCTGGAGACCCTGGACCTGCCGCAGGTCTCCGAGGACAGCGTCATGCTGCTGGGCCCGCCCAAGGCCGAGCGCCGCGCCAAGGTGGAAGAGGGGCACACCCTGGTGATGCAGCTCGGGGACTCGCTGCACGACTTCTCCGGCGCGTTCGCCGATGCCGATCTCGCCGGTCAGCACGCTCTCGTCGAGCAGAACGCCGAGCGTTTCGGCCAGGACTGGATCGTGTTCCCCAACGCCGGTTATGGCGACTGGAGCGAGGCCGAGCTGGACGCCTGGGACGCGCCGCTAGAGACCGAGTGAGTCGACCGCTTCGAGAACGCGCCCGCGAGACGCCTCGGGATCACTCCCGGGGCGTTTTTTCGTCCGTGGGCGTGTCGTCTGAAGGTTCGTTGCTCGAGGATCGGTCGTTCGAGGCTTCGCGCGGGTCGGGCGTCTCCTCGTCCAGCCAGGTGCCGCACTTGAGACAGTAGCGGGCGTTCTTCTCGTGGCGGTCATGGCCGCAGCCGGGGCAGGCTTCTTCCGAGTAGCGGTCGGCGCGGATCGAGCGGATCACCTCGGCGGAGAACACCCCGGTAGGCACGGCGATGATCGAGTAGCCGATCAGCATCACCATCACCGAGATCGCCTGGCCCAGCGGCGTCACCGGGGTGATGTCGCCGTAGCCCACCGTGGTCAGGGTCACCACGGCCCAGTAGATGGCGGTCGGAATGCTGGTGAAGCCGGCCTCGGCGGGCTCGATCAGATACATCAGCGAGGCGAAGATGGTCACCAGCATGAACACGGTGAACAGGAACAGGAAGATCTGGTGGCTGCTGCGCACCAGGGCGCCGATCAGCAGCCGCCCTTCGCCGACGAACTCCATCAGCCTCAGCACCCGGAAGATGCGCAGGGTGCGCAGCAGGCGGACCACCACCAGCGACTGGGCGCCGGGCACCACCAGTGCCAGCCAGGTGGGCAGGATGGCGATCAGGTCGATGACGCCGTAGAAGCTCTTGAGGTAGTGCCAGGGGCGTTCCAGGCAGTAGAGCCGGATCGCCAGCTCGGCGGTGAACAGCAGCGTGAAGCCCCATTCGAACAGCCGGAATCCCTCGCCATGGGCGTCTTCCAGTTGGGGCACGCTCTCCAGCATCACCACCAGCACGCTGGCCAGGATGGCACCGATCAGCGCGATGTCGAAGCCCTTGGCCAGCGGCGTGTCGGACTCGAAGATGATCTGGAAGACCCGGGTGCGCAGGTCGCCCGCGGCGGGTTTGAAGCGATCGTGATTCACGGCGTTCCCTCGTGCTGTTCACCCGTGACGGGCGGCGTCCCTGCCCGGGCGTTCAGCCCAGCGCGACCGCGTCGGGCAGGTGGCGTGACAGGGCGAGCAGCGTCCGGCCGGTGTCGGCGTTCAGCCAGTCGTCGTGCCTCAGGGCCTCGGCCAGCCGGCGGGCCATCGGCTCGACGTCGGCGTGCCGTTCGGCCAGCTGCAGGAAGGCCTCGCGGGCAGCCTCACGGAAGGCGGCGTCGCCGGTGTCGGCGTGGGCGTCGAGGGCCACCACGGCGCGATGCAGCCAGGCGGGGGCCGAGCCGCCGTCGGGCAGCGTCCAGCGTCCGGCGAGCAGGGCGGCGCCTCGGGCGGCCTTGCTGGTGTCCGAGGGGCGCAGCGGCACGCGCTCGGCCAGGGCTTCGGCCAGTTCGATCAGGGTGGCGGGATCGCCGTCCTTGAGTTCGAGCTCCAGCTCGCGGATCGGGACGCTGTGCGCGTCGCTTTCGATCTCGCCGAGGTCCAGGGCGATCTCGATGGCGGTGCCGTCCTGTTCCCACCACCAGATCTCGCGGGCGAAGTCGGTGGCGAAGCGCGGCCTGAGCTCGCCCAGCACGCCTTCACCGAGGGCTTCGATCGGCGGGAGGTCGGCCAGCCGGCCGAGGTCGAGGCCCGGGCCCATCACCTCCCACTCCCACTCGCCGCGGGTGGAAAGGCCGCCGCTGCCCTGGCCGCTGGTCTTCAGCGTCTGCAGCAGCCGGCCATCGGCGTGACGCAGGCGCAGCGCCATGCGTTCGCTCTCCAGCCGACCGTCAGGAGTGTCGAAGTAGGTGTTGCCCAGCTGGGTGGTGCGCGGTTCGAGGCCGGCGAGCCGGGGATGCCGGCGCAGCGCTTCCGGGCCCGCGGGGGCCAGGGCGAGCTTGAATTCGATCTCTTTTGCCATGGGAAAGGCCGCCTTGTTTCATGTTCGTGAAGATTAGATGATTTTCTCATGACGACAGCCCGGGCAGTCACTATACTGACGCCGCCATTTCCAAGTGCCCAGATGCCCCCATGGTGACATCCAATCCCTTCTCCGCGATGTTCGGTCGCTCGCCATTCCAGCCGCTGCTGGCTCATATCGTCAAGGTCAGCGACTGCGCGGAAGCCCTGCCGCCGTTCTTCGAGGCAACACTCACGGGAGACTGGCAGGAAGCCGCCCGACAGCGTGAGTCGATCACTCGACTCGAGCACGAGGCCGACGAGCTCAAGACCGAGCTGCGCCTCAATCTGCCCAACACCATGTTCCTGCCGGTGTCGCGCTCCGATCTGCTGGACCTGATCAGCGTCCAGGACCAGATCGCCAACAAGGCGCGCGACATCACCGGGATCATGCTCGGTCGCAGCATGCAGGTGCCCGACGAGCTCGCCCAACCGATGCGCGACTACATCCGTACCTCGGTGTCCTGTGTCGCTCAGGCCCGCGTCGCCCTGGAAGAGCTCAAGGACCTGCTCGAATCCGGGTTCGGTCGCAACGTGTCCGACGTGATGCAGACGCTGATCCGCGAGCTGCACACCCTGGAACAGAAGACCGACGAACAGCAGGTCGCCATCCGTCGCCAGCTGTTCGCCCTCGAGAGCGAGATGCCCCCGGTGGACGTGATGTTCCTCTACAAGATCATCGACTGGGTCGGTGAGCTGTCCGATCGCGCCGAACGCGTCGGCAGCCGCCTTCAGATCATGACGGCCAACTGAGCGGGACTCTCCCGCAGCGATAACCGCCACCTTCTGACCCGATACAAGGTTTCCGTCCTATGTCGATCATCGCGCAATACGGCGACATCTTCATCCTCCTCGCCTGTGCCTTCGGTTTCTTCATGGCCTGGGGTGTCGGTGCCAACGACGTGGCCAATGCCATGGGCACCTCCGTCGGCTCCAAGGCCGTCACCATCAAGCAGGCGATCATCATCGCCGTGATCTTCGAGTTCCTCGGCGCCTGGCTGGCCGGGGGCGAGGTCACCAACACCATCCGCAAGGGCATCATCGACCCGACCCTGCTCGCGGATGAGCCGCAGCTGCTGGTCTACGGCATGCTGGCCTCGCTGCTGGCCGCCGCGACCTGGCTGCTGATCGCCTCGATGCGGGGCTGGCCGGTCTCCACCACCCACTCCATCGTCGGCGCCATCGTGGGCTTCGGCGCCGCCGGCCTGGGCGTCTCCACCGTGGACTGGGGTGGCGTCGGCAAGATCGCCGCCAGCTGGGTGGTCTCGCCGCTGATGTCCGGCACCATCGCCTTCATGCTGTTCAAGTCGGTCCAGCACCTGATCTTCGAGAACCGCGATCCCTTCGCGGCGGCCAAGCGCTACGTGCCGATGTACGTCTTCCTGGTCGGCTTCATCGTCGCCATGGTCACCTTCACCAAGGGGCTGAAGCACGTCGGCCTCGAGGTCGGCTTCGGTGAGAGCCTGCTCTATTCGATCGTGATCGGCATCGGCGTGATGCTGCTCGGTGGCCTGCTCGAGCGCCGCGTGGGCGCCGAGAAGCGCCAGGGCGACGCCTTCGGCTACGACGGCGTGGAGCGCGTGTTCGGCGTGCTGATGCTGTTCACCGCCTGTGCCATGGCCTTCGCCCACGGCTCCAACGACGTGGCCAATGCCGTCGGTCCGCTGGCCGCGGTGATGACCGTCGTGCAGAGCGGCGGTCAGGTTGGCGGGGAAGCGCTGGTGCCGTGGTGGGTGCTGGTGCTCGGCGGCGGCGGCATCGTCGTCGGCCTGGTGACCTACGGCCACAAGGTGATCGTCACCGTCGGCACCGGCATCACCGAGCTGACTCCGAGCCGCGGTTTCGCCGCCACGCTCGCGGCCGCCACCACCGTGGTGCTGGCCTCCGGTACCGGCCTGCCGATCTCCACCACCCAGACCCTGGTGGGCGCGGTGCTGGGCGTGGGCCTGGCCCGCGGCATGGCGGCGCTCAACCTGCGCGTGATCGGCACCATCGTGATGTCCTGGCTGATCACCCTGCCGGCCGGCGCCATCCTGGCGATCATGTTTTTCTTCATGTTCAAGGGCATGTTCGGCTAAGCGACAAGCGCCGAGCGACAAGAAACCCCGAAGGTCAGGCCTTCGGGGTTTTCTTTTGCTCCTGGCGATCTCACGCTGCAGCTTGCAGCTTGCAGCTTGCAGCTTGCAGCTTGCAGCTTGCAGCTTGCAGCTTGCAGCTTGCAGCTTGCCGGTGCCGCCGTTTTTTTGCGTCTGGTATAGTCAAGGCTCTCATTTCCCTTCATCTGCTGCCGGAGCGCGGCCCTTGGACACTCGTTTTCCCTTCGTCGACTGGTTCCGCAATTCCTCGCCGTATATCAACGCGCACCGAGGATGTACCTTCGTCATCCTGATCGAGGGCGAGGCCGTGGCGCAGGGTCGAGGCGAGCAGCTGATCCAGGACCTGGCGCTGCTGCATACCCTGGGCGTGCGTCTGGTGGTAGTGCTGGGCATCCGCCCCCAGGTGGAGCGGGCCCTGAACGAGGACGGCATCACGCCCCGCCGCCACGGCGGACGCTGGGTGGCCGACGAGGCGATCATGGCCCGGGTCGAGCGGGTGGCGGCCGAGCAGCGACTGTGGCTGGAGTCGCGGCTGTCGCTGGGGCTGCCCAACACGCCGCTGCACGGCGTCGAGATGACGGTGGTCTCGGGCAACCTGGTGATGGCCAAGCCGCTGGGTGTGCGCGACGGTATCGATTTCGACCGCAGCGGCGAGGTGCGTGGCGTCCGCGACGAGGCGATCCGCGGCCTGCTGGATCGGCGTTCGCTGGTGCTGCTGCCGCCGCTGGGCTACTCCAGCACCGGCGAGGTCTTCGACCTGGACGCCGCCGAGGTCGCGCGCCATACCGCCACGGCCTTGTCCGCCGACAAGCTGATCCTGCTCGGCGAGGCCTGCGGCCTGTGCGACGACAGCGGCCAGCTGCGTCGGCAGCTGGCGCCGCTGGAGGCCGAGCCGCAGTTGGCCGCCGCCGACCCCGGCAGCGAGATGGCCCGCCACCTGGGCGCCGCCGTCGGTGCCGCTCGCCACGGGGTGGCCCGCACCCACCTGCTATCGTGGCAGGACCACGACGCCCTGCTCGGCGAGCTGTTCACCCGCGATGGCGTGGGCACCATGATCACCCAGCATCGCTACGAGCAGTTGCGTCGCGCCGGGATCGACGACATCGGCGGCCTGCTGGAGCTGCTCGAGCCGCTGGAGCGTCGTGGGATGCTGGTGCCGCGTTCCCGGGAGCGCCTGGAGTATGAAATCGACGACTATGTCGTCATCGAACGCGACGGCATGGTCATCGGCTGCGCCGCGCTGCATGCCTTTCCCGACGCCCGGATGGGCGAGCTGGCCTGCGTCGCCGTGCACGGCGACTATCGCGGCGGCGCCCGTGGCGACCTGCTGCTCGGCGAGGTGGAGCGTCAGGCCCGGTCGCGCGGGCTCGATGCGCTGTTCGCGCTGACCACCCATACCGCCCACTGGTTCTTCGAGCACGGTTTCGGCCTGGCCGACGTCGACGATCTTCCTCCCCTCAAGCGGGAGGCCTACAACCAGGCCCGGCGCTCCAAGATCCTGATAAAGCCCCTCGAGTGAGCGCTTATCTCGCCTTGGTGTCGCTTCTCGCCATCACGCCGATGACACGATGTCGCCGATTGGAGACTCTGTAAAGCCCTGTTTAAACAGGGCTTTTTATTTTTTCGGAGAAAGATGTCTCCAATTGGCAACGAAAATGGCGAGCTGAAGCCCGTTTATCAGGAGGCGTTGGCGCGTGCCAACGTTTTGGTTTTTTTAAGTTATTGATTTTATAGTGTTGTTTTTGGTTCTGGCACGAGGATCGCAATACTCATGGGGAGCAAGCGGGAAGCGGTTCAAACGGCTCGAACCGCTTCCCGGTCGCCAAGAGGCAGCTGACGACACTGCCCTGTGCCCCTGGCCTCTCGGCGACCAACGTCTGCTCCAGCGATGTGTGACTTTAGGTTGCGATGAGACGGTACCGACGACCTCGTCATGGACGGGTACCGAGAGGGCAAGGATGCCCTGGCAAGGATGCCTCTCCCCCGCGAGGGGGACCAATTGCACGGCCACGCCCCGGCGGGGCCGTCAGAGGAAGCGAGACGGTGAGCCGTCTCAGGAATCCCACCCTGACTGAAAGGGGATTCCGCCGCTTCATGGGCCCTCGGGCCCCGGGTAAACGATCGAGCGGCGCCAGTGGCGTCATCGAACGCTTTCCCACCCCTTCAGTTCCCTGCGTATTGGGCCGGCTATGCCGGCCTTTTTTTTGCCTGCTCGGCCGCGATGCGGCGCGGGTGACAGGCCGAACTCTGGTATCCTCGGGTAGACGATAGTGGTTGCCGACTCACTCCTTTTCCGAACGCTGGCCATGACATCTGCCGTTTCCCGCCGCTGGCGGCCGCGCTCGCTGTTGCAGCTGGTGCTGCTGGCCTTCCTGATGGTGATGCTGCCCCTTGCCGTGCTGATGTTCCAGGCCGGGCAGGCGCTGTCAGAACTTTCGCGCCTCGCCGACCAGAGCGCACGTCAGGCGGTCGAGGAGACCCGGCGTGCCCGCACGCTCGGCGCCCTGGCGCTGGAGATGGAACGTGGCGCGCGTCAGTACGCGGTGGTCGAGCAGGAGAGCCTGCTCGAGATCTATGACGAGCGCCTGGCGGAGTACCGCCGCCTGCTGGCCAAGCAGCGCGAGCTGCTGCCCGACGACCCGGACGTCGAGGCGCTGTCCGGGCAGCTCGACCGGCTCGCCGAGCTGCCGGAGCTACCGCTGGAGGCGTTCAAGCAGCGACTGACCGACTTCCTGCCCTTCGCCGAGCACACCGAGGCCATGCGTCACGCCACCAACCGGCGCATCGACGATCGCCTGGACCTGATTCGCCAGCGTGCCGAGACCGTGCAGCATCGTCTGTGGTGGCAGACCGCGGCGCTGGTGTCGGCCAGCCTGATCCTGATGCTGCTGTTCACCCGGCTGATCGTACGGCCGGTGCGCCAGCTCGAGCGGCGGATCCTGGGTATCGGCAGCACCGGCAGGAGCGCCCAGCCGTCGCCGGTGCAGGGGCCCGCCGAACTGGTCAGCCTCGACGAGCGGCTCGACTGGCTGTCGTCGCGGCTCGACGAGCTGGAGGAACAGAAGCAACAGTTCCTGCGCCACATGTCCCACGAGCTCAAGACGCCGCTGGCCAGCGTCCGCGAGGGCTCCGCGCTGCTGGCCGACGGCGTGGCCGGCGATATCACCGATCATCAGCGCGAGATCCTCGAGCTGATCGACGCCAGCGGCGGCGAGCTGCAGCAGCTGATCGAGCAGCTGCTCGACTACAACCTGCTGCAGCACAACCAGCGCCTCGAGATCGAGCGTCTGGACGTGGCCACCGTGGTCAAGGAGGTGCTGGCCAAGCATCACCTGGGCCTGCAGCAGAAGGGCATGTCGGTGCACTGCTTCGACGGCCCGCTGATCTGGCGGCTCGACCGCACGGCCACGGCTCGCCTGCTCGACAATCTGGTGTCCAACGCCGTCGCCTACGGCGAGGACGGCGGCGAGCTGGAGATTCGCGCCCGTGCCACCCACGGCTGTCTGGTCGTCGAGGTGGCCAACAGCGGCGAACCGATCCCCGAAGAAGATCGGGCGCGGCTGTTCGAGGCGTTCTATCAAGGGCGCATTCGCCGCAAGGGCGCGCTCAAGGGGTCCGGCATCGGACTATCGGTGGCCGCCGACTGCGCTCGCCTGCAGCACGGCAGCCTGGTGCTGGCGGAGGACGACCGCCTGGCGGTGTGTTTCCGCCTGACGCTGCCCGCGCCGGACGCCGACCATCAAGAATCGCTGACCGCTCCGGCGGTAGCCGACGCAAGGAACGACCCATGAAGATCCCACGCCCCCTGCTGCTGTGCCTGCTGTCGGCTGGCCTGACCGGCTGCCAGTGGCTGCCGGCGCAGCTGGCCGGAGAGCCCCGCGAGCCCGTGGTGGAGGAAAGTGCCGGCTGCTACGCCGAGATTCCGGATTTCGGCGAGACGACATGCCTGCTGCCGGAGTGGGTGGCCTTCGGCCTCGCCTCCCAGCGGGGTGACCGTGAGTGGCGCGACGTCACGCTCACGCGGGTCTCCGGCGACTCGCACGATCAGCGCCTGGCCCGGGCGGTCGTGCTGGCCTGGGGCAACGAGCGCGAATGGGATCAAGCCTCCGAACTGTACAAGGCCGACCTCCATGCGGCCCCGCCGCGGCTGCAGCCGCTGCTGCGCTACTGGCTCAACGAGCTGGAGGGGCGGCGCGCCCTGGGGCGGCGCCTGGAAGAGAGCCGCCGGGCCCAGCGGTCGCTGGAGGACGAGAAGGCCGAGCTGGGCGAGAAGCTGGACGCGCTCACCGACATCGAGCGCAACATCAACTCGCGACAGCAGACCGAGTAAGCGGGAGACACGAACATGATGCCAAGCGGAAGCCCTCAAGCCCCGAATCAGGGGGCCAACATCCTCCTGGTGGATGACGACCCCAGCCTGCTCAAGCTGCTGGGCATGCGCCTGGAAAGCCGCGGCTATCGGGTGACCACCGCCGAGAGCGGACGCGCGGCCCTCAAACACCTGGACGCCGGCAACCCGGACCTGGTGCTGTCCGACATGCGCATGGACGAGATGGACGGTCTGGCGCTGTTCCAGGAGATCCAGCGCCGCCTGCCGGGCCTGCCGGTGATCATCCTCACCGCCCACGGCTCGATTCCCGATGCCGTGAGCGCCACCCGTCAGGGCGTGTTCGGCTTCCTGACCAAGCCGGTAGACCGCGAGGAGCTGTTCACCACCATCGACGAGGCCCTGAGCCAGTCCAGCGCCGCCGGCGGCAACGACGGCGACGACCGCTGGCGCGAGGCGATCATCACCCGTAGCCCGGAGATGGAACGTCTCCTCGAGCAGGCGCGGATGGTGGCCACCTCCGACGTCAGCGTGCTGGTCACCGGCCCCTCCGGCTCGGGCAAGGAGCTGATGGCCGAGGCGATCCACAAGGCGAGCCCGCGCGCCGACAAGCCGTTCGTCGCCATCAACTGTGGCGCGCTGCCCGAGCAGCTGCTGGAGAGCGAGCTGTTCGGCCACGCCAAGGGCGCCTTCACCGGCGCGATCAGCGAGCACAAGGGCCTGTTCCAGGCCGCCGACGGCGGCACCCTGTTCCTCGACGAGATCGGCGACATGCCGCTGCCGCTGCAGGTCAAGCTGCTGCGCGCCCTGCAGGAGCGCCAGATCCGCCCGCTGGGCTCCACCACCTCGGTGCCGATCGACGTGCGGTTGATCTCGGCCACCCACCGCGACCTGGGCCAGGCGATGCACGACGGCGAGTTCCGCGAGGACCTCTTCTATCGCCTCAACGTGGTCAACCTCAAGCTGCCGCCGCTCAAGGAGCGCGCCGAGGACGTGCCGCTGCTGGCCAAGCACCTGGTGGCCCAGGCCGCGGAGCGCCACAAGCCGTTCGTGAAGGGCTTCTCGCGCGAGGCGCTCAACCTGCTGGCGGGCTGCGCCTGGCCGGGCAACGTGCGCCAGCTGGTCAACGTGGTCGAGCAGTGCGTGGCCCTGACCAGCGCGCCGATGATCCCCGAGGCGCTGGTCGCCCAGGCGCTGGCCGCCGAGGAAAACGCGCTGCCGACCTTCAGCGACGCCCGCGCCGGCTTCGAGCGCAGCTACCTGATCAAGGTGCTGAAGATCACCGAGGGCAACGTGACGCAGGCCGCGCGTATCGCCGGGCGCAACCGCACCGACTTCTACAAGCTGCTGGCGCGCCACGAGCTGGAGCCCTCGACCTTCAAGCCGGGCACGCCCCACAGCGAGGCCTCCTAGCGCAGGCCAGGACGCGACGCCGTCAGTCGGCGGCGTCTTCGTCCGGCAGTACCTCCAGGGCCAGCCGCCCCTCGCCGAGCCGCGCCGTCAGGCGCTCCCCGGGCCGGGTATCCGTCGCATGGCGGATCACCCGGCCTTCGTCGTTCTCGAGGATGGCATAGCCGCGGCCCAGCACCGCCAGCGGGCTGACCGCCTGCAGCTCGCGGGCGACGGCGGCCAGTCGCTCGCGCTGATGGGTCAGCGTGCGGGGCATGGCCTGGTGCAGGCGCTGACGGGCCAGCGTCAGGCGACGGGTCTCCTGCTCGAGGCGCCGCTCGGGCGAGCGCAGCGCCAGGCGACGCTCGAGGTCCGCCTCGTGGCGACGGGCGGTCTCCAGCCGCGCCTGCATGGCCCGCCGCAATCGCCCCTCCAGCTGCTCCAGCTGGCGGCGCCGGAAGGCCAGCACCTCGCCGGGATGGCGTAGCCTGGCGCGCAGGTGATCGAGGCGTTGGCCCTCGACGTCGAGCCTGGCGCGCTGGGCGCGCAGCAGCCGGCTTTCCAGGGCCTGCAGGCGCTGCAGCAGCTCGCGGCGGTCGGGCACCAGCTGCTCCGCCGCGGCCGAGGGCGTGGGCGCGCGGCGGTCGGCGGCGAAGTCGGACAGCGTCACATCCACCTCATGGCCCACCGCCGACATCACCGGCAACCGAGAGTGGAAGATCGCCCGGGCCAGGTGCTCGTCGTTGAAGGCCCACAGGTCCTCCAGGCTGCCGCCGCCGCGGGTGAGCAGGATGGCATCGCGTCCCGGGTCCAGCGCCGCCTGGCGGTTGAGCAGGCCCAGCGCGGCGATCATCGCCGGCGCCGCCTCGCGGCCCTGCACCGGCACCGGGATCAGCGTCACCTGGGCCAGCGGCCAGCGCGCCGCCAGCACCGCCAGCACGTCGCGGATCGCCGCCCCGGTGGGCGAGGAGAGCACCAGCAGGTGGCGCGGCGGAAAGGGCAGGGCGCGGCCATTGGCGAACACCCCCTCGGCGTCGAGCTTGGCCTTGAGCCGCTCATAGGCCGCCAGCAGCTCGCCTTCGCCCGCCGCCTGCACCGCCTCGGCGATCAGCTGGTAGTCGCCCCGCGGCTCGAACAGCGACACCCGGCCGCGCACCTTGACGCGATCGCCGTCGCGCATCGGCGCGGCGACGAAGCGCGCGCGGGTGCGGAACAGCGCGCAGCGCAGCTGGGCGCGCTCGTCCTTGAGGGTGAAATAGACGTGGCCCGACGACGGCCGTGACACGCCGGACAGCTCGCCCTCCACCCAGACGTCGCCGACGTCCTGCTCCAGCGCCTGGCGGGCGCGTCGGTTGAGTTCGGTGACCGAGAGGGCGGTGTCGTCGCTGGGGGGCATGGGCATCCTGGGTTGGGAGAGTCGGTGGCAGAGTGCCGGCGCCCCGTACTGTAGCGGATGCCCGAGACTCGCCGCTAGGCGCTAGGCGGCGCCAGCCGCTTGAGGAGCGTCGGCAGGATCAGCACCAGCACGCTGATGCGCAGCAGGTGGTGGGTGGTGACGAAGGCCGGATCGATGCCGAGCGTCAGCGCCACCAGGCTCAGCTCCGGAGCGCCGCCGGGCATGTAGGCGAGCAGTGCGGCGGCGGGGGAAACGCCGGTCAGCAGGTGGCCGGCCCAGGCGGCCAGCACGGCGATCGCCAGCAGCACCAGCGCCTGGGCGACGGCCATCACCAGGGCGTGGCCGACCCGGGCCAGCGAGGTGCCGGCGAAGCGCACGCCCACCGAGACGCCGATCAGCACCTGGGCCAGGGCCAGCAGCGTCGGCGGCACCGCGGCGTGGGTGACGCCGGAGAGATGCAGCGCCGCCGACACCAGCGCCGGGCCGAACAGCAGCGCGTTGGGCAGGCGCAGCAGCCGCCCGAGGGCGAGCCCGCCGAGGCCCGCCGCCGTCAGCCAGGCCGCATCCGCGAGGCCGGGCAGCCACAGCCACTGCGACAGGTCCGGCGTGGCGCCGGCCAGGTCGACGTGGCCGATCGCCTGCAGTACCGGCGGGATCGCCACCAGCAGCACCAGGATGCGCACCGCGTGGGTCATGCCCACCACCCGCAGGTCGGCGTCGGAGGCCATGGCCATCACCGTGACCGTGGAGACCCCGCCCGGCACGCCGGCGTACAGCGAGGTCTCCCGCGTGTGGCCGGCCACGCGCTGCGAGAGCCACACCGAGAAGGCCATCATCGCCGCCGTGGCCACCAGCATCACCGCCAGGCTCAGGCTCCACAGGCCCAGGTCGCCGGACAGCTGCGGCGTGAAGGCCGAGCCCAGCATCACCCCGATCACCACCAGCACGCCCTTGCGCCCGCGGCCCGGCGAGCGCAGCCGCACGCCTGAGAGGCTCGCCACGGTGGTGGCGATCATGGCGCCCAGCAGCCACGGCAGCGGCAGGTTCACGGCGAAGGCCAGCGCGCCGCCGGCAATGCCCAGCGCCAGGGTGGGCAGGAAACGCAGCAGCGGCAGTAGAGGAAAGGACGCGAGGGTAGGCAAGGCGAGGTGTCTCCATTCACAACGCATCGGGCCCGCTTGAGCGGGCCCGATGCGTGGGTCAGCTGGCGTGGCGGCGAGAGCGACCGGCGAGCAGCTTCGGCACCAGCCAGGGCAGTACCAGCAGCGCGGCGGCGGCGATCCATAGCCCCAACGAGATGCCGGACTGCCACAGGATACCCGCGTCGCCACCGCTGATCGACAGCGCCCGGCGCAGGTTCTGCTCCATCAACCCGCCCAGCACGTAGCCGAGGATCACCGGCGCCAGCGAGAAGCCGAGCTTGCGCAGCAGGTAGCCGAACACGCCGATGATCAGCATCAGGTAGATGGCGGTCAGGTCGGAGTGCAGCTGGTAGACGCCGACGAAGGCCAGGATGGCGATGGCCGGCACCAGCACCCAGCGCGGGATGGTCAGCACCCGGGCGAACACGCCGGCCAGCGGCAGGTTCAGCGCCAGCAGCACGATGTTGCCGATGTACAGCGAGGCGATCAGGCCGCCGGCCACCCCGGGGCGCTCGGTGAACATCATCGGGCCCGGGGTGATGTTGTAGAGCATCAGCGCGCCGAGCAGCACCGCGGTGGTGCCGGAGCCGGGGATGCCCAGCGTCAGCATCGGCACGAAGGAGCCCGCCGCCGAGGCGTTGTTGGCCGCCTCCGGGGCCGCCAGGCCGCGCATGTCGCCCTTGCCGAAGGTGCCGTCCTTGTCGGAAAGGCGCTTCTCGGTGGTGTAGGACACCGCGCCCGCCACCGAGGCGCCGGTGCCCGGCAGCACGCCGATGATGAAGCCGAGCAGGCCCGAGCGGCCCATGGCGCCCTTGCAGTGCAGCACTTCCTTGAGGCTGACGAAGACCCGGCCCAGCGGCGGCATCTCGTCGTCGGCGTCGCGGCGGTGGGCGTGTTCGAGCATCAGCAGGATCTCGCTGATGGCGAACAGGCCGATGATCATCACCACGAAGTCGACGCCGTCATAGAGCTCCGGCATGCCGAAGGTGAAGCGCATCACGCCGGTGCCGCCGTCGACGCCCACGGTGGCGATCAGCACGCCCAGCACCGCGCCGATGGCGGTCTTGACCGGGTCCTTGCCCATCATCACCGCCATCGACGAGAAGGCGAAGATCATCAGCGCGAAGAATTCGGCCGGGCCGAACATCACCGCCACTTCGGCCAGCAGCGGCGCGAACAGCGTCAGGCCGATGATGGCGATGGTGGCGCCGACGAAGGAGCTCACCGCCGACAGGCCCAGCGCCGGGCCGGCCAGGCCCTGCTTGGCCAGCGGATGGCCGTCCAGGGTGGTCATCACCGCGCCGGCGTCGCCGGGCACGTTGAGCAGGATGCTGGACATGCGGCCGCCGTACTCGGCGCCGGTGTAGATGCCGGCCAGCAGGATCAGTGCCGACTCGGCGGGCAGGCCGAGGGTGTAGGCCAGCGGCATCAGGATGGCGATGCCGTTGATCGGGCCGATGCCCGGCAGCGCGCCGAACAGGGTGCCCAGCAGGGCGCCGAGGAAGGCCAGCCCAAGGTTCAGGGGGCTCAGCGCGACGCCGAACCCCTCGATCAGGAAATCGAACATCTCGCAGCTCCGTTAGAGGATGTCGGCCAGCCAGGTGCCGTCGGGCAGGCCGATGCCGAGCCCCTCGGTGAACAGGAAGTCGCTGCCCGTGGCCATCAGCGCGGCGGTCACGAGGGCCTTGGTCCAGCTGGCGTCGAACAGCCGGGCCAGGGTCGCCACCACCAGGAAGGAGGCGGGAATGAAGCCCAGGCGGGTGAACAGCAGGGCGTAGACCAGCAGCAGGCCGAGCACGCCCAGCAGCCGTAGCGCCAGGGCAGGAGCCGGCCACTCGCCGTCTTCGCCGGGCTTGAACACCAGCACCAGTGCCAGGGCGGCGAGCAGGGCCGCCAGCCCCAGCGGGAAGGCTTTCGGCCCCACGGGCTCGTAGCTGAAGGGCACCTGCAGCTGAAGGGACTGGACGGCGATGAACGCCGCCAGACCGATCAGGGCCAGGCCCAGCAGTCGGTCGGCGGCGATTCTCATTTCAGACCCACTTCTTCGGCCAGTGACTGGAAGTCGGCGACCTGGTCCTTCACGTAGGCGTCGAAGTCGTCACCGAAGCGCGCCATCGGGAACAGGCCGCGCTCCTCGCGCATCTCGGCGAAGCCGGGGTTGTCGGCCAGCTCCTCGAAGCGCTCGATCCAGGCCTGGTAGGCCTCGTCGCTGACGTCCGGGCCCATGTAGTAGCCGCGCCAGATCGGCCACTCGACGTCGTAGCCCTGCTCGGCGGCGGTGGGGATGTCGGCGTAGGGGCCGCCCATGCGCTCCTCGGAGAGCGAGGCCAGCACGCGCACCTTGCCGCTCTCGAGCTGGGACTGCAGCTCGGACAGGTCGCCGGTGAACACCTGGATGTGGTCGCCCAGCAGTGCGGCCAGCGCCTCGCCGCCGCCCTCGAACGCCACGTAGCGCAGCTCGCGCGGGTCGACGTCGCCGGCCTTGGCGGTCAGCGCGGCTTTCATCCAGTCCTGGCTGCCCACGGTGCCGCCGGCGCCGAAGGCCACCGAGCTCGGGTTCTCCTTCAGGTCGGCCATCAGCTCGTCGAGGGTCTGCCAGGGGGCATCGGCATTGACCACGATGGCGCCATAGTCGACGCCCAGGGCGCCGAGCCAGCGCACTTCGCCGGCGTCGTACTGGCCGAACTTGCCCAGCGCCAGGTTGACGGCGGCGCCGGTGCTGGCCGCGACGATCAGGTTGTCGTCGTCGCTGCGCACGCCGTTGACGTGGTTGTAGGCTACCGCGCCGATGCCGCCGGGCATGTAGGTGACCAGCATCGGCTCGTCGATGAGCTCGGCGGCCAGCAGGCCGTTGGCCGCCAGGCGGCAGGTCAGGTCGTAGCCGCCGCCAGGCTTGGCGGGCGCGATGCATTCGGCTTC
Source organism: Halomonas sp. SL1 (assembly GCF_003030865.2). Taxonomy (NCBI): domain Bacteria; kingdom Pseudomonadati; phylum Pseudomonadota; class Gammaproteobacteria; order Oceanospirillales; family Halomonadaceae; genus Halomonas; species Halomonas sp. SL1. The sequence continues at coordinate 10,342 of NZ_PYUQ02000004.1, read as the reverse complement.
GTCGGCGGCCTGGGCCTGGCCGGCGAGCAGGGCGCCGCCCAGCAGGGCGATGCCGGAGGCGTGGCGGATGGCCGTGTTGATCTTCATGGCGAACTCCTGTTCTCTTGTTATGCGGCGCGAGGCGCTGCCTCGAGAGCCATCTCTGTGATGGCCCGAGCGATGCTAGGCCCGCCACCTTTCATCAACCTGTCATCCCGCCCGTTACCGTCTGAGACATTGGTCGAATGCGCCTGCTGGTCATCGAGGACGATCCGCTGATCGCCCGCTCCCTGGAACACGCCCTGGCCCCGCTGGGCAACACCATCGACGTCTTCGCCACCCGCGCCGAGGCACGCGCCGCGCTCAGTCACGATCGCTTCGATCTGATCCTGCTCGACCTCGGCCTGCCCGACGGCGACGGCCTCGAGCTGCTGGGCGAGCTGCGTGGCCGCGGCGACACCACGCCGGTGCTGATCCTCACCGCCCGCGACGCCGTCGACGACCGCGTCTCCGGCCTCGACCTGGGTGCCGACGATTACCTGGCCAAGCCGTTCTCGCTGGCCGAGCTGGAGGCCCGGGTGCGGGCGCTGCTGCGGCGCAGCCAGCAGCGCAGCGACAACCGCCTGCGCCTCGGCCGGCTGGCCTTCGATCCCGAGACCGGCAGCGCCAGCCTCGACGAAGCGCCGCTGGAGCTGCCGCGCCGCGAGCTGCTGCTGCTCGAGGGCCTGCTGCTGCACGCCGGCAGCATCGCCCCGCGGGAGATCCTGGAACGTCGGCTGTTCGGCTTCGACGAGGTGGGCACCAATGCGCTTGAGGTCTACGTCAGCCGGCTGCGCAAGCGGCTCAAGGACAGCGGCCTGCGCATCCGCACCTTCCGCGGGCTGGGCTACCGGCTGGAGGACGACGCCGGGTGATCGAGGTCGCGGGCTCGCTCAAGCGCCGCCTGGCGGTATGGCTGCTGGTCACCGTGACCGGGCTCGGCGCGCTGCTGATGGTCGAGGCCTGGTGGAGCAGCCGGCGCGCCGCCGAACGCGCCTTCGACAGCCAGCTCGAGGCCGCAGCCCTGACCATCGCCGAGGCCGTGCAGTGGCAGCACGGCGAGCCGGTGGTGACGATTCCCGCCGCGGCGCTGCAGATACTCGCTACCCGCCACCAGGAGCGGGTCTTCTACGCCGTACTCGACGCCGACGGCGAGGCGGTCTCGACCAACATGGCGCTTTCCATCGCCCCCGGCTGGCGCGAGCGTGCGGCCCGCGAGCCCCGGGCGCTGACCACCGGCTTCGACGGCGCCTCCTGGCGGCTCTACGGGCGCGAATATGACTCGGCCGGCTGGGTCTCCCAGGAGCCGGTGCAGATCTGGGTCGGCCACACCCGCGAGGGGCGGGTGGCGCTGGCCGACGAACTGTTCGAGCGCGCCGTCAGCCGCTTCGTGGCCATGGTGCTGCTGGCCGGCGTCTTGATGGCCATGGCGCTGCGCGTCGCCCTTGGCCCCATGCGCCGGCTGCGCCGCCAGCTGCGCCTGCGCGAAGCCGACGACACCCGGCCGCTCGACGCCCGCGTGCCCGAGGAGATGCGCGAGCTGGCCCAGACCCTCGACCACCTGTTCGCCCGCCAGCGCGAGAGCCGCGAGGCGTTGCTGCGCTTCACCGCCGACGCCAGCCACCAGCTCAAGACGCCGCTGGCGGGGCTGCAGAGCACCAGCGAGCTGGCGCTGAAGAGCCCCGAGCCCGCCGACTGGCACGCCGCCCTCGGCGCGGTGCACGACGGCGCGGCGCGCACCAGCCGCCTGGCCGGCCAGCTGTTGAGCCTGGCGCGGCTGCGCCACGTGGCCGAGGCGGGGGAGGTCGCCCCGCTGGACCTGGCCGCGCTGCTGCGCGAGACGCTGCTCGACTGGGCAGGGCGCGAGGCGGCGCGCGATCACGACCTGGGGCTCGACGAGTTGCCGGCCGGCCCCTGCCGGGTGCGCGCCGAGGCCTGGGCGCTGCGCGAGCTGCTCGGCAACCTGATCGACAACGCCCTGCGCTACACGCCGCCCGGCAGCACCATCACCCTGGGGCTCGTGCGCGAGGCCGAGGCGGTCGAACTCTACGTGGAGGACGACGGCCCCGGCGTGCCGGCCGAGGCCCGCGAGCGGCTGCTGCGGCCCTTCGAGCGCGGCGGGCGCCAGGACACCGACGGCTCCGGACTGGGGCTCGCCATCGTCGACTCCATCGCCCGGCGCCTCGGCGGCCGGCTGAGCCTCGCCGAGCGCGATCCCCACGGTCTGGTCGTGCGCCTGCGGCTGCCGCGCTGCGGCGACGACGAGACAGGGAGGAACGCATGAGCTCAGGGCGGCGTGTCGTGAAGTGGTTCGTGGGTGGCCTGCTGGCGCTGTCGCTGGGCCTGGGAGGCGTGGCCTCGGCCCAGACCGCCACGCCGCTGGTGGTGGAGGCGGCCCTGGACCGCGCGGTGGTCGAGCCGCTGCTCGACGCCTTCCGCGACGCCCATCCCGAGATCGCACTGGACTTCCGCGACCGCTCGACGCTGGAGGTCGACGCCCGGGCCGAAGACGCCGATGCGCCGCCGGACGTGGTGATCAGCTCGGCGATGCCGTGGCAGATGGCGCAGGTCAACGAGGGCCGGGCGCGGCGGCTGGACTCCGCCGAGGTACGCAACTGGCCGGCCTGGGCCAAATGGCGCGACGAGGTGTTCGGCTTCACCTTCGAGCCGATCGTCATGGCCTACCGACTCGACCTCTCGCGGCGCATGCTGCCGCCGCTGACCCACGCCGACCTGCACACCCTGCTGACCACCGAGCGCGAGGCGCTCTCCGGGCGGGTGACCAGCTACTCGCCGCTGGGCAGCGGCGTCGGCTATACGCTGTTCCAGCAGGACGCCCGCTACACGCCGCGCTTCTGGGACCTGGTGGCCGGCATGGGCGGCGTCGAGGCGCAGCTCGAGAACAGCACCCGCGCCATGCTCGAGGGCCTGAGCGACGGGCGCTACTGGCTCGGCTACAACCTGCTCGGCTCCTACGCCATGGTCTGGGCCCAGGATCACCCCGAGGTGATCGTCCAGGTGCCCCAGGACTACGCCCTGGTGCTGATGCGCATGGCCTTCGTGCATCGCGACGCCCCGCATCCCGCCGCCGCCGAGACCTTCGTCGACTTCCTGCTCAGCCACGCCGGACAGCGGGTGCTGGCCGGCGAGACGCCGCTGTTCAGCGTGCGGCCCGACGTGATCGGCCCCTACACCGCCCAGCGCCTGCGTGACCAGGTCGGCGAGCGGCTCTATCCGATCCCGCTCAACGCCTCGCTGCTGGCCTTCGTCGATCCCCAGCGCCGCGACGCCTTCCTGGCCCGCTGGCGGCGCGAGTTCACCCCCGATGACTGAAGCGTTTGCGACGTCGACTGGATTGCTGTAGGGCGGCCCCGGGCGTTATAATGGTTGATTAACTTCACCTCCCTCCTTCCCACCAGCGCACTGGGTGTTGCCGACTATGCTACGTATGGCCCAAGAAGCTCTTACGTTCGATGACGTATTACTCGTTCCCGGCTATTCGGAGGTCCTGCCCAAGGACGTCAGCCTCCGGACACGCCTGACCCGCGACCTATACCTCAACATCCCGCTCCTCTCCGCCGCCATGGACACCGTGACCGAGGCCCGCCTGGCCATCGCGATGGCGCAGGAAGGAGGCATCGGCATCATCCACAAGAGCATGACCATCGCCCAGCAGGCCGCCGAGGTGCGCAAGGTCAAGAAGCACGAGAGCGTGATCGTGAAGGACCCGGTCACCGTCGGCGCCAAGGCCAAGCTGGCCGACCTGCTGGCCATGGCCCGCGAGCACGGCTTCTCCGGCTTCCCGGTGGTCGAAGGCGAGACCCTGGTGGGCATCGTCACCGAGCGTGACATGCGCTTCCAGCCGAACCACGGCGACAGCGTGGCCGACATCATGACCCCGCGCGAGAAGCTGGTCACCGTGGCCGAGGGCACCGGCCTCGACGTGATCAAGGGCAAGATGCAGGAGCACCGCGTCGAGAAGATGCTGGTGGTGGACGACGAGTTCCGCCTGCGCGGCCTGGTCACCTTCCAGGACATCGAGAAGGCCCGCACCTTCCCGAACGCCGCCAAGGACAGCGACGGCCGCCTGCTGGTCGGCGCCGCCGTCGGCACCGGCCCCGAGACCCCTGATCGCATCGCCGCCCTGGCCGAAGCCGGCGTCGACGCCATCATCGTCGACACCGCCCACGGCCACTCCCGCGGCGTGATCGAGCGCGTGGCCTGGGTCAAGGAGCACTTCCCGCAGATCCAGGTGATCGGCGGCAACATCGCCACCGCCGAGGCCGCCAAGGCGCTGGCCGAAGCCGGCGCCGACGGCGTCAAGGTCGGCATCGGCCCCGGCTCCATCTGCACCACCCGCGTCGTCGCCGGCGTCGGCGTGCCGCAGATCACCGCCGTCTCCAACGTCGCCGCGGCGCTCAAGCCCTACGACATCCCGCTGATCGCCGACGGCGGCGTGCGCTTCTCCGGCGACCTGGCCAAGGCCATCGCGGCCGGCGCCAGCGCGGTGATGGTCGGCGGCCTGCTGGCCGGCACCGAGGAAGCCCCGGGCGAGGTCGAGCTCTACCAGGGCCGGACCTACAAGGCCTACCGCGGCATGGGCTCCATGGGCGCCATGTCCCAGACCCAGGGCTCCAGCGACCGCTACTTCCAGGACAAGGAAGCCGGCGTCGAGAAGCTGGTGCCGGAAGGCATCGAAGGCCGCGTGCCCTACAAGGGCGTGATGGGCGCCATCGTCCACCAGATGATGGGCGGCCTGCGCGCCTCCATGGGCTACACCGGCTGCGCCAGCATCGACGAGATGCGCACCAAGCCGGAGTTCGTGAAGATCACCGGCGCCGGCTTCAACGAGTCCCACGTCCACGACGTGCAGATCACCAAGGAAGCCCCGAACTATCGTGCCGGCTGATGCCAGCCTGACGCCGTAGAACGATGAGCTGGAAGCGCGCCGCCGGGCGGCTTCCAGCTTTTCGCTTCCGGCCCGCGAAATTTGCTCCCCGTTTTGCCCGCCTCGTATAGGAATGGCCAGATGACCGACATTCACGCCCACAAGATCCTGATCCTCGACTTCGGCTCCCAGTACACCCAGCTGATCGCCCGCCGAGTCCGCGAGATCGGTGTCTACTCCGAGATCCGCGCCTTCGACATCACCGAGGAAGAGATCCGCGAGTACGCCCCCAACGGCATCATCCTCGCCGGCGGCCCGGAATCCGTCACCGAGCTGGGCTCGCCCCGCGCCCCGCAGTGCGTGTTCGAGATGGGCCTGCCGGTGCTCGGCATCTGCTACGGCATGCAGACCATGGCCGAGCAGCTCGGCGGCGCCGTGGAAGGCTCCCACAAGCGCGAGTTCGGCTACGCCCAGGTGCGCCTCGACGTGGAGACCGCGCTGTTCAAGGACATCTCCGACCACATCGACTCCGAGACCGGCAAGAGCCTGCTCGACGTGTGGATGAGCCACGGTGACAAGGTCGCCCAGGTGCCGGCCGAATTCAGCGTGACCGCCTCCACCCCGAGCTGCCCGATCGCCGCCATGGCCTGGGAAGAGAAGCGCTTCTTCGGCGTGCAGTTCCACCCCGAGGTGACCCACACCCTGCAGGGCCAGCGCATCCTCGAGCACTTCGTGCTGGATATCTGCCAGAGCGAGCGCAATTGGACCCCGGCCCAGATCATCGAGGACCAGATCGCCCGCGTGCGCGAGCAGGTCGGCGACCGCCACGTGCTGCTCGGCCTGTCCGGCGGCGTGGATTCTTCCGTGGTCGCGGCGCTGCTGCACAAGGCCATCGGCGACCAGCTGACCTGCGTGTTCGTCGACAACGGCCTGCTGCGCAAGGACGAAGGCAACCAGGTGATGGAGACCTTCTCCCAGCACATGGGCGTGCGCGTCATCCGCTCCGACGCCGAAGACCTGTTCCTCGGCAAGCTCGAGGGCGTGGCCGACCCGGAAGAGAAGCGCAAGATCATCGGCAACACCTTCATCGACGTGTTCGACGAGCAGGCCGCCCAGATCGAAGGCGTGGACTTCCTCGCCCAGGGCACCATCTACCCGGACGTGATCGAGTCCGCCGCCAGCAAGACCGGCAAGGCCCACGTCATCAAGTCGCACCACAACGTCGGCGGCCTGCCCGAGACCATGAAGCTCAAGCTGGTCGAGCCGCTGCGCGAGCTGTTCAAGGACGAGGTGCGCAAGCTCGGCGTCGAGCTCGGCCTGCCCTACGACATGGTCTACCGCCACCCCTTCCCGGGGCCGGGCCTGGGCGTGCGCATCCTCGGCGAGGTGAAGAAGGAATATGCCGACATCCTGCGCGAGGCCGACGCCATCTTCATCGAGGAGCTGCACAACGCCGGCTGGTACCACAAGACCAGCCAGGCCTTCGCCGTCTTCCTGCCGGTGAAGTCGGTCGGCGTGGTCGGCGACGGCCGCCGCTACGAGTGGGTCATCGCCCTGCGCGCCGTGGAGACCATCGACTTCATGACCGCCCGCTGGGCGCACCTGCCCTACGAGCTGCTGGAGAAGGTCTCCAACCGCATCATCAACGAGCTCTCCGGCGTCTCCCGCGTCACCTACGACGTGAGCAGCAAGCCGCCCGCCACCATCGAGTGGGAGTGATCGCCAGGGCAGGGCGGACGAGCGCCGCCTAGCCCCACCGCATCACCCGCGTCATACGAAAGCCTGCCGTTATCGGCAGGCTTTTTTGTTGCCAAACGTAACCCGGCTAAGATTAACTAGGCTTCAGCCGTCGAGGCTGCGGCCGATACCATGGAGGAAGAAAGCACAATGCGAAGGGAGAGGGAAAAAGATGAGATTTAAACAAGAGTATGTTTTTTTCGGAACAATTTATAGAGTTTTTCTCTATTTTTAGTTTGGAGTGTGGTGCGCGTCAAGGGAGTAATAAGGGATATATATGAGGGATATGCTTGAGCCTGCAGGGCTGAAAAAGTTAGATCAAGGGACCATTTTTAATGGTGGGGTTTCGAGCATTTGCTCTGGCCACCCTGTGATGGGAATTATTCTTTCTGCCAGATGTGATATATCGCAGCGCAAGGTCGATGCTGTTGCCTATTCGCCAGTCATAAAAATTGAAACATTTGTTGAAAATGTTGTGTTTGATAAGGAAAGAGAATTTTATATATTAGATAAAATGGATGCGGTGAATAATTTGCTTCTCCAGCATAATCCTGAGCTTGAAACATGGGTTAATACATATGGAGTTGAAAAGGTTTTTGAAAATGAATCTTCTGATATTAATAAAAAAATAAAGGATAAGATAGAGAGTCATTTCAAAGATGTTGGCGTGGTAAGAGAGTTGCAGTATGAAGGATTGACTGCGGATAATCCTGTTTCACGTTCAGTTGCAAAAAAAATAAGATCTCATGTGGAGAGTTTGGCTCGTGGAAAGGTTGAAGGAGTGTTTCTTATAGATCATATTTCTGACGAAATCTCCGGAGAGTCTTCACCATATATTGTTAATCTGAGAGAAATAAGATTTGTTGATATGAGATTTCTCGAGAAAGTTTCAGAAGGGCTTTATTCCGATGAGGATACAGTTTACTGGGGTAGCGATGTGTATGATAAAGGAGAGATTTTCTTCTATACAGTCAGCAGGGTTAAATCTCCTTATATAGAGCTTTTGATGCAGCGGTTTGCCAATCAGTTTGTTAGGGTTGGTGTTGATGATGTCGATGTTCGATACATTACAGAAAAGCTTGGGGTTTAAAATGCGTTACGTGGCATTTGATAAGTCAGCGATTGAGATTGTTGTTCAAGAGAAGAAGTACCAGAGCGTTGAGTATTCTGAAGGGGGAAGGCTGATATCCCAACTCTTTTTCAATGAGGGTGGAGAAGAAGAATTGCCGGGGTTGAGCTTTCAGGATAAAGAAAGTGGTCGTCTTGTCTTATCGAAGTCTAGTTGTGAAAGATGTTATCTAGTTGTTGATTTGGAGCAGTTTGATGCTTTTTCAAGGTTGTCCCCTTCTCAATCTTTAATTGTGTTGCAAAAAGTTTTTCGTGCTTGTCTGAAAAACTGGAATAGCCAGCCGTTTGCTAAAACCGAGCGAGTTGCGAAAGGAGACTTGCTTGTGGTTTTTCCATGGTCTATAAGCAATGCTGATGGTAGTCGAGCTATTATTGATAGGAGGCCGGATAGCAAAAGGCAGGAAAAGCGCGATACTAGGAATTTGTTGTTATTCTCTTTTTGCGATAAAGAGGTTGAGAAGCCAGACACCTACACAGTATTCAAGAAGTTCTCTGAAGAATGCTCTCACGTTGACACAGTAACGTTTGGGGATGATAAAAAAGAAATATCTCCATTAAGAGTCCAGACGGTTGAAGGTGGGTTTACACCTATTGATTCGCGTCAGTCTTTAGAAACTTGGAAAGAAAAGCTTACGGAGACGCAAAAAAAAGTTGCTTTCTCCCCTTCTTTAGGTCCTGAGAGAATAGAGGGGCCTGCTGGAACTGGAAAGACTTTGAGTCTGGTTCTTCGTGGTGTTAGTTTGATTGAAAGCGCAATTCAAGAAGGTGTTTCGCGTAATATAATATTCATCACTCATAGTAACGCGACAAAAGATAATATTGCCACTATCTTTGAGGCTAATGGGATAACTGATGCTAAATTGAGTGGCTCTTTGGTTAATCTTCAGGTTATAACTCTCCAGGAGTGGTGTATTTATGAGCTTGGCAACAAAATAGAGGAGACTGAGGTTATTGATAAAGATGCTTCTGACTCTAAAGAGTACCAGAGGATGATTATAGAGGATGTTTTTGAAAGCGCTTACGAAGACATGGATGCAGGAAGGAAATACCTTTCGCACGATTTTTTTTCTTTTTTAAAAAACTATGATGAAAGTCCTGAATATATCATCCATGTTCTTCATCATGAAATTGCCGAGGTTGTAAAAGGTCGCTCTCAGCAAGATATTGATAATTATAAAAAAATACCGTTGAGCGAGCATGCTTTGCCTGTTGTTTCTGAAGGCGATAAAGAATTTGTTTTTAACATTTACAATTCATATCAAAGCTCTCTTGAAAATGCAGGAATGTTCGATACAGATGATATAGTCTTGTCTGCTCTTAATCAGTTGGATACTCCTATTTGGCGTCGTCGTGTTGACCGTGATGGTTTCGATGTTGCTTTGGTTGATGAAACTCATTTGTTTAATTTGAATGAACTCTCTGTTCTTCATCACCTTTTGAAAAGTAAGGCCAAAACTTCTATTGTTTATACGATAGATAGATCTCAGAGTGTAGCCAACTCGTCACTTTCATATTCAGATCTAAAAGCTTTGTTGATTTCAGGTGATCAGATCGAGACTTCTCTCTCAAGTGTGTTTAGATCTTCTCCGGAAGTTTTGTCGTTGGCTTGTGAGATTTTAGCTTCAGGAGCAGGGATATTTACGGCATTAGAAAATCCTCTAGATAAAGCTCAGCCGACGCTTACATTCGCGGAAGAAAGTAAGTGTGTTCCTCCTAGGCTTTTAAGCTATGACTCTGATGAAGAGATGATTTCTGGATCGTTCGAGGAGGCTTCTAAGTTGGCCGAGGAGATTGGTTGTTCAAAATCTAGAGTCGCTATTATTGCAGCAAGTGATGTTGTTTTGTCGGAGATAAAGCGCATTGCTTCAAATGAAAATAAATCTCATGAGGTTATTGAAAAGAGAGCAGATCTACATGCTGTTAGAAAGGCTGACAAATCAGGTGGTTACTTGATCGCTGGTATTGATTATGTTGGGGGGTTGGAATTTGAGGGGGTTGTGGTTTGTGGAGTTGATAAAGGTCGGCTTCCTCCGGCTGATTCTCTAGAGACCGATAGTAGGCATTTTCTTAAGCATGCTTCTTACAATAGGCTGTATGTGGCGATTTCTAGAGCTAGGTTTGGGGTTTCATTGCTCCAAAACAATAATAGAGGTAGGTCTTCTTTAATTTCTAGCGCGGTCGAGAAAGGGCTTTTTGAGGTTTAGTATTGTAATATTAAAAGCTTTTTGTGTAAATATATTGCAGTTGGTGTTTAATGTGATTGGCAACAAAGCCTAATAGAGAGAGGCCTTCGATAGATAGTTAGCACAAGAAGATGAATTCCCCCAAACCCGCCCAACGGCGGGTTCTTTTTGGCTATGTCCACGTTGAGTAGTGTTGTAGAGCTACCTTGAAAGGAAACCAATCGGACAGACGTAACCGGCCGCTGAACACACCTTCCGCTGAGGCCTGGAGCCGGTGACATTAGGTGCCCATCTATTAATAAATGGGCACCTATCATGACCACCTCAAGCACCGATCGTGAGATCCGCCGACGTCGCCGCTATACACCTGAGTTCAGAGCCAAGAACG
>NZ_PYUQ02000041.1:0-214 GCF_003030865.2 Halomonas sp. SL1 | reverse complement strand
GGTGCTGGGCGGCGGCCTGGTGCCGGGCTCGGCGGTGCTGCTGGGCGGCCATCCCGGCGCCGGCAAGTCGACCCTGCTGCTGCAGACCGCCTGCAAGCTGGCCCAGCAGCGCAAGGTGCTCTACGTCACCGGCGAGGAATCGCTGTCCCAGGTGGCGATGCGCGCCCACCGCCTGCAGCTGCCCACCCAGGGCCTGCAGATGCTGGCCGAGACC
>NZ_PYUQ02000040.1:0-643 GCF_003030865.2 Halomonas sp. SL1 | reverse complement strand
CCGATCGAGCCCTCAGCGGGCTACCGTAGCGAGTGGCGGGCATTCTACCGATTCCGCTGACCTTGTCAATCGAGCAATCTCGACAACTGCCGAAAAACCTCAAGAAAAACAAGCGCTTCTACCACTCATTACCGCCTGCAACGTTGCCCGTCGCCGGCAGCGGATGCGTACTTTACGGATTTCCCCGGTAGGGTGCAAGGACTTTTTTCATGCGTCTTGTTGAACAGGAGCGCGCGCACGGCGTGAGCCCCATGATGACGGGGCTTTCTCGAGGATCGGGCGATATTACTCTCCCTGGACTCAGACCCGATCGGGCCTAGCTCACCAGAAGTGACCGAGAGTTCGCCCAGGCTTCAGATCCAGGCTCACCAACGCCAACGAAAGCGCCCACTTGGCATCCTGATCCTGCAATGGCACATTCAATGACAAACGCCCCGCCCTCTCGCAGAGGACGGGGCGTTTTTTTGGCGATCGTGCGCGGCGTCATGCCGACTCTCGATCCAAGGCCCGGACATGAAAAAAACCGAGCCTTTTGGGCTCGGGGTTTTCTCGGTGCATAAGAAAAGCCCCAACCTCATTTGAGGTCGGGGCTTTTCCGGTATAAGTGCCTGACGATGACCTACTCTCGCATGGGAACTCCCAC